>CAZQSD010000106.1:0-11344 GCA_964595885.1 uncultured Sangeribacter sp.
GTTTATAGATATTTTATGGAAAGGACACTATTTTCCAAGCTTTGGGTTTGGAGTTAGTGGACTACATGAAGTGTGGACTACAATACGCACGAATCAAATATCTGAAAACTTTAAGTTTACCAGAATTGACGAATACCTATGGACCGGAGGGGTCACGGCTATGATATTACCTATTGATTTCACTAAAACAGAAATCTCGCCTACCCTTTCAAATTGGCAAATATCAGAGGTGGATTTCTGCAAGACACCTTTAAATATCAATAAAACTAAAGTTTTTGATTATCAAAGTTTTTGTGTTGGATTTGGGTTTGAATCAAAAGGTAAGCTTGATACATTAACAGCTGTATTTAGCAATGGAGATTGTACCTATACTACTCTTCAGTTGAATGAAAACGATATTAGTTTATGGTTGCCCGAAGACTATAACTCTGACTATGATATGTGGATATATCCAGCCGGTTCATGTTTTACACAAAATCTATTAGGTACTGCACCTGCTATAACCGGCATGCCTTTAAAAAGAGGGGAGAGTGGGTTATGTCAACTTGGCATCAATCCTTCCGATTTCCTTGCCTATAATTGCACATCTGACGGATTTCAGTTAGATGGGAATCCCCGATATTCAGGAGAAATTCAGTATACAACGCTTGGTAACTGTGCTCCGATATTGACAATTATGTTTCATGATGCCACATTTGATATGACTTATACAGGCCGTTATGGTGAGGATATGCAGATAGATGCAACCGGTTATCCCGAATGGGCATATAATTGGACAGAAGAGCAGCGTGAAGAACTTGGTCTTCCGGTATGTGATGTGGCGGTGGATGTTGACGGAGAAAGAATCTGTGATTCAATTGACAACTGGTGGGATGTATGGGCATACACCGGAGTGTTTGATGCTGAAATCTCTACTGATAACATCCTGATTGACGAGACAATCAGCGGTCTATCCTCAGCTAAAATCCATTATGACTCAAATATTGGAAACGGCACAGCCCCTACCCTCACCTATCTGCAGTTCCGAAACAATGATGACAAGGTAACAGACCGACTTGAATCACCGTCTGACGGATATTTGGAATTCTATGCTTTGGCTCCTATAGAAAAGAGATGGGAAAAAGATGGCAAATGGGGTACTTATTTCGATACCGGCGAAATAGCATCGGTTAAGGCTGAATGGTCACCTATGGGGCAGGATCTATGGAAAGAGATTGACCTTCAGGAGATTCCGGAACTGTTCTATCTCCCCGGATTCGGCTACTGCTTCCGTGGATATTTAGATGGCGTTGACAAGGAGAGCGACAACAAGTGGTATGACCTCCGCGTATATGTAGAAGATGCTTACGGAGCATATCAGGAACAGACCATCTCACCGGCATTCCGCATGGAGTCAATAGTTAATGACGGGATAGCAAGCACGACAGCAGCTTCCAACTCCATGAATGTCTATAAAATTGACGGCACAATAGTGATGCGAAATGCCACCCAAACTGACATCAACTCGCTTCCCTCCGGACTCTATATCGTCCGCACCGGCAACCAAAGCCGCAAAATTGCAATCAACTGATAATCTATCATAAACCACCGGCTAAGTTAAAGAGGCTACTTCATCTTGAAGCAGCCTCTTTTCATGTAATCATAGTATTATGTCACGCTGTTGTTATCTTCTGGCGCGTTTCGGTCGGGGTTTCTCCATAGGCATCACGATAGCACTTGGTGAAGTAAGCAGGAGTAGAGAAGCCAACCTCATAACCTATCTCGCTGATGCTCTTGTCGGTGGAAGTGACAAGGGAACGTGCCTTTTTCAAACGCAAATTGCGCATAAGCTCCACAGGGGAATAATTGGTGAGAGCCTTTATCTTGCGATAGAACTGTGTGCGCTCGAGCCCTAAAGCGGCCGCGATGCTATCAACGCTGACATCGGGATTACCCATTTCTGCCTCAAACACTTCAAAGAATTTTGAATAAAAGGCGCTTTCAATATCCGTCTGTTTCGTAACCTCTTTCTTGACTTCGGAAGTATTCTTTTGGGACTTACTGTTCTTAGGAGCCGGTGCCTGCCATAACTCCTTTATACGCTTCCTGTTGCTGATAAGGCTCGCAATGCGCGACTTCAGCACCTGCGCGGAGAACGGTTTTGACAGATAGCCGTCGGCACCGCTGTCATACCCCTGTGCCCTCTGCTCATCCATCGAGCAGGCAGTGAGAAGCAATACAGGAATGTGAGAGGTGGAAGTCTCTTCCTTAAGCATGCGGCAGCATTCCAGACCATCCATACCCGGCATCATCACATCGCTTATGATAAGATCAGGCACATATTTGGCCGCTTTCTTTATACCCTCTCCTCCGTTGGCGGCTGTGAGTATGTTGTAGTCTGCACTCAGCAGTTCGCTGACCATCTGCCTTATGTCGCGGTTATCATCTATCACCAGCACAAGTGGTTTATCTTCCCGGAAGGTCATTTCGGTTTCAATGGTGTCAAGTTCCGACTCCACAGCCGCTGCCTCAATCGACTTGCTCACATTGTCGGCGGCTGCCGCCACATGCTTCACAGGAAGGGTAACAATAAATACCGAACCCTTCTTCAACTCGCTTTCCACAGTGATCGTGCCTCCGTGAAGCTCGATAAATGCCTTGGCTACTGAAAGCCCGATTCCGGAGCCTTTCGGATGGATACGGTCTACCTCATAGAAACGGTCGAAGATATTGCCGAGATCACGCTGGCTTATACCCTCACCCGTGTCGGCCACCTTCAACACCAGATTATTGTTTTCCAAAGCATAAGACACGGTGATGGTGCCATTGTCGCGGGTATATTTGAATGCGTTTGACACAAGGTTGAAAAACACACGCTCCACTTTCTCCACATCAATGGCCATCAGCAGCGGCGCGTCGCCGGAAGGGGGCTGAAGAGTGAACTTGATGTCACGTTTCCTGGCAATTTCCCTGAACGAGTCCATCCAGTCGTCAACCACTTTACGGAAATCCACCTCAGTCAGGTTCAGATTGAGCTTGCCGTTCTCATATTTCCTGAAATCAAGAATCTGATTTATCAACCGGTTAAGTATCCTGACATTCTTGTTGGCAATCTTCATCAGGGTGTGCTGCTGGGGAGTAAGGTTAGGAGCATCCACAAGCTGCGACACCGGTTCGGAGATAAGTGTGAGTGGAGTGCGCAGGTCGTGGCTCACATTGGTGAAAAAGACGAGTTTGGACTGGGTAGCCTCTTCCAACTTCACATTCAGTTCTTTCTGTTTGTCGCGTTCCTCTTCGAGAAGCCGGTTCTGCACAAGGAGATCCTCCTGATGGTGCTTGTTCATCCAGAATGTGCGCAGCAAAAGAAACAGCACGCCGCTCAACAGAATAAGGATAACCAGGCAGGCGTAAAAGAGAGAGGTCTGGGAGGAATGCTTATCCCAATATTCATTGATCTTGCTCTTCAGCACCCTCATCTTATCGGTCTCGGCATTAAGCGTCTCATTCTGAACCAGCAATATATCGGCATTGGTATTATCTACGGCAGATGCCAACGGAAGGATGATGTCACGCTGATAAGGCTCATCCTTGAGTATATGGAGAGCAGTCTGGATAAGGCGGTGACCCTCTGTGGGGTATAGGAAAGTCGCGTCTATGACTCCGTCGGAAACGGCCTGTATGCCGATTTCGGGAGCAGCATCTATACCGATGATCTTGATATTCCTTTTGCCTAACTTCTCAGCCACTTTCGACGCACCTATAGCCATTCGGTCATTATGGGCGAAAATAAGATCCACCTCAGGATAAACCCTCAGTAAAGAGTCAACCAAAGGCATCGCATCCTCCTGTTTCCAGTTGGCAGGCGCAGTGGCAAGCAATGTGCCTCCGTTGCCCACAAATTCTTCAACAAACCCTTTGTGGCGGTCATCGGCAGGAGTTGAACCGGGCAACCCGTAAATCTCAATAGCCTTCGGAGTCTTGTCAAGGATATGAAAGGCGTAGTGGGCGGCCGATTTACCGAGCGTCACGTCATCGGCCCCTATCCTCGCTGTGTAAGTATTGGAGTTGATGTTGCGGTCGAAGATTATGACGGGCATCCCCTTACGATATACCTCCTCTATTATAGGGGTGAGGGCCGCCGCCTCATTGGGGGAGACAATGAGTATGTCAAAATCATTGTCTACGAAATAACGTATGTCTTCTATCTGCTTCTTGCTGCTGTCATCAGCCGACAATATCTCTACCTCCACATCGTCGTGAAGCATCACCTCGCGGTTGATCTCGTCATTCATCTTCTTCCGCCAGTCGTCTTCACTACACTGGGAGACGGCAATCTTATATTTTTTTTCTCTCCCGCAAGATGAGGCGGAGACAAGAGCAAATATTGCAATAAGAATCAATATGAATTGTTTCATGATACAGGTTGTTGAGATATTTCCTTGCAAATTTAAGGAAAATCCTATAAAAAAAAGGGTAAAACCTATAAATAATCGTAAAATCCAACATTTTTAACACTTCTTGCATCATATTTTATATTATTTCTGCCAATATAGTATTAGTTTTGCAGTGTGAAAACCAAATGGCTCTCACAGGTGCCCTTTGATAAGTTTTCAGGAGATACAGGTAAAAAGATTTTTTCAGGTTCACATTTTTTATTTAGAAATCTAATCGCAGTCCAATGAAAAAAATAACTGACCGACTAACTGCAGCCATCATGACAGGCGCAGCTTTAATAGCCCCCGCCTTTGCCCAGGCGGGCGACGGGGTGAAGGTGGAGCACCTTGGCATCCACAATACCCTCGTGCGTGTCACCGGAGACAAGAATTTCCTGATCCTACCCATCCAGGAGAGCATCGATGACGCAAAGATCGACGTGCTCGTCGACGGCAAGATCGCAGAGACTTTCTATGCGCGACTCGCTCAGTCGAAGACCGACTTCACCGTGCCTTATGACCTCTCGAAATATAAAGGCCATAACGTGGTGCTCAACATCATCGCCAATCACGGTCGCCAAAACCTACGCGAGGCAAAAGATGCCGTATGCTGGCAGGGTATAACCCTTTCCGACACTTTTGACACTACAAACACAGAAACAAAATACCGCCCCTATTATCACCAGAGTCCGGAATACGGCTGGATGAACGACCCCAACGGCATGGTCTACGTTGACGGCACTTGGCACCTCTTCTACCAATGGAACCCCTACGGTTCAAAATGGCAGAACATGACCTGGGGCCACGCCACATCAACCGACCTCATCAACTGGGAGCAACACGGAGCAGCAATCGTGCCTGACGGACTCGGCTCTATTTTCAGCGGCAGCTGCGTGATTGACCACAACAACACCGCCGGCTTCGGCAAGGATGCCGTGATCGCCCTCTACACCTCGGCAGCCGCCAGCCAGATCCAGAGCCTTGCCTACAGCAACGACAACGGAGCCACATTCACTCCATATGCCGGCAATCCTATCCTCACTCTCGAAAGCGAGGCACGCGACCCCAACATGTTCTGGAATGAGGAGACCAAGGAATGGAATCTTATCCTCGCCCATGCCCTGGATTATGAGATGCTGCTCTTCACTTCTCCCAACCTTAAAGACTGGACCCTCGAGAGCGCATTCGGAAAAGGTCTCGGTGCCCAGGACGGCGTGTGGGAGTGCCCCGATCTGTTTGAGCTTCCCGTTGACGGCACGGACAAGAAGAAATGGGTGGTGCTCTGCAACATCAACCCCGGCGGACCTTTCGGAGGCAGCGCAACACAATATTTCATCGGCGACTTCGACGGTAAGAAGTTTGTGGCCGACACCGACATTGACGGCAAGGTGCCCACCAAGTGGATGGACTTCGGCAAAGACCACTATGCCACTGTAAGCTGGAGCGACGCTCCTGACCATCGCCGCACCGTGATCGGCTGGATGAGCAACTGGCAGTATGCAGCCGACGTGCCCACAATGCAGTTCCGCAGTGCCAACACCCTCCCCCGCGAGATGGAACTCTTCACTGCTCCCGACGGACAGATCTATCTGGCCTCAGTGCCTTCTCCGGAACTGAATGCCCTGCGCGGCAAGACTGTGGCCTCTTCATCAAAGAAGACAGTAGGCAAGAAAGCTGCCGCCTTCAATCTCCCTGCCGAGAAAAACGCAGCATGTGAGATCGTGGCCGAGGTAGACAGCCGCAATGCCACTGAAGTGACCTTCACCCTCAGCAATCCTCAGGGGAATAAGGTTGACATGGTCTACAATGTAAAGGAACACACCCTTTCGGTTGACCGCCGACAGAGCGGCATCGTCAACTTCAGCGAGAATTTCCCTTGCGTGACAGTTGCCCCGACATTTGAGGACAATGGCAAGTTAGCTCTCCGCATATTCCTCGACAGCTCAAGCGTAGAGGTGTTTGCCAACAACGGCAAGTCAGTGCAGACCAACCTCGTGTTCCCCGACGAGCCTTTCACCACTTTCTCCGTACGTTCCAACGGCAACGCGATCCTTGACCACCTCAAGATTTACGCAGTGAAATAACTTAATCAGGCTACTCAACAGTTAACACCATAATCAACAGACACTATAATGGCAACTACCGTACAAACTGACAAGAAGGGGATGCTCCTTCAGATGATCCCGGTGATGCTCTGCTTCTTTACAATGGGCTTCGTTGACCTTGTAGGCTCAGCCACCAACTTTGTAAAGGAAGACCTCAACCTGTCTGCCGCAGAAGCGGGCTTCATCCCCTCCCTCGTATTCTTCTGGTTTCTTATCTTCTCAGTGCCCACAGGCATACTGATGAACAAGATCGGCCGCAAGCAGACCGTGATGCTCTCCCAGCTCCTCACCCTCGTTTCGCTCTGCATTCCGATTTTCGGCTCAGGCTACGTCACGATGCTTATTGCCTTCTCACTTCTCGGCATCGGCAACGCCGTGATGCAGACCTCCCTCAACCCGCTCGTGTCGGGCCTTATCTCGCCTGACCGTCTGGCCTCGACCCTTACTTTCGGCCAGTTCGTAAAGGCACTCGCCTCTCTTCTGGCGCCATATCTTATGGCATGGGGTGCCGCGCAGCTCATACCCACCTTCGGCCTTGACTGGCGCATCGTGTTCCCCATCTTCGCCGTGATCAACGTGCTTTCAATCGCCATGCTCAGCGCAACTCCGATTCAGGAAGAGAAACCTGACAAAATCACCGGTTTCATGGAATGCGTGAAGCTCCTGAGCATTCCTTTCGTGTCGCTCTGCTTCGTGGGCATCATGTGTCATGTGGGCATCGACGTGGGCACCAACACTTTTGCCCCTCAGATTCTCATCGAGAAATTCGGACTCACCACCGGTGAGGCTGTGATCGGCACTCAGATTTACTTCTACTTCCGCACAGGCGGCTGTCTTGCCGGTTCCTACATCCTTGCCCGCGTGTCTGCCCGCAGCTTCTTCGCTTTCAGCGTGGGTTGCATGATCTTTGGTGTGATCGCCCTCTTTGTGGCAGCTTCACAGTTTATCGTGCTCGCAGGCATCGCCCTGATCGGCTTCGGCAACTCCAACGTGTTCTCCGTAGTGTTCGCACAGGCCCTCAACCGCCAGCCCAATGAGAAGAATGAGGTGTCAGGCCTTATGATCATGGGTCTGTTCGGCGGCACAATCTTCCCCCTCTGCATGGGCTTCGCCCAGGGAAGCATGGGTGTGGCAGGCGCAGTAGGCGTGATGAGCATCGGCGTGCTCTATCTCCTCTATTTCATGACACAGATCAAGAAAGCTTAACATTAACTTTAAACTAACAAACAGAAAAACTTAAATATATTATGGATAAGAAATTCGTAGTAGGCATGGGTGAGGCACTATGGGACGTGCTTCCCGAAGGGAAAAAGATAGGTGGCGCACCGGCCAACTTCGCATACCACGTGTCGCAGTTCGGACTGCCAAGCTGTGCGGTCAGCGCAATCGGAGATGACGCACTCGGCAAGGAGATCCTCGACAATTTCAACGCAAAGGGTCTTAATGTACTCATCGAGACAGTGCCCTACCCCACCGGCACAGTACAGGTGGAGCTTGATGCCGACGGCATCCCGCAATATGACATCAAGGAGAACGTGGCATGGGACAACATCCCCTTCACTCCGGCTCTCGAGAACCTTGCCAAAGAAACCAGGGCTATCTGCTTCGGATCGCTTGCTCAGAGAAATGTGGTGTCAAGAGAGACCATCAAGAAGTTTATCGACGCAATTCCTGCGGAAAACGACCCGCTGATCATATTTGACATCAACCTGCGTCAGGGCTTCTTCACAAAGGAGACCATCGCAGAGTCAATGGAGCGTTGCAACATACTGAAGATTAACGATGAGGAACTGGTTGTCATCAGCCGTCTGTTCGGCTATCCCGGCATTGACCTCCAGGACAAATGCTGGATCCTCCTCGGCAAGTATAACCTAAAGATGCTCATCCTCACCTGCGGCGTAAACGGCAGCTACGTGTTCACTCCGGGCAAGGTTTACTTCCGTCCTACTCCTGTGGTTGATGTGGCTGATACTGTGGGCGCAGGCGATTCCTTCACTGCAGCTTTCATCGCCAGCATCCTGAAAGGGAAAAGCGTCGGCGAAGCCCACAACTGTGCGGTTGAGACATCTGCCTTCGTCTGCACTCAGGCAGGCGCAATGCCGATCCTCCCCGCTTCCCTCACCATTTGATAACCCTAAATTCAGTTATCCCTACTTTCGATAGTTTATCATGCGAGTAGTGGGCAAAGACTCTGGCCAGAGTCTTTGCCCACTACTAATCGCGTTATCAACCGACAAAACAAAACATTATGAAAAAAACATTAAAACGACTTCTGGACCTATGCCACGAAATGGTGGAAAACTACAATAAGAGAGGTGCCTTCTGGAAAAACATACCTCTTTCCAAAGAGGCTTTCGAACTCCTGAAATCATTGCCTCCCACCGTTGAAGGGGAATTCAACACCCCGGCCGAGAAGGCTCAACTGTTGGGCCAGATGCTTGACTATATAGATGAAGAATCTACACCCCGCTTTGCCATCGAGGTGAGGGAATACATGCTGTCCCTTGATCCGGAAGACAAGGATAACGAAAAAGAACTGCAAAAACTTCGTGATTACATCAACTTAGACTTTCCCATGACGGAGTATTGCAAAAAATACCGCCGTCATCTGAAGTTTGATCCCGTTGAACGCACTCAATATTGGGAAGATATAATATATGATGTCGAAAAAGAATGCCATAAATCACTCCGGTTCGTGCCCAGAAGGATGGGATTCTGCTTCGGCTACTGGTCGAAGAAGAAAAACGTGCTCGAGACATATGGCATCGACTGGAAAGCACCCAACACCATGAATCCCGGAGTAATGTTTGATTAAAACCGGAAAACAATCACTAACTAATGTTTGACTGAACTGAAAATGACCCCTATATATCTGACTCTGTCAGTCCCCGGCAAACCTGTTGGCCGGGGCTGCTCCCGGTTCTGGGGCAATCCCGATTTGCCGGAAGGAACCGATTATCCCACCTATCTTGACAACGAGGGTGACGAATATCCATATTTCTTCATCTGCCAGATAAATATGGAGGAGATCGCTCCCTATGACGTTGACCACGTGCTTCCGCCTACAGGTCTGCTGTCATTTTTCGCTAAAATTGACCATTATTTAGGCATCGACGTGGCAACCGATACAATCGGAGGCACCATATCCTCACCGGAGGCGGTCAAGGTCATGTATTCCCCGACCATGACAGATCTGCGCGAGGTGGTGCTTATCGACGATGACGGAGAGCAGTCGTCGCCGGAGGAAATGCAGATGAGGTTCAGCCTCCGGGAGACTCCGCTTGACGATGAGCATGTCATGCTGGCCCCGCCTATCCATCGGCAATGGGAAAGCTGGGACCATCCATTTGAAGACATGGAAATACTGCTTCAGGTTGATTCATTTTCAGGAGAAGACTTCGACCTCAATTTCATGGACACGGGGGTGCTCGCCTTCCTGATCTCTCCCGCTGACCTGAGCCGCTGCCGGTTTGGCAACGTGAGAGGGATAGTCCTTTCAAGCTGAGCCGTTACGCTGCCGCCCACCCATCAGGCCATAGCAATTATCGTTAATTAAAAAGCACAAATGATAATCCGCTATGGCTAAAGTAAAAATTAAATTTCGTCCGTCCTCGTCTGCCGACAGCCCGGGCAGCATAGTCTATCTCGTAACCCATAACAAAACCGTCAGGCAGTTGTCTGCCGGGGTCAGGCTCCATTCCTACGAATGGGATGAAAAACACTCTGTCACCATCACCGCTCCCGATGGGCAGCGCAACACTATCCTGCGTGAAATAGACAGGATAGTGAAACGCGACATTAAATCGCTGACAGGCATAATCTGCTCCCTCGACCACCGGGGCTCCGACTACACGTCAGACGATGTGGTCAGCCAATTCCGCACCCTGCGGGGAGAAGCATCCTGGTTTCCTTTCATGGAAGACATCATAGAGCGGCTGAAGCAGCTGCGCCAGATCGGCACGGCTTGCAACTACCGCGCCACATTAGGCAGTTTCCGGCGCTTCCGCGAGGGGAGAGACATAGCTGTCGGAGACATCGACGCAATCATGATGGAAGACTACCAGACCTTCCTTAAATCTGCCGGACTTGCCCAGAATTCCATCTCTTTTTATATGCGCATAATGCGTGCCGTCTACAACCGGGCTGTGGAACAGGGTCTCACCGCCGACCGCAACCCGTTTCGCACGGTGTTTACCGGCATGGAGAAAACCCGCAAACGCGCCATCTCGATCAATGACATAAGACGCATCGTGCAACTCGACCTTTCCACTCTACCCTCCCTTGAATTTTCACGTGACATCTTCCTGTTTCTGTTCTATTGCCGGGGCATGTCGTTTGTAGACGCCGCTTTTCTGAGAAAGACCGACATCCGCAACGGAATCCTGACTTATCGCCGCCATAAGACCGGCCAACAGCTATATATAAAGATGATTGACCGGATAGGCAATTTGGTTGACCGGTATAGCGTGACCGATTCCCCTTTTCTGCTTCCCATAATCACCACCCCCGGCGACAACGAGAGGCGACAATATGAAACGGCCCTGCGGCAAGTAAACAAAGCCTTGAAAACCATAGGCAAGATGGCAGAAATCTCGCTTAGCCTCACCACATACGTATGCCGCCATTCGTGGGCCACTATTGCCAAAACGAAAAATGTGCCCCTCAGTGTGATCTCCGATGCGCTCGGCCATGAATCTACCGCAACCACACAGATCTATCTTGACTCTATCGACACGTCGGTCATTGATCAGGCCAATGAAATAGTAATCAGTGGTCTTTAACTAAAACATATAATAAAAAATCCATTTCCTTGTAAGAAACGGATTC
>CAZQSD010000107.1:0-11001 GCA_964595885.1 uncultured Sangeribacter sp.
ACATAAAAAGGCATCCGGTTTCCCAACCAAATGCCCTTTGTTTTCCATAATACTTTATAACTAACCTAACATCATGAAACGATTTTCTGATATTATAACACTCCCCCGGTTTATTTTGTTTTACAAACTGCTAATTTTTTTGAAAAAATTTCATTGTAAATTACATCTTCTCTCTTTCCCCAACCCATTTTAACCGTAAAGCCCATTGATAATAAAGTGTAACCCACTGAAAATCCAATTAAAATGATTACCTTTGCCACTGATATGACAAAAGAAGAACTCATAGCTCGGCTACGCGACATAGAATGGGATGATTTCGAGGTAAAAGCCGCGAAATCAGATTTACCAAAGAATATATGGGAAACAGTTAGTGCTTTCTCAAATTGTTCCGGAGGTTGGATTGTGCTCGGCGTAAAACAATCCGGACGCTCTTTTGAAATAATTGGTGTGGATAATATCGAAAAACTTGAACAAGATTTCTTTGGAACACTGCGTTCTAAAAAATTCAATGTTCCACTCTCCTCCACGCTAAATAGGTATGAAATAATTGGTAAAAATATTCTTGCTTTTTATATACCCTCTTCCGAGATTAAACCCGTTTATTTTGGTTCCCTCGAAAACACTTTTATTCGTATGGGCAGTGGTGACCAGCGTGCCACACAGCAAGAAATAATGTCAATGATCCGTGATCAGTCATTCGGCGTTCAGTCTCAGAAATCTATTCCTAATACAAGCATTGACATGCTCAACAGAGATTCGCTTACCGATTTCCGTGTTGAAGTACGGCATTGGGGACTAGTTCCCCATCTTGATAGTGTCAATGATGAAGATTTTTGCAATGGAGTGGGGATTACAGACCATGAGGGTCAACTAACCTATGGGGGATTAATAATGCTCGGGAAAAGTCCATATACCTTTAATTTTGTTCCCACCTTCTGCGCCGATTATGTAGAAATACCTGGCACCGGGATTGAGGCAATAACAAATAATTATACTTACCGAATACCTGAACAACAGAATCTTTGGGAAGCCAGTCGCATAATATTACGCCGCCTTCGCACGCTTGTCAATACTCCCATGATTGGAATAAACGAACGAGGACAGTCTGTCGAGGATTTTTCTGAATATGATATATTACGCGAAGCAATGGCAAATCAAATGGCACATGCTGACCACTTCAGCTCACGCCGTAGTTGTATCCATGTCTTTGACGATAGGATTGAGTTCCTCAACCCTGGAGGTATGCCTCAACCGATAGAAATAATGGAAACATCATTTGAATCACAACCACGTAATCCTCTAATCTCAAAGTTATTCCGACTTGCACATCTATCGGAAAACTTAGGATATGGACTTCACAAACTTAAGAAATGGCAAGAAGTTACAGGACGTCCAATGCGTATTGAAACTACGATAAATTCCGTAAAGGTAACATTTGATTTGCAAACTCAAAAGCCTCTTATATCACACGCAATTAAAAATGATGCTAAAAATGATGCTAAAAATGATGCTAAAAATGATGCTAAAAATATTTCCCAGCGTCAACGTCAGATTCTTGATCTGGTAAAAAAGGAGCCCACTATTAGCCTTGATTCTATAGCGGTAGCAATTGGGGTCAGTGCCCCAACAATTGATCGCGAGATTGCTAAAATGAGCCATCTAATTAGAAGGGTCGGTCCCAAAAAAGGTGGACATTGGGAAACACTCTCCCATTTAGAATAGTCTCTAAACTAATAAAACTAAACATATTATTAAAAAATGAAAAAACTGATCATTATGGCAGCGATGGGCATGATAATGGCATCCTGCTCAAACGATGATGGCACTGTGACAATCCAGTTGCCTGAAAACTTCTCCGAGAAGACCGTAGTGGTGAATCACGTCACTATTGACAATATCTTCACCGCCACCAAAGCAGAAGATCTCAAAGTCGTTTATGACACACTGGAAGTGAAAAACGGAGTGGCAAAGATGAAACTTGACCCTGCCGGTCCGGCTCAATACATCATCAACCCTCCAGTAATGACTATGAAGCAACCTGAGTTTTATGCTTCGCCAAATGAAAAACTTGAGATCACCATAAAGAGCTTCGAGCCTCTGGACTATGAAGCAAAAGGCACCGAACTAATGGAAGATCTCACCACACTCCAGTCTATAACCAATCCTATTCAGCAGGAATACCTGACATTGGTAAACACGAGTGACAGCGTGTCGGAAGCACAATCAAAGGAAATCATGGATCGCTACGACGGAGCCATCAAGAAATTTGTGGCTGACCATCCCAATAGTCCTGTGGTGCCATTCGCCATTCTGGATCTCAGTGGAGATGACTTCAAGGTTATCTATGACAATCTGACTCCCGAGGCAAAGAAATCTATCCTGATGCCATACGCAGAATCTTATAACAAGCAAGTGGAAGATATGCAGCAAGACCGAGCATCTGAAGAGGCTCGCAAGGCAGAGATAGCCTCCGGCACTATCCCGGCCCCTAATTTCACCCTCCCGGATCTCGACGGCAAGAAAGTAAGCCTCTCCGACTTCCGTGGCAAATGGGTAGTGCTCGACTTCTGGGGAAGCTGGTGCGGCTGGTGTGTCAAAGGTTTCCCTGCACTTAAAGAAGCCTACAATAAATATGGCAACAAGATTGTAGTTATCGGCATTGACTGCAACGAATCGGAAGCTGACTGGCGTAACGGCGTCAAGGAACATCAACTGCCCTGGCTTAATGTCTATAATGGCAATGACAAAGCCCTCTACGAAGCCTACAATATCCAGGGTTTCCCAACTAAAGCCATAGTAAATCCGGAAGGTATGCTCGTGGATCTCACCACAGGCGAAGACCCCTCCTTCTTCGACCGCCTCGCCTCCTTCGTAAAATAACCTCCTCCCAGATAAAACTCATCAATAAAAGCTACCAATGATTTTGTAAGCCATTGGTAGCTTTTTATATTGCCCCCTGATGCCCAAAAGGGTTAATCATTACCTCCAAATATATTTTTAACTATTAATTAACATATTTTAACAATCGGGGGGGGTAATTTGCAAATTTATGTTTAACTTTGCCCCGTCAATCTTCCCAACGGATAGATTTTCAACATTTTTCCACGATTTTAAATCGTACATTTATAAGTTAGACCACCCACCGCATCTGAAACGAATCTTTATGAAGATAAAAATAGCTTTCCTGCTAACCATATTATCCACAGTGATGGTGTCGGCACAGACATCTTCTACCCCCCTACCGAAAGAAGGTCAAGCCCACACTCCACTACACCGTTTCGCCCTCGCCACCAACTTCCTATACGATGCAGTCCTTATGCCCAACCTTGAGCTTCAATGGCGAGTAAACTCTCGCTGGTCACTGTCGATGGAAGGGAATGTGGCATGGTGGGACAAAGCCTCCCGGCATAAGTATTATCAGATAGCCATGATTTCCCCTGAAATACGCTATTGGATGCGTCCGCGTGGTGTCTGGCACGGCATCTATGCCGGCGCATTCACGGGAGGCGGTTGGTATGACCTTGAGAACGGTAAGACCGGTTATCGGGGAGAGGGGGGACTTGCCGGAATCTCTTTCGGTGTTATGTGGCCTATAGGAAATTCCCTTTCTCTTGATGCTGAAGTCGGCGCAGGATATATGTATTCCCGTTACAAGGAATATATCCCTTATGATGACCACTACCTATATCAGCGAACCAAGTCACTTAACTATTTTGGTCCATTGAAAATCAAATTTTCAATCGCATGGCGTTTCTATGACATCAACAAATCAAGAAAATAAATTCGGCATTATGAAAATGGCCAACTACAGCATATTAACTGTTGCCCTTGCCCTATTGTCAGTGATGAGCTCGTGCCGGAAAGACTTATGTTACAATCATTTCCGCACCGCCTCTCTGTCATTGTACTGGGAGCAGGAATGGGAGCGCGACTATGGCATGGGGCATGCTGCCAATTGGGATCCGGGATTCTACGGAATCGGGTATTCAGACCTACGCCCTGCTCTCCCGGAATGGGTGAAGCTAATCACCTACTATTCGGATAAAAATCCGCGTGAGACATTCCTTACCCCCCAGGGAGGAAAGGTAAATGTTGACGATGCCGAAGAGCATTCTTTCCTGTTATATAACGGAGACACCGAATATATTGTCCTCTCAGACATAGCCTCACTTCAGGAAGTGCGTGCATCTACAACTACACGCTCACGCTCTTCCTTAGAGTATATAGCCTCTGTCTACCCATCGGTTCGCACAATCAATCCCCCAGATGTGCTTTATGCCGCTTATATAGAAAATGTGCCTTATATCGATCTCCACGAAATGAAGCAGATGGAAGTGAAGATGCAACCGCTGGTCTATACTTATATCGTGCGCTACGAGTTTGATTACGGCAATCAACACATAGCCTTGGCACGCGGTGCACTCGGTGGGATGGCAGAGTCAGTCTATCTCCGTGACGGCTACACTTCGGAAGAGTCGGCAATCATTCTGTATGATTGCGAACTCACGTCATACGGATGCGAGGCTCATGTAAGGTCGTTCGGGATACCGGGATTCCCCGATGAATATTACGGTCGATCATCATCAACACGCACTCAAAACCCCTATACTCTCAATCTTGAAGTCAAGCTCAACAACGGTAAAACCATTGAGTTTAATGAAGATGTGACGGAACAGATGGCAAAGCAACCTCGTGGTGGAATAATCCGCATATCCGGTTTACGGATAGAGGATGAGCAGTCATTCTCCGATTCCGGTTTTGATGTTGATGTGACAGATTGGGGAGAACATGCAGATATTGACCTTCCGGTTGGCATTAACTGAAGAACAAACAATAATTAAATAATATTAATCAATTAATTCAACAAACGATGAAAAAGATTCTCTTTTCGCTTGGAGTCTGCGCAATGGCGCTGACTGCGTGTACTTCCGAAGAAGTCATCGAAGAGGGCGTTCAAGGCAACGCCATAGGCTTCCAGAATGCCGTGAGCAAGGAATCACGCGCATTGACTAACGCCTCGCTTGAGAAATTCTATGTGTATGGTTATTACCTAAAGGATGGATTCACTGCTACTCCGGTTAATGTGTTCAGCGCTGTGGAAGTCAGGAAAACCGGAACCACATGGAGTTATGATAATACTCGTTATTGGGTGCCTGACACAAAGTATTATTTCTATGCTTACAGCTGTGAAAATGCTACCGCTAAAGTTTCGGCATCGCTCAATCTCACCGGAAGCGATGTAAATGCACGTGCTCTCAGATTCTCCAACTACACATGCAACGATAGTCACCAGCACGATCTGATATATGCAGAAGCTGAAGGGATAGATGGTAAAGAAGCTGAAAATGAACCCGTATCATTTAACTTTAAGCATATTCTTACTAAAATAAATGTTGAATTCACAAGTGGGTTTGCCGCCGGTTACGATATAGAGATTTCCGATGTGAGAATTGTAAACATCCGTGATAACGGCAACTATAATCCCAAGGCTGCAACACCTTGGGGCGTTCCAACGCGCACTTCAGAGACTGAAGGAGCTGAACCATTTATCGCATTTAACTTAGTAGGTGGGAATGTGGCATCTGTTGCAAACGGTGAGGTAGCGGCAAAGAAGGCGACCACAGAAGATGGCTATGTCATTCCTTACCTCTATCATGATTCAAATGTATGGCTTGAGTTTGATATATTGGTAAAGAAGGGTGATGTGGAAGTTCTCAGCTCAACCCTACAAGGCACATGGGCGCCCCAATGGGAACTTGGCAAGAGCTATACCTATAAGGTCAAGATCTCAGGCTCTGAGGCCGGACTCGAACCCATCGTTTTCCAAACTTCTCAAGATATGAATCTGGGCTGGGATGCAGGTGACACCACACAGGTCAATATGGAGTTCTCTGCCAACTAATACTCAAAAATACTTAGCCGCCCGGTTAATCCAAACATCATTAGGATTGCGCCGTCTCTGCACGGACGGCGCAACCTTCTCCTCCTCACAGATAAAAAATCATTATCCTTGAAAGATAAGATGCTTAATAAACTGACATATTATACTTGCGTTGTCGGGACTTTACTGACCTTAGCTGCATGCGTTTCCGGTTCGTCAAACAATGATGAGCCTCAATCCGACATAGAAGTAAAATTCCTTGCTACTGAGTCTACACGCTCCTCTCTCGTCAACAACACTACTATCCATAACGAATCATTTGCCGTCTATGGCGATATGAAACTCTCTTCTTCTACCGAACTCCCGACTGTTATTTTCAATGGTACGGAGATTTCCTACAACAACGGGGCATGGAGCTATGCCGATATCCAATATTGGAGGCCGTTGCATACATATTCATTCGTTGCCATTCACCCATATCCATCTCTCAATTCCAATATCTCCGACATTAATTTTGACCACAGCACTCTGTCATTCACATATACCTATCCTGCTGACTATTCACAAGCTAAGGATATTCTTACCGCCACCCACCGGCGGAACTTTTCTGAGAGCACGCTTCATCCGGTGGCTTTTGATTTCAGCCATATCTTGGCGAGGCTGAATTTTGTGGTCAGTGTTGATCCTTCTTTGGGAGCTGCCGTCAGTATTAAGCATATCAGCCTTAGAAACATAGGCAACACTGCATCTTACTCCATTGCTCCAGCCGTATTACAATCGGGGGAGACTAACGACTATATAGGAGGCACCTGGACAGAGCCTACCAGCAAAACAAACACCTTGTTTGATATTGAATATGCTGACTTGACGGTTGCAAATGGTAGTTCATATGAATTTTTCCCGGCCTCTCTTAATCCTCTGTTGATAATTCCCCAAAGGGTCAGTACAGACGTGGAGGTAGAAGTCATATTCCAAAAAGATGGCGACACCACACCTACCACTGCCTCCGCCCGACTCTATAACACCACAGTCACTGCACATAATGGAGTTTGGCAACGAGGACGTAGCTACACCTATTCATTCTCCATAGGCGATAATGACTATATAATTTTTAAAGAGCCAACTTTGCAGGAATGGAATGATGCCGAAGGAGGTAATTATATTATCTCTCATTAAGGCAATACTCGCTAACACATAAATCCTCAGTATTAAAATGATTAGGCAAATAAAATATACCACTGGTGGTCTGATTCTGCTTGCATCGTTGGGAGCTTGTTCAGATATAGATTCCCCAACTCCACAGTTTTCTCCGGATAGGTTTATCACTTTCGGAGTGCCTCAAATAAGTATGGAAGCCGGACTGGGAGAGTTTTCTTCTTTATCTACACGTGCAGCGCTTACCACATCGCTCGACAGATTTTATGTGTGGGGATTCAGGCGTCCTCTTACTCCAACCGGAAGTGCTGACGAGAGCGGGGCGAGCAAGTCATGGAATGAAAAATCAATATTTTTCACTCAGGGGCCAGATGTGTTTAACAGTCAGCGGATAGAGGTCAGTGTGAGCGGTGGCTTTACTAATTACAGTGTCAACGGTAAGCTAACCCCCTGGGATGATAATGCCTCCTCATATTATTCTTTTATAGGAGCAGCCTCATCTATTGGGAATGGGGAGTCAGGAGGGACTTTCAATATGGGCAACTCAACGGCAACCACAGGGTCATCACACGGTCCTCGACTCTCTTTCACTCTGGACGCCACCGGAAACTCACTCACTGCACCTCTTGATTATAAAAAACAGCCCGATGCATTAATTGCCGCGAGATTTGACCGTAAGAGTACTAACGGAACGGTTGATCTCTCGTTTTTTCATTTCATGACTGGCATACGCTTCAAATTCCATAATCACACGTCAGATAAAAATTTGGTGATAAAACGTGTGACTTTTGCCGGTAGATTTTTCAAACAGGCTGTGTTTGATTTCACTACCGACAGTCCAGTCATGTCTGTTCCATCAGATCAGACATATTCAGGGATTTTCACCTTGCTTAATGCGGACCAGACCATTACTGCCGGCTCAGCTGACTATATGGGAGGAGACCATCCAGTGACATTACTCCTTCTTCCGAATCCTGACGGCACTCTCGAAGATGATCAGGAATACACTCTCGGCAGCGACAAGGAAATAAAGATTGTTTACACCATCGGTGATGATAGTGTGGAGCGCACCTTTACTCATAGTAAATTCCTGCTAAATTATATTCCTAAACCAAACACGCTCCACACTGCCCATTTCAACTTCGTGGGCGACGAGTTTGTGGTGATGTTTCAGGCCGACAACGGTCTGAACTGGGAAGACGGCACCAATCCAGGCGCTGACAATAATATAGACATTCACTAATCACATCCCGCTTATTCCCCATAAAATGAAATATATGATCAGACACCTGACAAATATCGGTCTGCTTGCAATGCTGCTTATGGCGCTTGCTTCCTGTGAAGACCATAACGATTTTACGGATGCAGACAACACTTTCGGAGAGGAGAATCGCATTATCTTCAGATGTGCCGATATGCTTGATGTATATAAAGGGCCTGAGAATCACGCCACCCGTGCGTCCGACCCAAAAAATCCTGATGAAAAAGCAATCAAGACTCTGCATGTCTTTTTCTTTGGCTCAGATGGAAAGTTGTTGACTTCCACAAATTATGATAACTTCCGGGCCTATCAGAAAGTTACAAATGCATCTTTTATTAAGATCCCGACTGGAGAGGGGGTAAGCCAACTTTTCGAGGAGGGCGATAATGATGTAACAATTGTTGCCATAGCCAATATTGATGCTACTGACGATGCCTCCTCGGCTGACGATGAGGCGAATGCTTTTTATACTGACTATAGCACGGGAGGCAAAATCCAACAGGCTGGCCGAACTTCCGGTGGAGAGCCATATAAAATACAGTCTTATGAGGATCTTAAAGCATGGGTTTATTATCCCAGGATACGTATGAGCGAAGACGGTGCTTATGGCGACATCTCCAAGCTGCCGGAAGCCGGAATGCCAATGATAAGTGAGCCTACAAAAGTGAATCTCGCAACGAAGCCTACCGAAACCCCCATCGTGAACATGAAGGCTCTTATGGCAAAGGTAAACGTATCCATCAAACTTGAACCGGATCAATTTACCTCAGAATATCCTCTTCTCAAAATCACAGAATACGGTGTCCGCAACATGCCAATTGCGGTTCCATTTATTATGCCTACAGGAGAGGTAAGACAGGGGCAGAACAAGCGCAAACCTGATAGCTACCCTGAGTATTTTGAAATTTATGACGTGACTGACACTCCAATGTTTCACAAAGGCGACACTCCTGCAGATCCTACCCACTTTGTATGTGATGATGCTGCCCATGAGTTTACAACGGAAGCTAACGTTACAATCAATAAGGACTCAGAGGCAGTGCTTTTCTCATATTATACTTTTGAAAATATAAACTTACCAGACTATAGCGCCAAGCGCACCAACGGTGAGGCCGCTTTCAATGACAATCTTGAACCACAGTATCCGGATGGTGTCAAAGAGGAAGACTACCAGCGTTGGAAATCCACACTTGCATATTCCGACCGTGCTTCCGCCCTAATCCTTAAAGGAGAATATACGACTCATCAGGGGATGAGATATCAGGCCCAATTCACGGTCTATATGGGTGGCGACTCCAAAACAGACTTTATGGTAAAGCGCAACCATCGCTATGATAATAATATCGTTATTCATGGTCTTGAGTATATCCGTAATTCCGATGATGAGGCATATACTTTCGACGGTAGAGTAAACGTACACGATGATAACCCGTTTTACTTAGCCATCGTAAACGAGAGGAAGGTTGACGCTCATGCTACAGCACTCCCTATGGACGTATGGTTTATGCTACGTGAGAATGGCGATGGCTCCATAATTGAACATCCTGACTGGGACACAAAGATCAAGTTTACTGTGCGTAATCATGAGTCTGTTGACTGGATCCGCATGGAGAAAATTCCACGTTCTGCTATGGAGGCCGGAAACTTTACGTTTGGCACAGGTGCTCGTGATTATTTCTCAACAGACCTGGTTACAGCAACCCTTGCCAATAATTATGAAATTACCGTTGACGGAGAAGACGACGGATCACGCTCCCGTATATATTTTTATATAGATGAGAATGTGCCCACCAGTAATAATCCGACGAATTACGGTGACCGCATGGCAACTATCGATATAGAGTATGTGCGCAGAGACGCTGATAATAATATTGTTGACAGGCGAGTGCGAACTTTGGATATAGAGCAAAAGGCATTGCTGAGAGTGTCAGGAACTTGGACGGGCAATGATGGTAAAACGGCCACCATCCCGACAACCTGGATGGAATATTATGAGGAATATCTTGAGCATAGCGACCCTCTTGATAAACATGAGAGCCCGGGAGAATTATATAGCGGTCTTCCATGGGGATTGAGTGGAGTTAGGGCATACAGTTTTGGACAAAATAATCCCGACGATAATTCTATTTTACAGTCAAACAGATATTACAAAGTATATTATAAAGCGGGTGCCTGGGCAATGATACAGTGGGTATTTAATCAATCAGGAGTGGCAAAGATGGATAAAGTGCACATTTTCAATACCGAGGTACCACCTTCCGCATTCCATTATTGTTATGGCAAAAACAAACGAAATTCCGATGGTTCAGTAACTGTATCTAATAACAAGGGATGGTATATGCCGGGAATTCGTGAGCTTGAGAAAGCCTTGGTAGATTATTATAATACTTTCCCTGAATTCCGTGGTAATCTTTACTGGTCGGCGTCCGCTGCTCAGGAAACTCAGGGATGGACCGGTTACGGACAACCCGGTAATTATGCACGTGCTACAATGGTAACCTTAAACGGAACTACTGTGACCTATGCAACAAGCGGAGAGAGTGATGATCCTGGTTACAATCCTCGTAGTCAGGCAAATCGAATCCGTGCTTTCTATCGTGTTGACTAATCAACCATACAACAGGTATCACATAATTATCTAAAAAGCTGCCAATCGAGTAGGAGGTAAACACTAATCGTAGGTGTTTATCTCCTACTTTCGTGT
>CAZQSD010000108.1:0-11001 GCA_964595885.1 uncultured Sangeribacter sp.
GTAATCCCGCTCTTGTTTTATTTATTTCATGGAGTCAATCCTTGATGGATCTCCTACCACCCACACCACATCGCCTTCGTGTAATATGGTAGTAGGTCCCGGGTTCTCGAATTCGTCTTCACCACGTTGCACCTTGACAATCATGCAAGAGTAGTCTGTGCGCAAATTAGTGTGGCCAAGCGGGATATTGATTATCGGTGAATTGCCTGTAAGTCTGATGCTGCGTAGTTCCATGTCGGTCTGGATCGGTTGCACGGCACGGAAAGCCTTCTCATCGCGCTCAATGTCATCATTAAGTCTCTTTATCTGCTCATCATTTCCAATAACGCCGATCACGTCACCGGGGAAAATTCTGGCGTCAACAGCCGGTAGGGGCATCCGTATATCACCACGCTGTATGCTTGCCACAGACAGGCCGTAGTCGCTTCGCAGTCCTGCGTCACGCAGCTTGTCGCCCACAAAAGATGTATAAGGACCAACCTCAACAAAAGCAAGATGAAGGTCGCTGACAAGGTTATTGTTGAGTCCAAGCCGTGTGTTTTCCCTGATGTTAAGGTTATCCATAAATTTTTTCTCTATTGAATTGTAACGTGTCATGAGTTTGGAAGAAGCAAAAATGATCACCAGTGCAAAACATATGAGTCCGGTAATCCATGCCACGATACCGTTATAAGCAATGCTCATCATGTAGACTATAAACAGGAGGGCCACAAGATAGCGTATGATCCTCATTGCCACAAGCGGCACATCATAGAAGCTGGCCGAAGCGTGAAGTTCCATTTTCTCATCCGGTTTGGTTGATGAGAATGAAAGCGCGAATAAGAACGGGAGCATGGCTACAAAAGTTATGGCAGTGGCTGTGAGGCGTCCCCAGTTGGCCAGATATTTCTCACACAAAGGGAAGAGAAAAGTCTTTGAGGTAAGTATTATGGCGAGGAGCACAACAGAATACAGAAGGATTCTCCATAGATATCTTCCTAAGATGTCGCGCCATAGGCGTTTGGTATTGCTTGAGTCTGTCACCTGTGTGGAGTAGCGGTCAATCAGGAAACGAAGTTTATTGGGCAGATGTGATTCCACATATCCATATGCGGGTTGGGAAAGCTTTACAAAATATGGTGTTGTGAAGATAGTAATTACGGAGACGGCTACAATTATAGGATAGAGCGATGGCTCAAGCACCCCGAGGCTCATGCCGAGTGAGGCAATGATAAATGAGAACTCACCAACCTGGGTAAGGGTAAAGCCACTTTCTATGGCCACCTTGAGAGACTGTCCTGTGACGAGCATACCCAGGGTGCCGAAGAAGATCATCCCGCAAATCACCACTACGGCAAGTAGCAATATTTCCCCCCAATATGTCATAAGCACCATAGGGTCAACCATCATGCCCACTGAAATAAAGAATACTGCGCCGAAGAGGTCTTTTACCGGCTGCACCACCTTTTCCATTCTTTCCGCAACCATCGTGCCCGCCAGGATTGAACCCATCACGAATGCCCCCAGCTCAAGTGAAAATCCGCACATCACTGAGAAAATTGCCATTGAGAAGCAGAGGCCCATTGCCACGACAAGCAGAGTCTCGTTGTTGAGAAAGTCTTTTGTCTTGGTAAGGAATGATGGAAGAATATAAACCCCGACAAGAAACCATATTATGAGGAAGAAAACGAGTTTCGCCACAGAGAACAGGAGTTCAGAACCTTCCACATTTCCCATCGCAAGCGATGACAACAAGACGAGCATCAACACTGCAAAGAGGTCTTCAATAATCAGCACGGCCAGCACAAGAGAGGCAAATTTCTTCTGCCGCATTCCGAGATCGGTCAAGGTCTTGAGGATTATGGTGGTGCTTGACATGGAAATCATGCCTCCTAAGAAAATGCAGTTGATGGAGTTAAGATGCAAGAGTTTTCCAACTCCAAAGCCGGCGAAGGTCATGCCGGTGATTATTATCAGGGCGGTTATGACGGCTGACGAACCTGAGTTAAGAAGCTTTTTGAAACTGAATTCAAGGCCAAGTGTAAACATGAGCACCACAATTCCAAGATCAGCCCAGAATTCGATGTTGTCAAGATTGGATATGGAGGGCAGATAAACGAACTTCGGGCTTGCAAGAAATCCGGCCAGAATATATCCGAGCACCACCGGTTGCTTCAGTTTTTTAAACAGGAGAGTGACGATGGCGCCCAACAGGAGAATCCATGCCAGATCGGCGATGAGACCATTGGTGTGGTCTTCTTCCGAGGCGTTTTCATGACCCTTGTCACCACTGATTTCAGTAAAGGTCGTGGTGCCTGTCTGGATGAACGATTCCTGTTGGTCGATTGAAGTTTCTTGATTAACGGGAAGATGTAGCATTGTAGTTTAAGGTTTATAATTTAAGGGTAAAGGTTATAACTTGGGTGAAAGGTTTTATATCTCGTCTGTCATTGCAGGATGGCTATCCTGCACAATGTAGGTGTCGTAATAGGAGAGTAATAATGTGGTGAGGGGGAGAGCAATAATCAAGCCCATGAAGCCAAGAAGAGCGCCCCAGATGGAGAGGGAGAGCAGGATTATCGCGGGATTAAGCCCCATTGCCTTCCCCATTATCTTAGGAGTAAGCACCAGGTCCTGAATGGCTTGCACTATGGCATATACCGCCATACTCTCCCAAAAGATCACCCAAAAGTCAACTCCCGTGCTTGCTGTGCATACAATGCACAGCAGTGCAGTTATGGGAAGTGAGATAAGCTGGAGATATGGCACCATGTTGAGGACGCCAATGAAAAGTCCTAACACCACCCCCATTGGAAGCCCTATTATCAGGAAGCCTATGGCGAAAAGAATGCCTACGCTCATTGCGATCAGGAACTGGCCTCTGAAATAGCGGTTCATGGCTATCTCTATATCTTTAACTATGTGCAGAGTCTTTTTACGGTGTCTTTCCGGAATGAGGTTTTTGAATCCTGCCATTATGCGTTCGTAGTCAAGCATAATGAAAAAGACGTAGAGCACCACAATAAGCCAGCTCAGAAGACCCATTATGAAAGCGAACCCTGAGCTTACAAACGACCAGGAGGAAGATAGGGTGCTTTTTATTAGATCTTTCCACTCATCGCTTGAAAGAAGTTTGGAGATTTCGTTGAAATCAATGTTTTCTCTGATGAAGTTGTGGATGCTTTGTGAGATGTAGGGAATCTGGGTCTGGGTGGTGGTATAAGTCCGTATCATGCGGCTCATCTCGGTTGTTTCCGATATAAGATATGGCACAAATATGATGCCACACACAGTCAGTAAGGCGGCAGCCTCAAGCATCGTAAGCAGCACAGGAATAAAGCGCGATTTCATTCGGGTCCATTTTAGATTCCATTTCACCACAGGCTCAAGCATATAAGCTATAAGGCAGGCCACAATGAAAGGCAGAAGCACCTCTTTCAGCAGGTTGAGCAAATATAACACCGCCAGAACGGAGAGCACGGTGAAAAGGATTCTAACCACGCGGTCGAAAGTATAAGGTTGGCGTTGGTATTCCATAATTGAAAATTTTGAGTAAAATTAACAACTATTTTTCATGTGACAAAGAAATGTAGGCAAATTCAGAAAACTTTTGTAACTTTGCGGACTGACAGAACAAAATCAGATTATTTCATTATTTTTTAGAAGGAAATAAGTAAGGATGACAAAAAGAATATTATTACCTCTCATTCTCGCCCTTGTGTCATTTCTGGCATATGGTGAGGATTATGCGGCGGCAGTTGAGAAATTTGTAAAGACAAGTGGCGTAAAGCCTGGATCACTTGCGGTTAAGGTGGTCGATTTAAAGACGGGGGAAACCATAGCCTCCCACAACACGGCCTCGCCTCTTGTGCCCGCTTCAATCATGAAATCTGTATCCACTGCCTCCCTCTTGCAAAAGGTGGGGGCCGATTACCGTTACCACACGAGAGTCTATATAGATGGGCCGCTCGATATGGGTATCCTGAGAGGAAACCTTATTATACTTGGAGGAGGGGATCCGTCGCTTCATTCCGTAGCAGAGCCATATGGCACCGATATCACCGAAGAAATTAAGGAGATTCTGCAGAATATGGGCATCCACAAGATTGATGGCAAGATAATTGTGGATAACTCTGAATTCTCAGGCCCTGCCCGTCCGGCTTCATGGATGCAGGCTGATTTTAAAGAATCTTATGGCACCGGCTCACACGCTTTCAATTATCAGAACAATGCTTCCGGAAAGAAGTCAGTAGAGAATCCATCGGCTGTTTTTGTGCGCCAGCTCACGTCTGTGCTTGGGCTGGCCGGTATTACGGTCGGTGGCCAGGAACTCGGTGAGGGACAACGCACCCAGATTTTCGATCATATGTCTCCGCAGCTTGATGATATAATGCGTTCATGCATGATGAGAAGTGACAATCTCTTTGCTGAATGCATATTGCGCACATATGGCAAGGAAAACGGTGGCAACGGTTCTACTGCTGATGCAGCAAAACGGGAATACGAATTCTGGTCGCAGCAGGATGTGCCTATTGAGGGTGTGACAATTATAGATGGTTCCGGACTTTCCCGGTCCAACCGTGTCACTGCTGATTTTATGACAGGTGTGCTCGAAAAGATGAGTGGTGATGCAACCTATGCCTCTTTTTTCCCCCTTGCAGGTCAGGAGGGCACGCTTAGGAAGTTTCTGGCTTTTACTCCACTTGACAGCTATATAGCCATGAAGACAGGAAGCATGAAAGGAATTCAGTGTTATGCAGGCTATAAGCTTGATGATGAATATGCCCCGACCCATACGGTTGTGATTATAATGAATGATCTTACCAATAGGGATGTGGCAAAGAAGGCAGCCCAGACAATGCTGCTGGAGATTTTTGAAGATGAGACCGGAAATATCGGTGAAGAATGATTTATGACTAATGAAAATTGATAATGATGAATAAGGATAAATTAAACGAGCTGCTTGACAGCATATATGAGCTGGAAGGCCTTGTGCATCTCGCTCTGACACGTGATGACAATCCGGCGCGTCTCCCCGAACTCATAACTGAGAAGGGACGCCAGCTGGCGGCTTTCGCGGCTGAGGTATCGGCCTCTACTGAATTCTCCAGTGATGAAGAACTGAGGGATGATAGAGGGAAGGTAGAAGAGAATGTCAAGGCGGAAGATAGTGTCAAAAAAGAGGAAGATAGTCCGGCTGACCATGAGGTTATGGCGCAGGAGATTCCGACTGATTCCCAGCCCATGATGGAGGAGATAATGACCACGCCTATCCCTATGATAGAAGAGGATATGCAGGCGGTGGTGGAAAGTGTGTTTGACTCATTACCGGGAAATGAGACGGTTGTGGAACCGGCTTCCAGACAGCAGCCGCGAGGGAAGCTCGTTTTCAGTATAAACGACCGCTATCGGTTTAAACGTGAATTATTTGGAAACTCAGATGCTGATTTCAATACCACTTTGGCTTTAGTGGCCTCTATGGACAGTTATGATGAGGCTGAAGATTATTTCCTTGGAGAGATGAATTGGGATCAGAAAAGGGAGGAAGTGGCCGAGTTTCTGGAAATAATAAAAAAATACTTTAAGGAATGAGTGGCCGGCTCTATCTTGTGCCCACTCCGGTTGGCAATCTTGACGACATGACTTTTCGTGCTGTCAACGTTCTTAAGGAGGCAGATCTGATTCTGGCTGAAGACACCCGTACGTCAGGCGTCTTGCTCAAGCATTTTGATATAAAGACACCAATGCGCAGTCATCACAAGTTTAATGAGCATGAGGAGGCACCGCGCATTGCCGAGAGGGTGCTGGGAGGAGAGGTAATCGCATTGATTACCGATGCGGGCACTC
The DNA here is from genome assembly GCA_964595885.1 of uncultured Sangeribacter sp. Lineage (GTDB taxonomy): Bacteria > Bacteroidota > Bacteroidia > Bacteroidales > Muribaculaceae > Lepagella. The sequence goes on from CAZQSD010000108.1 coordinate 5,827, forward strand.
CCGGGATATCTGACCCCGGTTTTATGTTGAGCCGTGAATGTGTGAGGCTTGGTGCGGATGTGGAATGTCTGCCGGGGGCTACGGCTTTTGTACCTGCTCTGGTTGCCTCGGGGCTTCCGTGCGACAGGTTTGTGTTTGAAGGATTTTTACCTCCGAAGAAGGGTAGGGCTACCCGGCTGGATTTGTTGTCAAAGGATCCGCGGACTGTGATAATATATGAATCACCAAAACGGCTTACAAGAACCTTGCGCCAGATAGGTGAATATTTCGGTTCCGACCGGGAAGCATGTGTGTGTAGGGAGATCTCAAAATTGCACGAGACATTCCATAGGGGCACGATTTCTGAACTCTCTGCATATTTTGATGTGAACCAAGCAAAGGGGGAGATTGTTATAGTCATCAGAGGATTCGATGGTAAACCTTCCGCTGAGTCTGAAGATTAACCATAAGGGTTTTCAGAAGGAGGCTGTCCTCCTGTGAGATTCGACTATAATATTAATACTAAAATTTGAAGAAAATGAAAAAATCATTAGTCATCATGGGTCTTGGCGCGCTTATGCTTGCGTCATGTTCGGGAAATGATAAGAAATTGGCAGAAGATTCAGTTCGAATTGCCGAGCTTTCAGCGGAATATGCCGAGGCAAGCAGCTTCAACGATTCTCTGATGCTTCTTATGGGCGATATTTATACAGGTCTTGATTCCATCAACATGCAGGAAGGCCTCCTATATAATATGGGCTCCGGTGAAAATATCGACCGCCGGGCTGAAATCCGTCAGAACCTCGCCAATATCAAGGCGCGTCTGGCGGCTAACAAGCAGCTCCTTGACCAGATGGAGGCAAAACTTCAGAAGGCCGGTAACGAGAACAGTGTGCTCAGCAAAACAATCACCCAGTTGAAAGACAGGATCGCACAGCAGGATCAGAAGATCGCACAACTTGAGAGTGATCTCGCTGCTGCAAGAGAGCAGATTGATACCCTCACCAATAAGATCGCTGAGACTGAGGAACAGGTAAAGGTAGAGACTGAGGCAAAAGAGGCTGCTGAGGCTGCCACTATAGCTGCCGAAAACGAAGCAAACACGGTTTACTATGCTATCGGCACTAACAAGGAATTGAAGAAGAATGGTCTGTTGGAGAAAAAGTTCCTCGGCCAGACAAAGGTGCTTAAAGGTGAGTTCAATGAGTCTTATATGACTAAGGCTGACAAGCGAAATATTTCAATGATACCTACCGGAGGAAAGAAGGTTAAGATTTGGACCAACATGCCGGAAAATTCTTATGAAATTATCGAGAATGCCGATAAGACCAAGACAATCAAGATTACAGATCCGAAGGAATTCTGGAGTATGACTCCTTACCTCGTGATTCAGATAGACTGATAATCGACAGATTATTCCTATATTTACACTGATACAGGTAAATTGACGGAATGACTGAGGGTGCTTAGTATTTAACGAAAAAAGCGAATGAAATACAAATTTCATTCGCTTTTTTCGTTATTAATTCTTATCTTTGCTATTCATTAGCAAGAATTATGTAACTGTTAATTTCTAATTGAGATGAATGTGAAAAGCTTAACTAAGATTCTACTTGGCTCAGGATTATTAATTCCGGCGGTTGCGTCTGCTTTCAGTGTTGACCGCATCGATCCTCCCCATTGGTGGGTAGGGATGAAGGATACGTCTCTCCAGCTTCAGGTGTATGGTCCGGATGTGCGGGCTTCTGATTTTTCGGTTGATTATCCGGGGGTAAAGGTTGATAGCGTTGTGCGACTTGACGGCTCTCCTGATTGGCAGTATGTCTATCTTTCTGTTTCTCCAGATGCTAAGCCCGGAAAAATGATGCTTTCATGGCGAGAGGGGAAAAAGACGGCTAAGAAGGAATATGAACTCCGTCAGCGCAGACCCCAGAAAGGTGCCCGGGGATTTGATGCAGGGGATGTGTTATATCTGATCATGCCCGATCGTTTTGCTGACGGCGACCCGTCGAATAATGTGGTAAAGTCAATGAAATATCAGCCAGGGGTTAACCGTCAGGATCCCAATATGCGTCACGGTGGAGATATAGCCGGCATGATGAGGCATCTTGATTATATTGATAGCCTCGGGGTGACAGCCGTGTGGGTTAATCCCGTGCTTGAGAATGATATGCCGGGTAGTGGTGGGAGTTATCATGGATATGCCACCACCGACTATTATGCCATTGACCCGCGTTTCGGTTCAAATGAGGAATACTCAATGCTGATTGATTCTCTCCATAACCGGGGTATAAAGACAGTGATGGATATGATCTTCAATCATTCTGGCATAGGGCATCCATGGATCGGAAATCTTCCAAGCAAAGATTGGCTTAACTTTGCCGAAGACTATCATCAGACCAACTATCGTCTTTCTACTCTTACTGATCCATATGCTTCTGACTACGATAGGAAGATTTCGGTAGACGGGTGGTTTGTAGACGGAATGCCTGATCTTAATCAGCGTAATCCTCATCTTATGAAATATTTGATTCAAAATTCAATATGGTGGATTGAGGAATCGCAGATTGACGGCATCCGGATGGATACTTATCCTTATGCAGATGAGAGGGCAATGGCAGGTTGGATTGATGCCGTTATGGCGGAATATCCGGGATTTAACATAGTAGGAGAATGTTGGTTTGGCGATGTGGCCGGAGTGGGCAGATGGCAGGGAGGTTCCCCCTTGTCGGTAGCTTCCGGTCATGACACCCATCTTCCGACAGTAATGGATTTTCCATTGATGATTAAGTCGGCGGATTTAGCTCCTTTTAACGCCGACACTGACCCCTGGAACGGATTGAATAAAATATATGATCATCTGGCTCTCGATTTTGTTTATGAGAATCCGCTTAGGGTGTTGCGTTTCCTTGACAATCATGACACGGAGCGTGTCATTCAGCATGATATTGATTCCCTCCAGAACTGGAAACAGGCAATTACATTGCTCTTGACCATCCCCGGCATTCCCCAGATCTATTATGGCACAGAGTTGCTGATGAGCGGCACTCGTCAAGGTGGCGACGGAATGGTAAGGAAAGACATTCCGGGTGGATTCCCCGGTGATGAGGTTAATGCCTTTACACGTGAAGGGCGCACACCGCTGCAGAATGAGGCATATGATTATATTGCTGCCGTCAATCGTTGGCGTAAAGGCAGTAAGGCGGTCGCAGAGGGAGGGATGAAACATTTTATGCCTGACAATGGCCTTTATCTGTATGAACGAAAGGCTGGAGACGACGCTTTTGTGGTGGTTATGAACGGCAGGGATATACCAATTGAGATTGACATGACACGTTATGAGGAGGTGGTGCCGGTTGGCGCAGCTTATCGTGATGTGGTCACCGGAGAGACTATTATATTGAGGGAGGAGAGTGGCGCTACACGCGTCTTCAGTCCCAGAGAAACCAGAATACTTCAACGTTTATGAGAAGAGACATATTGATTTTAATGACTGTAGTGCTTTCAGGAAGTGTGATACTGACGGGGTGTAAGCCTACTGAAAAGAATTATAAGTCAGCCTATGATGCAGCGGTTGCTAAGAACAAGGCAGAACAGACCGATCCCGATCTAAATCTTCCTGCAGACGGGTTTCATCGGTTGGGAGAACCTGTGAAAAAAGAACTTGATGGTGTTTCTTATTTTTATAAGGTGGCTCGGCTTACTCCGCTCGATAAGGAAAGAGAACTTGACTCCTATGGTGTGGCAATCGCTGTTTATAAAATGCCGACCAATTGTCGAGCTCAGGTGTCCAATTTGCGGGAGGAAGGTTATGAGGCAGCCGGTGGAAAGTCGGTTGACAGTGAATATTACGTGTTTGCAGGCACATATCCTACTCTTGAGGAGGCAGTGAAAAGTGCGGTTGACTATCAAAATAGACATAAGGACACACCTTACGTAGGTCTTCCGGGGGCACCGGTAGTGATTCAGTGCCGGCGATAACAAAAGATTGTAATAGGATATATAGTCTGCATTTGAGAGGAAATGGCTTTCAAAAGCCATTTCCTCTCAAATCTTAAAAACTTTCATAAATTATCGCTGTCATTGGCCGCGTCTATTGAAAATGTTGTTTTGAATGTTGAAAATGTTGCTTAAGGGTAATCTGGTATTATCATTTTTTCAATTTTTTCAGCTAATAAAAAATTGATATACTGTATGGGTAATTTATTGATATTCGATAAAATCATTCCCATTAATAATATATATATAATTATAAATGTTAAAATTTATAATATTTTAAGTTAAAAAATATCATCCTATATAAATTTATGAGAATTTTTTAAGAAACGTCACAAATTTGATAAAAAGTAATTATAATTTTTAACTATCATTTTGCTTTATAAATATTGTTATCTGATTGAATTAAATAAGGAATTTTAGGATAAATAAGTGCACTGATAGTGTTACAAGATGTCATTATGAAAGATTATATGTTATAAAACATAAATTATAAACACAGTGGGGAAGATTGCAAATGCAAATATATGTTAAATAAAATTGGCTTATTTCAATAAAGATTTAAAATCTGCTAAATTTGCAATTACAAGCTGGCAAAACCAAATCAGTTCTATTGCCTGCGTTGCCCTTTGTCTTTTAATTAATGCATATAAGGGAAACGGGTGTTGGAATAAGATCAAATGTCCGGCTTGGAAACCTAAAAAACCTTAAACCAAATAACCAAACATAAACCGGAAGCAATAATAACTTTTGTATAATTCAATTAAAGTATGAGAAAACTGTTTTTAATCTTGATGACGCTGGTGGCGTGTACTCTGGGTTTGCAAGCGCAGACTAAGACGATACACGGTACAGTGCTCGATGCGGCTAATGGTGAACCGCTGATCGGAGCCACTGTCATGCCAATCGGCGGAGGGCAGGGTGCTGCCGCCGACATTGACGGTAACTTCACTCTTACGATTCCCTCGAGTGTGAAAAAAGTCCAGGTGTCTTACGTGGGCTACACCACACAGACTGTTGACGTGAAAGACGGCATGGTCGTGAAGCTTGTCAGTGATGCCAAGATGCTTGACGAAGCTGTTGTAGTCGCTTATGGTGTTCAGACCAAGGAGTCATTGACAGGTTCAGTGGCTGTCGTTGGTGCAAAGGAAATTGAGGAGCGTCCTGTTACATCAGTTACCTCAGCACTTGAAGGTAACG
>CAZQSD010000109.1:0-10969 GCA_964595885.1 uncultured Sangeribacter sp.
GCTTCTGATGAGCCTTGTAGTTGGTCCATTTCTCAGCGATAGGACCCTCCGGGATTTTAGAATCAGCCGGATTCATTACTTTGGTTTTGATTTCTGTATTTTCCATATCGCTAATTAGTTGTTGGTAGGTTGAGGATTGGCGGGAATCTCGTTTTCAACGGGGACTTCCACGTCGAGATATTCGATGAGGGCGGAAACGTGGCGGAGAGTCTCAAGACGGCTGGGGAACTCCGGATCATTTGCGAAGTAGCCCTGGGCCTCGGGAGCTTCCATCTGAGAGAGTGTGCCATTGATCATCTGCTTCATCTGATCAAATGGAGCTGATGCAATCTGCTCGGCAGCCTGTGGGCCAAAGCTTTCCTCGATCATGGGGGTAATCATCTCCTGATATTGTGCGCGGAGAGCGCTGTCGGTCTTGTAGTAGTCTCTGTGGGCCATTACAGTGAAGACGATTGCCTGGGCAAGGAAGAGGGCAACTACGATGGAAGTCCACCAGAAAGCTATTTTCTTAAGACGACAGATCCATACCTGATTGTCCCAACCCACTGACTGGAACATTGACCAGAAGCCATGATTCATGTGGAACCATAGAGCGCAGAAACCTACGACATAGACAATCCAAGTCCAGTTAGTAGAGAATGCTTCCTGAAGGAAGAGTGTGCCGGCTGTCGGGGGGATGGCATTGTGCTTGCCGAGGATCTCGACGAGCTGCATCTTAGCCCAGAACTGGATAAGGTGAACAACGAGGAACGCGAGGATGACGATGCCGAGAACAAGCATGTTCTGGCTTGACCATTCCACTGTAGCCGGTTTCTTAACGACTAAGTAGCGGTCGGCACCGCGAGCCTTGCGGTTCTGAAGCGTTAGCATCACCGCATAGATAATGTGAATGATGATGAACAGAGCCAAGCCTGCTGAAGCGATGAGCGCATACCAGTTGGCACCCAGAAATTCGCATATGCAGTTATATGCGACGGGCCAGCAGATGGCTATGGTGTTCATCAAACAGTGAAATGTGACGAAGAGGACGAGCACGGCACCTGTGACGGCCATGACGAACTTACGTCCTACAGATGAGCTTGATAACCACATAGCAGTTTTTGATTTAATTGAAGGTTTATTTTTAGTTATTGTGTTTAGAATCTAAGGTTTGCAGCCCGGTTGGAGACTGGCGTTCCCACCCGGTGACGTGCACACATGTGGAATTATGTGCAAATTTATGCTTTTTTGTTCATTCCCACAAAGTTTTCTTTAAGTATTTTTCACATTCCGTCACATTTTTATATAGCCGCTCTCTGTGGGGTCGGTATTATTCGGGGGTGCCGTTGGGGGTGGGGTCGATTATTATCACTGTCGAACCCGGCTCGCTCATGGCCTGAAGCAGGGGGGCAAGGGTTGCCACTGCCTCGCGTCGGGCGCGTGCCACATATCCCCGTGAGTATATTTTCTTGCGGATGCGGTTTTGCCAGCGCTTCTTGACCGCGTTTTCTTCAGATGCGGTCAATGTGCGCGGAAACAGCATGGATCTGCCGTCCCACGTGTCGAGCACCTGATAGGCGTCCGGTCCTGCGTTCTCAAGGATGTCCACACGCTCACGTGGCAGATAGACCAGCATGGTGTCGCCTTTTTCTTCTATTTTCAGTTGCTCTATGTTGAAACGTATTCTTCCATCGACCACTTGCCTTGCCACAATCCATTTCCCGTTGATGGAATCCTTTATGGGCAGTTCCTCATGGATGTCGGCAGTACACAGTTCCACCATGCTCGAGATAGCCTTGACTTTGGCAGATTGTGTCTTATAACTTATTTTTTCAGGAGGCTGCATGCACCACCATAGGAGGTAGCCGACAATAGCAAGAGCCGCCAGTATTATCATAGTCCTTAGCCACTTCATTGTGTCAGTCTTTAAATGTTACGTCAGGGGTGTAGCCCCAGCTTTCAATTATGCCTTTAAACCATAGGGTGGCTTTTCTACGGGCCTCATCGCGCAGCATTTCTTTACTTCCCTCGTAGCCTGCCACCTCTTTTTTGACTTCGTCAGCCATCTGGGCTTTCAATCGGGCTCTCTCCTCCGGCTTTATAGATGATCGGAGTCCGGTCACACGGTAATGCACTTCATGGAGCTGAGGTTCTCTGCCGTCGGTCATGACTCTTACAGGGGGAAGGACCACATGGGCCACATTTGTCTTCTCATCAAACTCTATGTCGTCGTTACTCAGTTCTGAGAGGTCAATATAAGCGATAAGGTAAGTGTCGTAGGAGTATACTCCGATCCGGTTGCCTATCTTCATGGCGTTGACCATAGCCTTGGTTTTCTCTTCTATGGTTTTGGCGTCTTCATATTTATGGTCGGAGATCATTCCCACTTTCCCTATGGTCATCTGTGCCAATTCAAGGCGGCGCACGTCGCGCAGACGGCTGGCCATTTCAGCAGCCTGATCGGTTTTTTCTTTGCATGAAGCCAAAGATAGGACCATAAGGATAAGGAGGATAGAGAATAATGGTATGCGTTTCATAGCAAAAGTTATGTGTCTAAGTAAGATTTTCATTTCCTGCGGTCTGGCCATCGGCATCCGCAGGACGCGGAGTGCGTTTTTTCTTTTTCCTTTTAGGCTTTAGGTCCGCCTCCGGGAGAGGATCGGGTGCCACAATTCCGAGGTGATCTGTTATCAGTTCCGCCGTGTAGTCGCTTGCGACACTGTTGCCGAGACGCCGGCGCATATTTTTGTATCCTGATACCTGCCATTCCCGTCTGGGTGATGCCTGAAGCAGGGGGGAAAGTTCGCGGGCAACCGTGTTGGGGTTACATTGGTTGAGCAGAAGTTCAGGCACCACGCTGTTGCCTACAATTAGATTTGGCAGGGATATATATTTGACTTTCAGTATTTTCTCCATTATATTGTAGGTCAGTTTACTGCCGTTCCCTCGGTAGCAAACCACCTGTGGGGTGCCGATGAGTGCAGTCTCAAGGGTGGCGGTGCCTGATGTGACCAATGCTGCGCGGGAATATTTCAGCAGGGTAGGGGTAGCACCGAACACTACCTGTAAGCCCGGATCCTGCGCCACTTCGCGGTAAAATTTCTCCGGAATAGCCGGTGCGGCTCCCACTATATACTGGTAATCAGGAAAACGTTTGGCAGCGGCAATCATTATCGGAAGATTATTGCGGATCTCACTGTGGCGTGAACCGGGAAGAAGGGCAATGATGGGTTTTTCTCCGTCAGCAATACCCTGACGCTCTACAAAATGACGGCGTGGGGGAAGATGGCCAAGCGCGTAATCCATCTCCTGCACTGATGGATTGCCAACATATGTTACGTTATAGCCGTGTTTCTTATAAAATCCAACCTCAAAAGGAAGAATGGAGTAGAGATTATCGACGTATTTTTTTATGCTCTTCACTCGATATTCTTTCCATGCCCATACTTTCGGGGAAATGAAGTAGTCTACCTTTATCCCTAACTTATGTGCATATTTTGCAAGTTTCAGGTTGAAACTTGGGTAGTCAACGAGTATCAGCACATCAGGACGGAACTCTTTTATAAGTTTTTTTGCGACTTTAAGATTATGAAGTAATTTTGGCAAGCGGCGTATCACTTCCGAAAATCCCATCACATTCATGTGCTCATAATGAATCTCCGGATTCCTTCGTGCCACTTTTGCCATCAGGTCTCCGCCGAAGAAACGGAAATCTGCCTCCGGGTCTAATTTTCTCAAAGAGGAGATAAGGTTGGAGGCATGTAAGTCGCCGGATGCCTCACCGGCAATGAGCATGTATTTCATTTCACAGTAAAAATTAAATTCCTTTCCTGCGCCGCTTGCAGGGATAGATCTTATTTTTGACGTGGTAAACGTAGGTTGGTTTAATCTATTATACCGCAACCTCTCTTTTTTTAACCGACCGGATAGACTACCCAACTTATTATGTCACTTATGCTGAATAATATCTGTGCTGAATAATATTCTGTGCTGAATAATATAAGGAGAGCTACTCCGTTTCTTTAGTATGAAAAATCTGCTGCGACTTTTATTGGTAGGGATATTTTTCCTATCGCTCACTGCCACTTCCTGCATAAGTGATGATATTACCGAATCTCCTGATGCCAGGCTTACGTTCTCAACTGATACGCTGAGCTTTGGCACTGTTTTTACTGATCTCGGGACTCCCACTGCCCGTCTTGTGGTGTTTAACCGCAACAAGAAAGGAGTCAATATTTCATCAATAAAATTCAAGAGTCCTGATTCCAATTTCACTCTCAACGTTGACGGCATGAGCGGCGTGGAGTTTCGTGATGTGGAGATAAGGGGGAATGATTCCATTCACTTGTTCATAGAGTGTTTCATCGATCCTGACGACGCTTTGGAGCCTCATCGTGTGGCTGATCAGTTGGAGTTTGTCACCAATGGCAATTTGCAGGAGGTTGAGGTTGAGGCTTGGGGGCTTAACGTGACTCGTCTGCATGGTGTGAAAGTGGAGAGTGATATGCGTCTCACAGCGGAGCGCCCCTATATTATTTTCGACTCGCTTGCAGTGGAGAAGGGAGCAACCCTGACGATTGATCCCGGCACACAACTTCTGTTTCATGACAAGGCCTACCTGACGGTAAGAGGTAGGCTTAATGCCATTGGCGAGGTGGGAAATATGATCCAGATGCGGGGCGACCGGCTTGATAATGTGCTGCCCGATGTGGCTTACGATATTCTTGCCGGTCAGTGGCAGGGGGTCAGGATCGATGCCGGGTCGTTTGACAACCGGATGGAATATGTGGATATGCGTTCCAGTGTTGAAGGAGTCCGCATAGATTCGTGTGCCGATCTTTCGCAACAGAAGCTTACTCTTGTAAATAGCTGGCTGCATAACTCCCGTTCAACAGTGCTTGACTCCCGTTATGCGAAGGTTGATGCCTATGGATGCTGTTTCTCAGAGGCCGGAGGGACAGTGGTGAGTCTCACCGGTGGAGAACACGAGTTTGTGCAATGCACGATAGCCAATAATTATCTTTGGACTGTGACCGGAGCCAATCTGTCGCTTTATCACTGTCTGCCTGATCATTTTGCCGATAATAGTCGCCCTCTGATGAAAGCTAATTTCGAGAACAGCATAATATGGGGTATAGGCTCTCCGATCAATGAAGGCGATTTGGAGGGTTCACAGGTATATCTGCGTAATGTGCTTTTGAAAGCAAATGGCACGGATGACAATAACTTCATCAGCTGTATCTGGAATGAAGATCCGCTCTTTTACACAGTGCGTGAGGATTACTATTTCAATTATCGTCTGAAGCCGGATTCGCCTGCCATCGGGAAGGGAAATGCCTCGTTTGTCACGCCAATGTGTGAATTTGACATGGATGGCCTTAACCGTCTTTCCAATGGCGCCCCCGACCTCGGCGCCTACGTCTACACTCTCCCGACAGAGTAATTGCTGCCTTCGTGAAGATTGCTAAAAATCAATGGGTGGCAAGTTTAATTATAAAAACATCCGCAGCAACAGCTTGCGTTGGTGCCGATGCACTTTCAACGTTATCTTTATGACGAACTTCCGATGCTCGTCTTGTTGGCATTATCGGACCACGCGGTGTGGGCAAATCTACCCTCGTACTTCAGAAAATCAAAAATTCAACAGACAGCTGCGTAAGACTATGCATGGATACCTGATTTGGATAACAGCGACTATTGTAGTATATTTGCACAAAAATTGACAAGATCATGGAAAGACGGCGCTTCCCGGTCAGGATTGAGGTGGAGTTTAAAATTAAGGATCGGAAGCTGTTGTTTCGTGAGTTCTTATAACGTTAATCGGTCAGGGTCTTTTGATTTGCCGGTTAGGTTTTTTGATTTAAAAGTATGAGGAATACTTCATTTTACATCATTTGTTTTATTGTGTTCTTTTCGACCCCTCTCGCTTGGATGGATGCCAGTGGTGAGGATCACATTTTTCTTCCTTTAGGAAGCAATGTGGTTGAGATGGGAGTGGATTCAGTAATTGTGGTGCCTGCTGGGGTGCGCGAACTGGAGGCATATGCATTTGCTGACAACACCGGGGTTGACAGGGTAGTGCTGCCGCCATCACTTAGAAAAATCGGTGAATATGCATTTTTGGGGTGCACCTCCTTACGGGAAGTCCGGATTCCGGATAGTGTCACCCACATAGGGGAGGGGGCATTCCGGGAATGTGAGTCTCTGCAGACCCTTTCCTTGCCAAGAGGAATTAAAGTTATTCCACGCTACATGTGTGCCTGGGATTCAGCTCTTGAGAGTGTGTCTTTACCGGAAGGATTGGAAGATATTTCCAGCCATGCATTCGCTTACTGCACAAATCTTAGGGATATACCCATACCTTATGGCGTGAAGCATATCGGAAGCAACGTCTTCAGCAATTGCCTGAATCTGCGTGAGATTTCAGTGCCTTCTTCAGTTACGGAACTTGAGTCGTATGCATTTTCCGGTTGCGAGTCGCTTGAAAGGGTAGAGCTTCCTGCTAACGACAAACTTCTTGGGGAATATCTTTTTACGGGGTGTCATAACCTTAAGGAAATAAAATGTATGAGTCCCAAGCCTGCCCCTTTTGATTGCGACAGCCCTATGTTTGATCCTTCCGAGGGGTATATGTACAAAAAATGCCGGCTGATAGTGCCGGCATCCAAATCCGAACTTTATAAGAAATCCATTGTATGGAAATTATTTTTTGAGTGATATTTAGAATGTTGTGTTAGCCATCATATTGTCAGCGGGTGAGAAAGCGTTAGGCTCTACCTCAAGGATTACAATGTATTGTCCTGAGTTTCCGGTGAGCCCCTCGTCAATGAGAGATATGTTGAGGTTGGAATATCCATAATAACCGGTGGTGTCGAAAAGAGAATCGGAAGATGCATCTGCTTTCATATCGGCTCCCATGTCGTGGAGTTCCTGAAGAAGGGTGGCGCAGAACTCACACTGATTGTGGTTGGCATTCCCTTTGTCGGTTTCAGAAGCATAAGGAAACAGGAAGAAGAAGCTGTAATCACTGATTGAGTCTCCGGTGAAGCGGGCATAGGCTGAAACCATCGGTGTCATGCCGTAGTAACTTACCACGTATCCGTCAGCACTGTCAAGCCATAGGCGGGAATTATCTTCGGCCGGGACAAGGTTCATCATGTCGAAGAACTCTATTGCCTGTGATTGCGACATATCAGCGTCAAGCACCCCATAGGGCTTGGTCACCAGGTCTTCTGCCGTGAGTTTAATGTGATTCTCAGGAGCTGTAAAAGTGATACTCCTGACGAAATCAGAGTTTGAGTGAGAAGGGGTAGGATCAGCTGCGGCAGTGTTAAGACACATTGTGGCGGCTGTCATGATGGCCAATATGATGGGGCGGATAAGTGTTGTCATAGTTTGTGAGTGTTTTCAGTTCTATAGTATAACTGCAAAACACCACTTACTGTTTTAGAATTTTATGAAAAAAGTGGAATAATTGTTTGTAATAATTGATTCTCTGAGGTTTATAGTTTCAGATTCTTAGCGTCGCGGAAAAGCGTCGATCATGGATCCGGGGGTGGCATTGATTATTTCGATTCCTTTTTCACGGGCATAATCGGCGATATGCCAATAGCTGCGGAAGGCTATCGTCATGCTACCAAGCACATCATGGAGATGCAATCCGGCATAAGCGGAGCGCACCCGTTCGTGTTCCTTATCATTGTCTTTGTAGAAATGTGGCTGAACGCTTACCACAAAATTTTCATTGTCAACGCTCAGCGTCTGCGTCCATGTGTGGTCTGCTCCACAAAGATAAATCTTATCATATCCTTCCCTGATTCCTGCCATAATTGCGGGGATCATGACGTTGCGCGGACGAGGCATCCCAAGTCCTGAGTCCATCAGGAAGTGGGTTATTTTCTTAAAACCCTCGACGGGAGTAAGATTGAAACTCTTCAGCTTGATGTTGCTATTGTGGAGCACGAGAGCTTTCACTAAATGGATAGCTGTCTGAGGCACCCATAGGGTCATTTCCCAACTCACTTTGCCTAATTCTTCCCATAACTTTGCCACATTGGGGTCAGTGCCTTTCCCGGAGAAGAAATGGCCGTCAGCAAGCACATAAAATTGCGGACGAAGCCGGAAGAAGTCAGGGGTGTTGGCAGCGAAGTTTACCGCAAGGAGATCATGTGAACATAGCCAGTCGTAGTCATTGTCGATGGTGGCGCGCAGGGAAGGTCCGTTGCCCATGATTACTAATCCACGATCATGCCTTAAAGGAGATTTTGCGGAAGCACCACGTGACATCAGGGCCACTTTAATAAGCGAACCTATGGTTGAGGTGAGGTTGCCCAGGGTGTTTTGTAGCTTGTTGAAATTCATTTCTCGTCGTAGGGATAATCATTGTCGCGACGTGCGATAACCTCAAGAGTATCATAATAATGGAATCCGGTTGTTTCCGAGACTCTTTTCCCATTTAGGGTCATTGTTTTCAGCCGCTGTTCAACAACAGCGGGACTCAGGTTGCGGTCAATAGCCGGGAAGATGCGGCATATGCGCCACACCCACTCCGCCCATGAGGCCGGTAGGGTGGTGAGGCGTTTTTCTTTTCCGGCATTTGCCGTCATTGCCTGCACCATCTCGATAAACATAGGATTATGGTTGTCGGCCAGATTATATATCCCCCCGGTTTTGTAAACTTCTTTTATTGCCTTTGCGACATCAAGAGCTGTGACGAGACTTATTCTGGCGTTGTTGCCCCTTATATGGATAAAACTGCCGTTGAGAGCATCGTTGAAAAGCCGGAGAGTCGTGCCATGCACTCCCGTGCCAAACATTCTTGCAGGCCGTATGATAGTGAGGGTCACGTTATTTTCAGTAGCCCATCTTGTTGTTTCACGTTCCGCTTTTTCTTTGCTCCGGGCAGCTGCCGACTGAGGCGACAGTATGGCATCTTCTGTCAAATTCTCTCCTTCCTGACCATACACATTGAAGCTGCTCACGTATACCAACCATTCAGGCGTCTTGTCGGTTGACAACGCCTGTAAAAGATGGTGTGTACCCTCAGAGTTAAGTGAGGCCTGCGCATCATCTTCCGACCCGGCGCAGTGAACTACCAGATTATATTTCTTAGTGCTTAGATTAGGCACTTCTTTCGTTAAATCGCATTTAATAGTGTTAGATTCTCCTCGCCCTAATGAGTCGATGTTAAAGTCGGCTGATAACAACCTGCTGACATAGGCTCCGAGCATTCCCGAAGCCCCTGTCACTAATGCGTTTCTTTTCGCGAGTTTTGTATGCGTTCCCTCCATTTCTGTCACCGCAATTTTTATACTTGCAAATTTCGTAATTATTTCACGATTATGCAAAATAAAAGTTCATTAGCAAACAACTTTAAGAGGGGTTTTTGTGTTGCTAAGATGAGATTGGAAATAGTTTATGCTAATCACCCTAAAAATAACAGACATGGCACCCTCGGCAATGGTTACATCCCTTCCTGATAGTCGGCGTAATCGTCGGTCTACATTCTTTTTATCTGTTTTAAGAGGAATAGAAAATATAATGAAGTATCACTTCCTCTGATGTTGAGGCTTCGATATCTCATGGTTTAGTATAGAAGTCGATAAGCTCAGTAAGGGCTTTCTCACAGACAGGACAGAAAGTGGGGTGGTAGTTGTCGCGCATGCGGCAGGTCTCAACCGGACGGTAAATGCCTTTTGACTTGTAACCGCCCCCTTCATAAGCCCCTATTACCTCCGACTTGGCTTTGTCCTGATTCTCCGCTGATCGTTCCATCTTTTCCTCACGAGAGAGGTTCTCCTCTGTCCAGGGAGTTGGTATCGGAGTGCCGGACGCAACCATATCCTCCCATTTTGATTTGAAATCAACAAGAGTTGTTATGTTCGGTTCCCAAGGCTCAACATCGAGTGGATATGTGTCATCCTCTTCTCCGGCATAGAAATACTCGTCGGCAAGTCCACCAAAGCTGTGTCCAAATTCATGGACAGCCACAGGGAGCGTCAACGGGTGATTGGCAGCCGCAATCTGATAACTATTGTAGATGCCTCCGCCACCATACTCTGTAGTATTGACAAGGATTATGATATGTTCATAGGGAATCCCTGAGAGGGAGTCATGCAGTTTTTGCACATGTGGAGTGGTAAGATAACGTGAGGAATAAAAAGTGCTGTAATGTGAGCCGAAAGCTGTATCACGCCACTGATTTTTCAACGGAACGCTTACCCCACACTCTCTCGAGGGAGTCATAACTGCCACAAAATTAAACTTATCCTTATTAGAGGCATATGGCTCATAGCGCAGAATTTCATTTGCTATCCTTGACGCATGATTGATGAAAGAATCCATCTCTTCCTCTCGGTAGCCTTCCGCCAGCATCGCTATGTCTATCGTATTCTTTGCCTCCCCTCCCTTATGTATATACTTGAATGGCATCGGATTTCCCCCTCTTAAAGCCACTAATTCATCAGCCGGGCGATAACGATGAGTAAGACTTGCCATTTTTTCATGACGGTTGTCAAGAAGAGTCACCACTATGTCTGCTTCCCGGAGAGGAAGAGGCACCAAGAAGGTATTCTCAAAGGAGCGGGGCGTGACCCCGGCCTCAGGGGTATGTATCCATTCCTGAAACAGTGAAGAGAAAGTGTTGCGATAAAGAGTGTCACCGTTAACCGGATCAATAACCATAACCGAGCCGTTACCCATGTGAGGCTCGCCACTTAAATTTGAACGGCGTCCTGCCCAACCTGCAAACTTTGACTGCTTGTCAAGCATGATGACCGGCCCGGCAGGCCCACCCCCGAATATATAATCGACACGTAGGGTGCTGTCAGAAAAATTTTCTGAAAACTCCGGCCTGTTATCTGTTGCAGTTGGCGATGCGTAGGCTGTGGGCGCACACACTGCCGACACTATTCCCAACATTATTTTAAAGAATAAATTTTTCATAATACGGTTATTATGGACTCCGGTTAACTTTCTGGATAATAATTCT
>CAZQSD010000110.1:0-10957 GCA_964595885.1 uncultured Sangeribacter sp.
TGAATGATGTCTGGGAACATTTTGGGAACAATTACCAAAATTTCCGAAATACCGAATTTGAATATCAGGCAATTACGCAAAAATAATGTACCCCGTTCCGGGAGACATTTATATCCATAACGGTAAAAAGAAGATTGGAAATTGTCTTAAGAAACAATGATAGGGTTAACTGACTAATCATTGTTATTATTCTTATAATAAAATCGCTCCAACTGATACGTATTGGAGCGATTTTATAGTATATGTCATAGGGAAGATATCTTCTGTTCTTTAGGAAGAGTGAGATGTAGGAAAAGCCATCCGAGAAATCCGGCAAGGAATGAGCCTATGAGTATGCCCAATTTTGAATTGTTGAGAAGCTGAGAAAGATAAGGGTCTCCTGTCGTGAACGTAAGGTTGGCTATGAAAAGGGAGACGGTGAAGCCTATACCCCCCAACATGGAAACCGCAGCCAGTTGCTTCCAATTAGTGCCCTCCGGCATCGGTGCCCATTTAAATTTTACGCAAAACCATGTGAAAGAGAAGATACCTATAAATTTACCAAGCACTAATCCGATAATGATAGCCGGTGCTACCCCATTAAATAAGGCACTAAACTGCAAGTCGCCGAAATATATTCCGGCATTAGCAAAAGCAAATAGCGGAACGATAAGATAATTGACAACAGGATGCAGAGAGTCTTCCATATCCTGAAGTGGCGAAATCACTTTATCGGATGCAGATTCTATTTCTTTAAGCCAGTTAAGCTGGTCTTTATTAAGGATAGTACGGTTTACAAGCTTTTCGTCATCTTCGTCTGCAAAATAACCTATATTTTTTCTGATAGTCTTGATATATTTTTTCGGGGCATATACCGGTTTGGCAGGGACACAGAATGCAATCAACACACCCGCAATTGTGGGATGGATCCCTGCATTCAGGAAGAGAAACCATATAAACGCTCCTATGCCCAAATAAAACATCTTGCTTTGAATGGCAAATTTGCCGCCAAGTGCCAATATCCCCAACAACCCTGCCGCAATAAGCAACATCCAGTAATTAATATGTGTGCTATAGAATATGGCTATCACAAGAATCCCCCCAATATCATCAACCACTGCTAAGGTGGTAAGAAATATTTTTAGCGATATCGGCACACGATTGCCGAGCATGGAAAGGATGCCGAGAGAGAAGGCTATGTCGGTAGCCATAGGTATGGCAGCTCCTCCTATATAATCGGTGTCATGAGCCATAATCACGAAGAGCAACACGGGAATGCCCATGCCTCCGATTGCAGCCACTATGGGCAAAAGTGCCTGACGGAACGACGATAATTCACCCACTAATATTTCTCTCTTGATCTCCAATCCTACTGAGAAGAAAAACACGGCCATCAGGGCATCATTAATAAATGCCATCACCGACATCGGCTCACCATGATGACTGAACAGATTGAAATTACCAATCTGTAGAGCCATCTCATGAGTCCAGAGAGAGTTGTAAAAATTATGCAAGAAAGGCAGATTCACAACCAACAATGCTAAAGCAGTGGCGACAATGAGAACATTGCCGCCATTAGTCAGATTCTTTATGGTCTTTCTTGCAGTATAAAATACCGTTGCCATAGTGTTAGTTTTTCTTAGGGAGCAGGATTGATTGATCCTCTGCCATCAAGCAGTTCAAATAGCTGGTCAGCGGCCGTTTTAGGTGTAACCTTCTTTATCACGTCAGTGACAACACCATCATGGTCACACACAAACGTGGTTCGCACTACACCCATATACTCCCTTCCTGCCATTTTTTTCAATTGCCACACGCCTGCCAACTGACAAAGCTTTGTCTCAGTGTCTGCCACCAGTGGGAACGGAAGACATTGCTTCTCAGCAAACTTCTTATGGCTTGTCTCGGAATCTTTACTCACTCCGATCACCTGATATCCCATATTAAGGAATGTCTGGTAATTGTCACGGAAACTGATTGCCTCCATTGTGCAACCCGGAGTGTTATCCTTCGGGTAAAAATAGATTATAAACTTCTTTCCGGGATAATCAGAAAGTCTCACATCATTGCCATTGCTGTCTTTTCCAAGTACGTCGGGAAATTTGTCTCCAATGTTCATAGTGGTAAATATTATAATGTCTGTAATATGTTTTATAATCAAGACCGGACTCACCGGTGGGCGGGAGTCCGGTCTTGATTATAAAACACGGAAACTGTCAATCAAGTTTAAGCACTGCGAGAAAAGCTTTCTGCGGCACTTCTACAGAACCTATCTGCTTCATGCGCTTCTTGCCCGCCTTCTGCTTCTCAAGAAGCTTACGTTTTCGCGATATATCCCCACCATAACACTTGGCAGTCACATCTTTACGCACAGCTTTTATGGTTTCTCGCGCAATAATCTTCGCGCCTATTGCCGCTTGAATGGCTATGTCGAATTGTTGGCGTGGAATCAGTTCTTTCAACTTCTCACACATGCGTCGTCCAAACCTGACAGCATTGTCGGCATGAGTCAACGTTGACAGAGCGTCAACACTTTCGCCATTCAGGAGTATGTCGAGTTTCACGAGCTTTGACTCCTTGAAATCATGCAGATGATAATCAAATGAGGCGTAACCCTTTGAGATAGACTTAAGCTTGTCATAGAAGTCTATCACAATTTCACCGAGTGGCATATCGAAAGTTATCTCCATACGGTTGCCGGAAATGTATTCCTGTTTTACCAACTCTCCTCTCTTTCCAAGGCAAAGAGTCATTATTGGACCGATATAGTCAGCCTGAGTGATAATTGTGGCGCGGATATATGGCTCTTCAATATGATCAATGAGCGTAGGCTCTGGGAGCCCGGAAGGATTGTGCACTTCTGTGCAGTTACCCTTTTTATCATATACCTTATATGATACGTTAGGTACCGTAGTGATCACGTCCATGTCAAACTCTCTGCCAAGTCGCTCCTGAATAATCTCCATGTGAAGCAGACCTAAGAATCCGCAACGGAAACCAAATCCAAGTGCAGCCGATGATTCCGGCTGGAAAGTCAGAGAGGCATCATTAAGCTGAAGTTTTTCAAGAGAGGCACGCAGATTCTCGAAATCTTCTGTCTCTATCGGATAAACACCGGCAAACACCATCGGCTTAACCTCTTCAAACCCATCTATTGCCTCACTGCACGGTCGGTTGACATGAGTGATTGTGTCGCCTACTTTAACCTCCTTGGAAGTTTTGATGCCGGAGATAATATACCCCACATTACCCGCGGAGAGTTCTTTGCGCGGTGAAAGTTCAAGTTTCAGCACTCCTATCTCATCAGCATGATACTCCTTACCGGTTGCAACAAACTTAACGAAGTCACCCGTACGCAGTGTGCCATTGACAATCTTGAAGTAAGCTATTATACCTCTGAACGGATTAAAGACTGAATCAAAAATCAATGCCTGCAATGGTGCTTCAGGGTCTCCCTCCGGTGCCGGCACTCTTTCCACAATTGCCCTCAGGACATCGTCAATGCCCATGCCGGTCTTGCCGCTGGCGCGTATGATGTCTTCCCGATCACAACCGAGAAGATCAACGATCTGGTCTTCCACTTCATCAGGCTTCGCGCTATCAAGGTCACATTTGTTGATTACCGGAATTATTTCCAGATTATTGTCAATAGCCATGTATAGGTTGGAGATAGTCTGAGCCTGTATTCCCTGAGAAGCATCCACAATCAACAACGCCCCCTCACACGCAGCTATAGAACGTGACACCTCATATGAGAAGTCAACGTGCCCGGGAGTGTCAATAAGATTAAGCACATATTTCTCTCCATTCAGCTCATAATCCATCTGAATGGCATGGCTCTTGATAGTTATACCCCTTTCGCGCTCAAGATCCATGTCATCAAGCACCTGTGCCTCCATATCTTTTGCAGAGACAGTATTGGTCCGCTCAAGCAGACGGTCAGCAAGTGTTGACTTACCGTGATCAATATGAGCGATTATACAGAAATTCCTAATATTCTTCATTGTCTTTGTTTTCTACGGCAAAATTACAAAAAAAATTTCGATTTTCGATAATTGGCAGCTATTCATCTGTTTTTCATTTATATATTACCTACTACTTAGCTATATCTACTACGTAATTATCAATATTACTAAAAATTTTATGGTACTATGTATTGCATAGTACTAAAATATTATTTAACTTTGCATCGTCAATAAAGAAGACAAGCTTCCACACTCTTCCTTATTGACGCCGCCAAAACATCAAAATTCAACGTTAAACCAAAAACAGATTCAACGCTAAACTAAAACAAATCTTATGAAAACAAGTTTTCTTTTATTCACATTCCTACTCCTCATGCATGGAGGCATCTCTTTCGCGCAGGAACCTGCTGCCGTCAACCCCTCCACTGCCAATTCTAACGGATCGTTGCCCAATGACTCTATTGAGGGGAGCTACTATGACCTTGATGACGTCGTTATTTCTGTTGAGAAACCTTTAGTGCAGACCGATGGCGCAACACTGACATATAATATAGACGAGGATCCCTCTTCAAAAGGCAATTCGTTGCTGGATGCGTTACGCAAGGTGCCGATGGTCACAATCGACGGTGAAAACAATATCCGCCTAAATGGTCAGGACAATTTCAAGATTTATGTCAATGGAAAGGAAGATCCCGCTCTCTCGGCCAACTATAAGAATATTTTTCGTGCTATGCCGGCGGAGGCAGTTTCCAAGATTGAGGTGATAACAGAACCCGGAGCAAAATATGACGCAGAAGGCACAGCGGGAATCCTGAATCTCATCACCATAAAAAAAGACAATACCGACGGCTATTCAGGTAATCTTACAGCCACCGTATCAAAAGCTTCCACAGGAGTATCTGTCTACGGTAGACTCAAGAAGAACCGTCTCTCTTTGAGTGCTAACGCTGATTATGCCGAATCTCTCATTTCTCCACAGGTTAACAATAACGAGTTCAATATGGAGAACCTGACTTCTGTAGACTTTCGGTTTCAAAAAACCAATATGCATCAGGAAGTAAAATTCAGATATATCGGTGGAGGACTGAATTTATCATACGATCTTTCTGATAGGGATCTGATTACCGCCAATGGTAATATATATGCGGTGAAAGCACAACTCAATAACGCTTTTACCTCTACCAGAACCTACACGCCGGATATGGCAATGACATCATATTTATTCCGTGAAGGGAAAGCCAACTTAACATTCTCCGGCTTAACCGCAGGTGCATCTTGGCAACATGATTTTAGCAAACAGGGTCATAAGACAATTCTATCCTATCAATACAATCACGGATTCAACAAAACATGGATAGAAATCCTATTGAAGGAGCAATCCGGGATTAGTCTCGTGCCAGACTACGAGCTTCAGAATTCAAAGGAATACAACAATGAACATACAGTTCAGTTAGATTACATTAATCCCATCGCTGACAACCAGACTCTTGAAACAGGCATCAAAGGCATTTTCAGAAGAAACTATGCAAATGCACATTTTTATTATGGAACTGATGGGCAAGATGCTGTGGAATCAGCTACTGACCGAACTGACCTCACTCAGATTCAGGATGTTTACGCCGCTTATGCCTCATACTCCGGAAAATTCGGCAATTTTTCAACAAACGCCGGGCTTCGCTATGAGCATACACGTATGGGCATTGATTTCAAATGGGGAGAAATACCGGATTTTATGAACCACATGAACGATTTGGTGCCGAATGCAGCTCTCACCTACTCTTTCTCCCCCGCCTCAAACCTCAGGTTATCTTACCAGATGAGGATTTCTCGCCCATCTGTCAATCAAATCAATCCATATGAACGCCAGATTATAGTCAACACCATTGATAAAGGTAATCCGGACCTAAGGAGTGAGAAAGCGAACAAAATAACTCTCACTTACTCAAATTTTGGAATGACCGCCGGAGGCAACATCGGGGTGGAGTACTCATCCATTGATAATGCAATCGCACAGTACGTCTATAACATAGGCGACATAGCCTACAACAGTTATGCCAATATTGGGTACAACCGTAGTTTTGCTATATTCGGTTTCTTCAATTGGTCAATAATTCAAAGAATGCAATTCTCTCTCAACGCCCGATTGACCAGACAGATGTTTTCCGCCGGTAATCACGACACCCAGAATGCAGGATGGTCACTCAACTATGGAGCGAACTGGAATTATTCCTTGACTTCAGGATATAAGCTGAACGCTTACGGTGGCCACACAACCCGTGACTATAACCTTCAGGGATATTCCGACGGTTGGTATTATTACGGCATAGGAATCAGCAAAGACTTCCTGTCAAACAAATCCTTGACCGTTACCGTCAATGCAAACAATTTTCTTCAGGCCCATTCTACCTACCATAGTTATAGTCACACCCCGACTCTCACTACTCATTCCAAATATACCAATAATAACTGGAATGTAGGGATTTCAGTGGCATGGAACTTCGGTAATCTAAAGTCGGATGTGAAGAAAACTTCTGCATCAATCAATAATGATGACAAGTCATCGGTAGGTGGCAAATCAGGCACAAGCCTGTAAGTTTATCTGGATAATAAAATGTTAAGGATTAAAAATATGTTAAAAATACATTTTTGTGTAACAAACCTGATGTCTGCCCGTCTTTTTAGAAGCATCAGCTATTTTCTCCCTCAGAATAAAGAATCACCGTAACGATTCCTACCACACTAAAAATCACTCTTTTAACCCGATACAATTATGGCATTAGCAATGAGCTTAACAGGCAAAACCACACTTCTTACGGCAGCCGCCGTCATCCTTTCCATCCCCTCGGTGCTTGCAGCCGACTATTCAGTGAGCGGACGGGTGACGACGCTTGCCGACGGAGAAGGATGCCCGGGAGCGATCTACAGGATATATCTCTCGACAGACACCGTCACGCCGGCTGCTTTTAATGTAGCAAATGATGAAGGAGCCTTCACTCAATCCCTCCCATCGTCCGGTGACTATATTATTAAGGTGGAATACACAGGAATGAAGGCTGAGCTGAGAAACTTTTCTATTTCAGCAGACAGGCCAACGGTAGATTTAGGCACAATTGCTCTTACTCCTGACGACGAGACGCTACAGGAAGTGGTGATAACTGCGAAGAAAAAACTCATTGAAAGTGATGGAGCAACCCTTACTTATAATGTGGAGGACGATCCGGAGGCAACCATCAACACCACTCTCGAGATGCTGAGGAAAGTGCCGATGGTCACTGTAGATGCTGAGGATAATATCAAAGTCAATGGCAATTCCAATTTCAAAATTCTGATCAACGGCAAGGAAGATCCTATGCTTTCGGGTGATGTAAAGACAATCCTGAAGTCAATGCCGGCTGCCTCAATCAAGAAGATCGAGGTTATAACTGAACCGGGTGCCAAATATGATGCCGAAGGCACAGGCGGCATATTGAATATAGTCACTGTCGGGAAACAATCTTTGGAAGGTTACCTTACAAACCTTTCAGTCAATGTCTCAGACCGCAATTACGGTGGTTCAGCCTACGCCCGCACAAAGGTTGGGAATGTCACGGCAAGTGCAAACATAGCTTATCGGGATGCATTTGATCTTGGCTACATAAATTCAAGTCACTCCACTATCGAGAATCTTACCAGCGAGGAAAACAGATATCAGATTTCTGAGGGAAAGCCAAAATACTCATGGGACTATCTTGGGGGTAACTTCAATCTTTCCTGGGAGCCGGACACTCTGAATTTGTTTACTGTGCAAGGTAATATCGGGAAAAACAACTCTGATTCCCACAGTAAGCAATCAATGAGGCTTGAGAATATTGACAAAATAACTCAATGGAGCCTTGAGCGTAAGTACACCAGCTACGATAAGAACATCTGGCTTGGTGCCAATGCGTCCTATCAGCACACATTTGGCAAGCAGGGGCATCACATAGTTGGATCTTACATCTTCGGTTATAACTCAAGTTCGGATAACGCCTACACTTTTACTCATGATATGATCAATTATTTCGAGGAATATCCCTGGAGACTGGAGGAGTCTGACTCATATGGCAGACGCCATACTCTTCAGATTGACTATGCAAATCCATTCTCCGAGAAACACATGTTGGAAGCAGGTGTCAAAGGAAACTGGAATAATTCTTATCAGAAATCAAATCCTTGGTATGGCACTGAAAAAGACAATATGGCGATCCGTTATTCTGATGCAGTCGACATGATGCAGTTTCAGGATATTATGGCAGCATATGTCTCCTATGGAGGAACGTTCGGGAAATGGAATGTAAAGGCAGGCCTGCGCTATGAACATACCCGTATGGGTCTGAAGTATTATATAGGGGAATATGATAATTTCACATCTTATCTTAATGATTTAGTGCCCAACGCTGCTATAAGCTATCGGGTAGGTGATGCTGCCAACCTCCGTTTGGCATATCAGATGAGAATATGGCGTCCGGGATTATGGAATCTTAACCCTTATCGCAACACCATGATCCCCAATCAAGTGATTTACGGAAACCCAAATCTTGACAGTGAAAAAAGTCACGGGGTTTCATTATCCTACTCCAACTATGGAGGCAAATTAGGAGGCAGCCTCTCCGTCAGCTACCGCCGCGAGGATAATTCAATCACCTCCTATGAATTCATGAAGGATAATGTGCTCAATTCCACTTATGCAAATATAGGACACCGACAAACTACTTCCGCCAACCTGAACCTCAACTGGAACATAATAACCATGCTGAACATTGGCATCAACCTTTCAGGAAGTTATAACGACTTCAAAGCACACAGCCCGGAGCTGACAGCCTCAAACTATAATTGGCAAGGCGACTACAACGTTAATGCCGATTACACTTTCCCGTTCATGCTCCGTTTCAGTCTGTATGCAGGCGGTGGATCCGGCTGGGCTGACCTCCAGAGCAAAAGCTCAGGCTACAGTTATCACGGCATCTCCCTCAGCCGTTCTTTCCTGAAAGACAAATCCCTGACAATTTCAGCTTATGGCTCACAAATATTTACTCCATATCGCACATACCACAACACTACTACCACCCCGACTTCAATATCAACCATATCCGGCCGAAACCGGGCATGGTCAGTCGGTGGCAGTGTTTCAATCCGTTTCGGTTCACTCAGACACGATGTGAAACAGACAGCGGCGGATCTTGATATGGAGCAAGGAGCTTCCCAAGGCGGCAACTCTGCCGGCGGCGGAATGTAAGAGAACTAACACTTAAAATAAAATTATGAACGACAAAACTAAGGTTTCCGACAGCAACATCCGCTCTCAGATGAGAAAGGGCATACTCGAATACTGTGTGCTGTTGCTGCTAAATAGAAAAAGGGCTTACCCATCTGATATAATCAATGGCCTGAGTGAGGCCTCGCTGATTGTGGTGGAAGGCACACTCTACACCCTGCTCAACCGACTGAGAAAGGAGGGTAAACTTAACTACGAATGGGAAGAAAGTCCTAAAGGGCCTCCCAGGAAATATTACTTCATAACCCCTGCCGGGGAGGAGACACTGAAAGAAATGTCGGAGGCATGGGATGAGATAGTGGCCAACGTCACTCATTTCCGCAACCTGCAGGACAATGACAACCAATCTTCTGAAAAAGGCAATCCTATAATGATCAATCAAAACAGAAAACAACAATGAAAAAAACTTTCAACATCAACGTCGCCGGGTTCCCTTTTATAATTGACGACGACGCATATGCTCTCCTAAACGACTATCTCAACACCATCGAACATGCTTTTGCCCGTCTTGAAGATGGAAACGAAGTGGTCAGTGATCTCGAGAGCCGGATTGCCGAACTGCTTATGGAATATACTTCTTCCGGCAGTCCGATCGTTACTCTTGCCAATGTTGAGGAAGTGATCTCACGTGTTGGGAAACCGGAAGAAATGATTGACGAAGAAATCGACATCTCCGTCAATCATAACGGAGAAGCCACCATTTCTGCCACTGAATCCGAACGGCAGACTCCTCCTCCTTATATTCCACCTCTTCCTCCATTAAAACGCAAGCTTTACCGCGATCCCCAGAATGCCATGCTTGGAGGCGTATGCTCCGGTTTCGCATGGTATCTTAAGGTAGACCCGACCATTGTGAGGCTCATCACCGTCCTTCTTACCATTATTTCTTTTGCAACATGCGGACTGGCATATCTGATTCTATGGATCGTGATCCCGGAGGCCAATACTCCGCTCCAAAGAATGGAAATGATGGGTGAGGAACCGACAGTGGAGAATATAGGAAAAACTGTAACAGGCACTTTTCGGGATGACAACCATCCATTTTCCCGGCCGACTACAGTCACTACCTTTGGCACAATGATTACAACAATATGCAGCATAATCGTAAAGGCCCTTGTCATAATCGGCATGGTGATAGCAGTGATTATTTTAGGTGCCCTTGTCATTGGTCTTTTAGGATGTGTCTTTGCCCTTATAATGTTTGGCACTTCCTGGGGAGGAACCGTATTTGGTGAATTCTCACCCATTTGGGAGGAAGCAGGCACTATCCCGGTCTACGGTGTAGTATGCGGCATTGGCAGTATCCTTGTTCTCGGTATCCCTCTTTTCCTTTTGGTGAAGAAAGGTTTCAAGAACCCCACTCCACTATCGGCAAGTATGAAAACCACGCTGATCATCATTTGGATAATTGGATTTATCACTGCTGCAATTTCGGCAGGCAGAATTATCAACATAGAGTACGAACGCGACCGCCAATGGCACGAACAACACCTGACGCTACCGACAGAAGAATCTAATGATGAAGTGTCAATTGATATTACTGTCGACTCTATTTCCTCATCTGTTGATTCGCTTACTGTTCTACCAGATTCAACAGCAGCCCTCCGAATCCCGTAGCCAATCTTGTTGCTTCATATCTTATTTCCTGATCTAAATATACTTAGCCCGGCAATCTTGTCGGGCTTTTGTTTTATTTTATATCAAAAAACTATCCTAATAA
>CAZQSD010000111.1:0-6803 GCA_964595885.1 uncultured Sangeribacter sp.
CTTTTTATTTTGGAGTAACACATCTATTGTGTATCTTTGCTCCGGAGTTAAGTGTTTATACTTCATTTTAGCAACACAAAGTTACTTAATTCCAAGGAGACTTCGGTCTCCTTTTTTTGTGTTGCAGTAAAAATCTTTGTTAAAAGTTTCCCTGTACCGGGGTTGAGATCGCTCGGCGGGAAGGGGCTGAGGCTTTGTGAAGCCACATCCCCGCCGAGCGACCTCAACCCCTTCGGCCCAAAGAAGTGGGGGGCTGACTCATCGAAAAATCCATTGCACTTCTTATTGGAAACTTTCCACAGCATATTTAATCGAAATATCGAGTAAAATTATTAACTTTGCATTAAAGTTTAATAAATCAGCAATGGAACAGGCAAAATGGCTCTCCGAGCAATTAGGCAAAGACTCTGTCACCATCTCCAAATGGTAATACCTCTCAGCCTGATTTGGTTACGCTGGCTGAAGTCTCAAATGTCCTTATAGTAAATGTAAGAGACTTGATTGCATCTAATAAGTAAAGTTATAAATCCACACATTCCCAATATCGTACATGGACGCGAATACATTTAACGAACTGCTATATAAAGAAATCTTATCATATAAAAGTTTTCTTGAAACCGCCGACAATGACTGGATTGTCAAGGGTTTTATTGATGTGGATAAGAATATCTACACAATTACTAACGATACCAAGGTAGTATCGAAAATAATTGAAATACTATTAATACCAAAATTAGAAAATTTCGCGAAAAGGAATAATCTTATTTTGGAATTACCATCTAAACAGAATTACTATCCCGATTTGACATTTAAGGACAGTGATGGAAATCTTTTTGCTGTGGATTTCAAGTCAAGCTATTACGATGGAGTGAAAGCTAATGGATTGACACTTGGTTCATATTGGGGATATTTTAGAAATAGAACTGAAAAGATGAGTATGGATCATCCTTACGGAGCGTATAAGTGTCATATCGTTGTTGGTATACTATATCAACAAGCGAAAGGACTTGAAAGCGAAAAAACAGTATACTCCATAGCCCAACTTGATGAGATAAAGTCCGTCATTGATAATTTCATATTCTTTGTACAGCCAAAATGGAAGATTGCACTTGATCGTCCAGGAAGCGGTAATACCAGAAACATAGGTGGTACTGATGATATAGAGAAATTAATAAACGGGACTGGGCCATTCGCTGCACTGGGAGAAGATGTGTTTGACGATTATTGGATGAACTATTACAATAAAGCGGATGCAAAGCTATATGGTCCAGGAACACCCAACTATAATAATCTTGAGACGTATAAAGCTTATAAAACCAATCAATCTCTTCTTGACAAACTTAAATAAACAATGGCGACACAAATTCCTCCAATAAAATCGCAAGGTATTAAAACAAAATTAGTGCCTTGGATTAATGATGTAGTGTTAAGGGCTGGTTTAGACCTTAGAAACGCGAAATGGATAGAGCCATTTTTCGGAACAGGTGTGGTCGGTTTTAATTCTGTTGTTGGTGGGTCTCATATAGTTGGAGACACCAATCCCCATATCATCAACTTTTATAAATGCGTACAAACAGGAGAGGTTAACGAGGTGAGCATGCGTGCTTATCTGGAGAAAGAAGGAAGGATTCTTTCAACAGCCAATGAGAATGGATATTCTCATTACAAACACATTCGAGATAGGTTCAATCGGGAGGGTAGCCCTTTTGATTTTATTTTCCTTTCGCGTGCAGGTTTTAATGGAATGATGCGCTTTAACAGAAAAGGGGAATGGAACATTCCATTTTGTAAAAAACCAGAGCGTTTTGCTCAGGCTTATATTACAAAGATTTGTAATCAGATTGCATGTATACGTCGAATCATTTCATCGGGAGACTGGCGTTTCAGCAACGTTTCTTTCTTTGAAACAATTGAACAAGCCTCTGCTGACGATATTATCTACTGCGATCCTCCGTATTACGGGAGATACGTCGACTATTACAATGGGTGGACTGAAGACGACGAGTTAAGTCTATTCCATCTTCTTAAGAATACGCCAGCAAAATTTATTCTATCTACTTGGCATCATAATGATTTCCGTGAGAATGAGATGATGAGTCGGTTATGGAACGAATTTAACGTATGTACCAAGGATCATTTTTATCACAGCGGAGCAAATTTAGAGAATAGACATAGTATTGTAGAAGCTTTGGTTTATAATTTTGAACTTGGAGAACCTGAACCGATTGTTGAAAACAAGCCTAAAGTAGCCCCGTCTTTGTTTGACATACCTTTATAAATTCAATAAAATGACTCCCAATTCTCAATTTCATAATTTTACCACATACTGTGGAGACTCGTGTATGTTAACGCAGGTTGTCAAGGAAAAGGTGGATATGATTTTTGCAGATCCACCTTATTTTCTATCGAAAGGAAAAACTATTTGCATAAATGGCAAATATAAGAATTTTGAGAAGGGAGAATGGGATCATGAACGTTCATTGGATGAAGTTAATGATTTTAACATGAAATGGCTTACAGAATGTAGAGAAGTTCTAAAGCCAGATGGAACTATTTGGGTTAGCGGTACCTACCATAATATCTTTAGCGTTGCAACGTGTCTACAGCGGTTAGGATTCAAAATTTTGAATATTATTGTATGGCAGAAGTCTGACCCAAGACCAACATTATCAACCCAATATTTCAGTTTTACGGCAGAATACATAGTTTGGGCAAGAAAGAGTGAGAGGCAACCACATTATTTCAATTGCAATAAAATGGAGGAGTTAAACGACGGTAAACGTATGCCCGATGTTTGGCAGATTCCGATTGTTCGACCATGGGAAATGAGATGTGGACAGCATCCTACCCAAAAACCGTTAAAATTACTTCATCGAATAGTACTGTCATCAACGCGGATTGGGGAAACAATTTTAGATCCATTCGCTGGAAGTTGTACAACAGGAATTGCCGCGAATTTGCTTGGAAGGAATTTTATCGGAATTGATCAAGAGTTGTCCTTTTTGAAAATAGGACATAAAAGGCGGTTAGAATTAAATTCCGAGGATACTTGTAAACGTATTCTCAAAATGCTAAATGCCAATCCAACAGAACCTATGGTAATGATTAATCATGCGCGTAAATCTACTAAAACTCTTATGATTGACAAAGGCATATGTTATTTAAGAGCAGGAGACTCCAAAGGCTCACTATTGGTTAAACCCGGATTTGAAAGATTGCAATACGTCTTGATTCATACAAATGGAGAAGATGCACATATGTATAAACTCAAAAACAAAGGGACCTTTCAAGTATGGACGAAAGAAACTTTGGAGCAACATGGCTTCAATCCATCTAGCGCCTCTTATTATGTTGTTCTTCACTTCAACCCAAACAAAGAAATCCCTATTCAAAAAGAACTTAATCTAAAGGCAAAGAGATACTCATTTGTATCTAAAATAATGCCCTTGAGCGAAATAGTTTAATCATTTCTATATGAGAACTCACAAGTACTGTCCCCATTGCTATCACGAAATGAAAAAGTCCTCGTTAAAAAACTTGGTTATACGTTTGATTGTCCTTGGTGTGAAGAAGATTTCTTCAGATTTGAAGTATTAAATAAAAGAATGGTTAAACAGATGACGTGTATAGTAAAAATTTCTCAAATTTCGTGAATGTTGAGGACTCACCAACGTTTACTTCTCAAATTAATTAATTTGAGAAGTATTATGATAATTCTGCTAATATCTGGTTTGTTGATAATTTAGATTAAAATTACGATGACCATGAAAATAGACAAACTCACAACCATATCCAACATACCTATAAAGAGCATAAGAGACTTTTTAATCCGATATCGGACTCCAGCAAACTTCTCACTTATAACTCTACAACAACATTTCAAGATTTCGGAGAATTCTGCACAAGATTTATGCAGAGAGTTGATAAGACAAGAATTTATAGAAGATGACACATCCGGAAAATATGAAGTTACGCGAAAGGGTAATGCTTTGGCTCAGGCTAAATTCGTGAAACGGCTGAACAAAGAAAAGGCGGACTTACATTTCCGAAGATTTATAAATCGGGTGAAGGAAGTTAATGCCGACAGTTCTTTTCTGTATCGTGTTAAACAACTATTTTTATTTGGGAGTTATCTTGATCGCTCCTGTGATGATTTCGGAGATCTTGACATCGCTTTTGTGCTCGAACCCAAAATTAATGATCATAATGATTTTATGAAGGCACAACAAAAGTTGATCAGCAATGCTTGCGAAAATGGGAAAGTATTCTCTTCTATTGTGGAAGAGATATTTTATGCGGAAACTATAGTTCTAAGATACCTAAAGAACAGAAGTCCATATATTAGTCTGCACCGCTTATCGGATGTCATAGAACTTGGGACTCCATACAAACAAATATATCCGTTATCAAATTAACCCCATGCATAACGAGCACCTATTAATTACAACTCGTTCTTCAATTGGTATTTCATTGTCTTTCATCGCTAAATAAGCTTGTCTATTCGCCTACTGGACAGCATAAATTGCTGATATAAGAGTATTAACATTTTCTTCAACGAAGAGGAATACTAAGTAAGAGAAATATCTCAAAAGTTATAAATCAACAATTTAGAAAAACGGCTTATCCTTGTGATAGGTCGTTTTTCGGCATTTTAGGGCATTTTAAGCCTAATTGCGCTTCCCTGAAATTACAATTTTTCTGTAAATATTCCTTAAAAAACAATAGTAAAATTAACGTTCAATAAATGCACGAGCCATACAAGATAATTGTTTTTCTAAAAACACCCCTATAATATGCTTCTCACAAATGAAACCCCATAATATTTATCAGGATTTAAGTTATACCGGTTTCGGCCGGCTCGAAAATCCGGTTTTTTTATGAATAATAAACTGAGATTATCTAATTAATTCGAAACTATTATATCGATTGTTCAAAATTTATTTGTAAATTTACCGGGGAAAACTTTATCCAATCAATCTAACTATAATACGACCTTACATGAAAAATCCGTATCAGAAAGAGATGATAGCAGCGGCTTTGAGATTCAGGGCAGCAAAATTATGGGCCGTGCTTGACGACAGCATGATATTCGCCGTGCGACTTCCTGACGGGGAAACAGGTTATTGCTGCGTTATGGGTAACGCAGGTGAACATTACGCACTTGCCTTGTATAAGGGGGAAGCCGGGTTTACCACATATCTGAACTCTGTAAACACCAAAGTATTGGTAAACCCTTTTGATATATTCATGACATACGATTGCATAAACTGCGATTTTGACAATGCTACTGAGTCAGGGCTAAACACACAGCAAAAGGCGTTTATTAAAGAGATTGCCAAAGAAAATAATCTAAAAATTTGTCGGCCAAAAGGGTATCCTAATGTTATACGCTATAACCGGGGAATAATGCTCACAGACATTGACCAATCTGATGCCGAATCCATTACCTCAGCACTGAAAGCAGCCCTTGAAGTGGCATCTAAGGTTAACTCGATGCCGTTTTTCGACCTGCATACCCTTGGCTTCAACACACCCCACACTTATCCATCGGCAAAGGGTGGAACACAAATACCTCTCTTAATTCCTCAAGATTACGAAACATATCAGTGGAGCCTCACAAAGACTCCGGCACTAAAAAAGAAGATCTACCCTCACCCGAAATATTCAAACATTATGACCCTTGGCCGTCTGAAGTCAGCAGTTCATAAAGGGGAATATCAGGTAAGGATATTCCACATGCCAGCCACTGTGAAGTGCCCCGGGGGCAGTTATTATCCTTTGTTGATGATTCTCATAAACAAAGCTAACGGTATGCTGATGCCTGTCATGAGTCAGTCGGAAGAACCACATGACTACGAGGATATGCTAAACCAATTGGCTTTCACCTTTCTGAATGGGGGTGAATGTCCACAATCACTGGAGATCAGTGATGCACGTACTGAGGCATTTCTGGCCGACTTCTGCAAGAAAGCTAACATTGGGCTTGTTAAAGTTGAATCTCTGCCAGATTTGGATCAGGCAATTGAAATGCTATCTATGTCTATGGGACTTGGAATCCAAGCATGAATAACCCGTTTGACTACATACCAGACACAGAGTGTAATGAGGCATTCAGAAAATTAATTGTCAGGCTGGAATCTTTGAAAAGGAGTGAACGGCCTGATGATGTCAATTTCTGTCACGAACTTGAGGCAGGGAAAATGCTGGGTGTACTTATCGCAACTGATCCCTGCGGGGATTCTCACACTCTGTATGCCTTCTCCGGACAATTAGGCGACGTAGGATTCTATCATAACGGGTTTGTAGGGCCTGTGTTCGACTATCTCCAGCCAAACGGTTATTTCAAAACTAAGGAAGCGGATATATCGCGTCAGAATGTTGAGATAAAGCTTTTCGAAGAAGGTCCTTTTGCCCGGATAAAGAGTGATTACAAGAGTGCGAAAAAGCTGTTAGATGACGAAGTGGAGGAGTATAGGGAAAAATGTCGCTTGTCAAAACGGGAAAGAGATGCCAAGAGGAATTCGGGCACTATCAGTGAGGATGAAAAGACCGCCTTAATACGCCAAAGCCAATTTGAGAAGGCTGAACTTTACCGCCTTAAAAAAAGGCTGGCAAACAGGCTTGCGCCTCTTGAGACTAATCTCAAGAATGCGGAGGCTCATCTTGAGCAGCTTAAAGATAAGCGCCGAACTGATTCCGAGAATCTACATAAATGGCTGTTCAGTAATTTCAAACTGCTCAATGCGCACGGGGAGAGCAGAAGTCTTATTGATATTTTCGCAGAGACTCCTTTGAAGATACCG
>CAZQSD010000111.1:6903-10800 GCA_964595885.1 uncultured Sangeribacter sp.
CGGGGAGAGCAGAAGTCTTATTGATATTTTCGCAGAGACTCCTTTGAAGATACCGCCTTCCGGGGCCGGTGAATGCTGCGCTCCAAAACTGTTGCAGGCGGCATATCTGCAAGGGTGGCGACCTGTGGCAATGGCTGAATATTGGTATGGCAAACCTAAAGAAGGCGAGGTGAGGATACATGGCGAGCATTACCCGGCATGTCGTGGCAAGTGCCTGCCAGTGCTTAGTTGGATGCTTCAGGGACTTGACATTGATCCTCCGCTTAATGGTAGGTATGTATCAACACCATCCCATACGCCGGAGATTATATATGAAAACCATTGGTTTTGTGTGGTCAACAAACCAAGCGGTATGCTATCAGTGCCGGGTAAGGCTGCGGCATTTTCCGTGCAACAATGGCTTGAGGAGAAATATGGACCTGACCGGTGTGTGAAAGTGGCCCATCGCCTTGACCAAGACACATCAGGGATACTTATAGCTACATTCGGACAACTTCCATTTAAGGTGATGCAGTCTCTTTTTGCCATGCGAAGAGTGAAAAAGACATATATAGCTGAACTTGATGGTAATTACGAATCCCTTGACATTGCCCGCAAAGGACGCATAGAGTTACCGCTTTCTCCCGATTATCTTGACCGACCACGCCAACACATAGACTTCGATGAGGGTAAAGAGGCAGTGACAGACTATGAATTTATCAGTGCATCAGAAGGACGCAGCCGCATAATGTTTCATCCGCTTACAGGCCGCACTCACCAGTTGAGAGTCCATGCTGCCTCGGAATTAGGACTCCGGATGCCGATCGCGGGCGACCGTCTCTATGGTAAAAACGGTGGCACTGACTCCCCTCGTCTTCTCCTCCATGCCCAAAAGATAGAATTTACCTTCCCCATCGACAAGCAAACCTACTGCTTCGAATCCCCACTCCCCTTCTGATAATCCCCGCTTCCCTTCTGATAAAGGATCAGGCAGCAAAACTTTATTGCATGTGTGACCTGACCGGGAGAGGTGGAATTGTATTTGTGCGTGGGATTGTGGGGAATAATCGGACTTTTCGATATTACGGGGATTAAGGTAACGAACTCTCGGAGTGAGGTGAGTGTTGATATGATAACTAAACTTCAATCTTATGCTGCACGATATTATCATACTCATTCTCGGGCTGGTGCTTTTAGTTTTGGGAGCCAATTACGTCACAGACGGTGCTGTAGCTGTGGCCAAACGTTTTAACGTTTCAAATCTTATAATAGGCCTTACGGTAGTGGCTCTCGGTAGCACCTTGCCAGATATGGTGGTGTGTGTAGAATCATCATTCCAACATAAACCGTCAATGGCTGTCGGAGAAGTGATAGGATCCAATATCTTTGACTTGCTTTTAGTAGTGGGAATAATGGGTATAGTACGTCCCTATAAGGTAAGCAACATTATGCGCACTCAAGATCTTCCGATTCTTTTCATAGCCTCCGCAGCACTCTGGATTGCAGGCGACACTGTATTGTTCGACAGCAGAAACCATAATGTAATAGACCGTTCATCTGGAATCCTCCTAATTGTGATTTTCATATTCTATATGTGGTTTATGATTCTCTCATCGCGGAAAGAAAAAACCACATCTCCGGTTGCCGGTAATGGTATGTCAACTACAACCACAACTCCTACGCCAAATGAGAAGCATGGTATTGCCACATCGCATAGTGTAAAATGTGAAATCAGAGCACTAAGATCAGCCGCCTCCAATTTAAAAGGGAAGCCATGGTTCTCATGGGTAATGATTGTCGGGGGATTGGGAGCATTGGTCGTTGGAGGCAACTGGGTTGTAGACGGTGCGAGTGCACTTGCACTTAAAATAGGCATGAGTCAGGCAATGGTGGCACTGACGGTGGTCGCTATCGGGAACGCGTTGCCTGATCTTGTTACGTCGCTCACAGCTACTCTCAAAGGGGCGAGCGGCATAGCATTCGGCAACATTGTAGGCTCATGCATAATCAATGCGTTGCTCTCGATCGGTCTGAGTGCCTTGGTGATTCCTTTGAGGGCTGATGCAATAGGATTTGTGGATTTCATTACGCTTGTCGGCGCCTCAGCATTAATATGGCTCTTCCCCATGCTGTCTAAAAGCCGCTCCATAGGACGTGTCGCCGGAATCGCGTTAACTCTGCTCTACATAGCCTATATGATCTTCACCATAATCAGAGGGTAACTTTTACGGAATTTCAATCGGGATTTGGGTAAGGATTGCCGTAATTTTGGTAAATCTTTTTTTCATAGGGAAATGTTATAATTATAATTAAGAAAAGATTATCAAAACATACTATGGAATTAGAACAAATCAAATCACCGGCGGATATAAGGAGCTTATCCGTATCTGAACTTTCGGCCCTTTGCGACAAATTGCGTAAGGCTTTCTTAGTTAAAATATCTGCTCACGGTGGCCACGTTGGTCCCAACCTCGGACTTGTGGAGGCCACAGTAGCATTGCATTACGTATTCAACACTCCCCAAGATAAAATAGTGTTTGACGTATCACACCAAACATATATCCACAAAATGCTCACCGGGCGAATCATGGCGTTTCTTGACCCAAAGAAATATGACGACGTAACCGGTTACACCAACCCCAACGAATCCCCTTACGACCTGTTTACGATAGGTCATACATCCACCTCAGTGAGCCTGGCAGGAGGCATAGCCAAAGGACGTGACCTTCAAGGTGAGAAATATAATGTCATAGCCTTAATCGGCGATGGCTCACTCAGTGGAGGCGAAGCTTTTGAGGGGCTTGACGAGGGTGCCACCCTAAATTCCAATTTTATTGTTGTAATTAACGACAACAATATGTCTATCGCCGAGAATCACGGTGGCTTATATTCCGATCTGGCAAAACTTAGAGAGACAAAAGGCACAGCTGAAGACAACTATTTCAAGGCACTAGGCTATGACTACCTCTATGTTGACAACGGCAACGATATTGTAGCGCTTGTGGAGGCTTTCAAAAAAGTCAAAGACACTGACCATCCCGTAGTGGTGCATATTCACACTGACAAGGGTCACGGTTATGAGCCGGCAATGAAAGAGAAGGAGCGTTTCCATTGGTCAATGCCATTCGACCTTAAGACCGGACAACTCCTCACCCCGGAGGAGGGGGAAGACTATTCCGACATTTTCACCACAGAGATGCTGCGCCAGATGAAAGCTGACCCGAAAGTATGCGTGCTGACAGCGGGCACACCCGGTGTGCTTGGATTCACACCGGAGCTTCGCAAAGAGGCCGGCAGACAGTTTATCGATGTCGGCATCGCCGAGCAGGAGGCAGTGGCAATGGCGTCCGGCATAGCTAAATCAGGCGCGCGTCCATGTTTCGGTGTGGTAAGTTCATTCGTTCAGAGAGCTTACGACCAGCTCTCACAAGACGTGGCAATCAACGGCATGCCGGTCGTGGTGAATATCTTTGCCGGCACACTGCTTGGCATGAACGATGTCACTCATCTCGGTTGGTTTGACATTGCCCTTATTTCCAATATCCCTTCATGGGTATTCCTTGCTCCGACCACTGTGGAGGAGTATCTTGCCATGCAGCGTTGGGCAATGAAGCAGACTTCATATCCGGTTGCCATAAGGATTCCAGGTGGTGAGGTAAGACACAGCGCAGACCCTGTAGAGACCGATTACTCTGACCTCAATAAGTTTAAGATGGTAAGGAAAGGCTCAAAAGTAGCAATCATCGGGGCCGGGACATTCTTCGGGTTTGCAGAGCAGACAGCCGACCTGCTGGCAAAAGAGGGTATCGAAGCCACTGTCATTAATCCGCGCTACCTTTCAGGTGTTGATAGCGACATGCTCAATGCCCTTAAGAATGACCATTCTCTTGTGGTTACTATAGAAGATGGAGTGCTGAG
>CAZQSD010000112.1:0-3390 GCA_964595885.1 uncultured Sangeribacter sp.
CCATTGCCGGCCTTTATCACATCAATAACCATCGGACGCAATCCGCCGACAAAGCATTCCACAGCAATCACCATAAGAATCAGTCCCATCAGACGCATCATAACGTTGTTACCGGTCTCTCCAAGCAACTTCACCAGACGGGAAGAAGCACCGAGAATTAGGTATGCAAGCACATAAATCACAAAAATCGAACCAAACAGAATCCCTTTTTTCACCCAGGAATCAGCCCCATCCATCATCATGATGCCATTTGCAATGGCTCCCGGCCCGCAAAGCATAGGGATTGCCAGAGGCGTGATAGATATATCGCTTGCATAAACTTTCACCTCATCCTCTTTCAGCTTGACATGGGAATATTTTGCCTGCAACATATCGTAGCCTATTTTCATGATGATAATTCCGGCGGCCACACGGAAACCATTGGCAGATATTCCAAAAATCGTGAATAAGACTTGTCCACACACTGTAAAGCCCATCAAGATCACAAATGAAATCATGATGGCACGTTTCATCACATGGGAACGCTGTTCGGCATCAAGGTTCTGCGTCATTGACAGGAAAACCGGCATTGTGCCCAATGGGTTGATAAGTGTGAAGAACGAGGTCAGACACACAAAAGCAAAAGGTAAATAACTTTCCATGTAATTATTTTAATTTGGTTATAATGGTAAAAACAAAAGATTGAAATAGCAACTGACATAAGGCTCATTTCAAAATCGGCTGCAAAAGTAGACATTATATGCCAAACAAAAAAATATTACCTTTTCTAAAATTCCGATTTTTTTTACTAATTTTGCAGTTGAATTGGGCAACTCCCTTTCAAACACCATTTTTTCAAGTGAAAAAACTTCATAATTACAACTGATAACAACTATTGTTAAATAATATGATTAACGCTCAAGACATCAAAAACGGCACCTGCATCCGTATGGACGGCCGTCTCTATTTCGTTGTGGAGTTCCTCCACGTAAAACCCGGTAAGGGCAATACCTTCATGCGCACAAAACTCAAAGACGTTGTCGATGGTCGCGTTCTCGAACGCCGTTTCAATATCGGCGAGAAACTCGAAGACGTACGCGTAGAGCGCAGACCCTACCAGTATCTCTACGCTGACGGTGGCGACGATATCTTCATGAACAATGAGACTTTCGAGCAAGTGCCCATCAACAAAGAGCTCGTGACAGGCGCAGCCTTCATGAAAGAGGGTGACACTGTGGAAGTTGTCAGCGATGCTTCTACCGACACTGTCCTCTATGCTGAAATGCCGGTGAAGACTGTCCTCAAGATCACTTACACAGAGCCGGGTCTTAAAGGTGACACCGCTACCAACACACTCAAGCCCGCTACTGTGGAGACCGGCGCAACTGTACGTGTGCCTCTCTTCATAAACGAAGGTGAGCTTATCGAGGTTGATACCCGTTCAGGTGAGTATGTAGGCCGTGTAAAGGCTTAAACAGTAGATATGGAGACCCCTGCCCCCACCCTGTTCTCAATTATAGTCCCGGTCTACAATCGTCCCGGAGAGGTTGATGAGCTGTTGGCAAGCCTGGCCGTGCAGACCGACAAGGGATTTGAGACGATAATTGTGGAAGACGGCTCAACCGTCAGATGTGAGGAGCAGTGTGAGGCTTTCAAAGAGAAAGCCAACATAAAATATTTCTACAAAAGTAATGAAGGGCGCAGCATAGCCCGCAATTACGGCATTGGCAGAGCCGACGGAGATTTCTTCATCTTCGTCGACTCTGATTGCATTTTACCCCCCGACTATATAGAGTCGCTCCGAAAGGCACTGAAAGAGAACCCAACTGATTGTTTCGGGGGTCCGGATGCAGCTCATGAGTCATTCACTGACACCCAGAAAGCCATCAACTACTCTATGACATCTTTCCTGACAACCGGCGGAATACGCGGTGGAAAGGTCAGCATGGAGAAATTTACCCCACGCACATTCAACATGGGCTATACCCGCAAGGTGTATGAAAAAGTTGGGGGCTTCCGCGAGATGTTTAGCGAAGACATCGACATGAGCACCCGCATTCGCCTCGCCGGATTCAAGATTGTGCTTTTCCCTGAGGTGGAAGTGTTTCATAAGCGACGCGTCGATTTCCGAAAGTTTTGGCGACAGGTGCATGTCTTCGGCATGTCGCGTATCACGCTCCAGCTTCTCTATCCCGGCTCCATGAAGGCTGTGCATTGGCTCCCGGCGCTTTTTGTAATCGGTGCCGTAGCAATGATTATTGGTTCCTTCTTCTGGAAATGGATGATTATCCCTCTCATTGTTTATCTGCTTGCCCTCTGGATATGGGGCATGATTTCCACACGCAGCCTAAAGATCGGCACCCTCGGAGTAGGCGCGGCAATGGTGCAGCTTGTAGGGTATGGCACCGGCTTCATACGTGCATACGTCTGGAAAATACTGCTTGGTCACGGTCGCGACATAAACGATGAGATTGAACGCCGACGTGGAAAATAATCTTCTCTGACTATGCCATCTTATCCTGACCTTGAAAAAGAAATCGTGGTTCGCACGGTTAAAGATTTGCCCTTGGACGACCAGCCCCGTGAGAAAGCTGAAAAATATGGGTGTGGAGTGTTGTCAATACCCGATTTATGGGCCCTTATCCTACGCATTGGGGTTCCTGGCACTCCGATCACAGAGTTATGTCGCAACATAATGGAGAATAACAACAATTCACTCCATACTCTTGAGAGACGCACTCGCCAGGAACTACGTCAGATAAAGGGAATCGGCATAACAAAGAGCATTCAGGTGGAAGCGGTGATGGAGCTTATCAAGCGCTACTGCCATGAAGAAATCCCGAAGGAAGAAAGCATTACCTCATCAGAACAGATCTATAAATATATGCGCTATGAAATCGGTAACAGTGACCATGAGGAGGTGTGGATTCTCTTAGTGAACCGCATGAACAAAGTCATAAAGCGTATATGTCTCACCAAAGGCACCGGTACAGCCTCGCTGTTTGATGTAAAGACTGCTATAAAATATGCCCTCCTTGAAAATGCCGAGGGTATAATACTCACTCATAACCACCCATCCGGCAACCTCCGCCCCAGTATCCCTGACGATAACATCACTAAAGAACTGAAAAAAGCTTGCGACTATATGAAGCTCAGAATGCTTGACCACGTCATAGTCACTGCCAACGGCTACTACAGCTACCACGACGAAGGGCGCCTATAAATCCTCATTAATTGGAAGAGGGTTCTTTTGCCATATTAGATCAGCAGGAAGTTCCTGGTAGCTGATGACATCCTCTGTGGTCATTCCATATTGATTCGCGATTATCTCCGGCGCAATACCGAGGGAAAGCATTATGCGTATACTCTTCGCACGCTCTTCGGTTTTACCTTCTGCTCTGCCTTCTGCTC
>CAZQSD010000112.1:3490-10723 GCA_964595885.1 uncultured Sangeribacter sp.
CCTTCTGCTCTGCCTTCTGCTCGTGCTTTATCTGCAGCAAATATAATTCCTGCCTGTGTGTCGCGAAGTTTCTCCAATGATTGACTATAGGCTATCTTCTCATCTTCTCTAAGACGGTTGCTACGCGCTGCCTCAAATATTTCCGCGAATCTCCCCTCACGGTATGCCAATGACGTACTATCCATATTCTCCATATTTTTTATTAGGAACAACATTCGCTCAATCTCGGTTTGACACTCCTCCCAACTTCCAGATAATTCTTTCAAGGAACAAAGGAGTATGTGTAGCTTATCTGTAAGAGGCTCCATGCTCTCCCGATCTACAAGCATGACATCACGCACAAGCTTAGGAGAAAGATGACTGAAATTAAAGTCAGTAACAGCTATCGCAAAAACCGGTTCAAGTTCATAGCCCCAGCCAGCTTTTCCCTGCCCAGCGATCATTTTTGAAGCATAGAACACTATCCGCTCTTCAAACGGAGGAGTATTGTTCAGAAGGCAGGATCTCCTTGTCATGGTAAACAATATCCGTCACAATAAGTTTACCCTCAAACAAAGCATTCAGAAATCGAATAAGTGCCTGCTTGTTTGCCACACTACCAAAGACATGCTTAAACCCGAAATCAGTTTGAAGATTTATATATTCTGTTTTTATTTCCACCTTTCCCATAAATGCCTGTTTATAATTGTGCAAAGATAACGTCTTTTTTACAATAATCCAAATATTGTCCTGTTAGATTTTATAGATAAAAGATTGAGATAAAGATTCATACCGCAATCAATGGACGGGTCCTGGCTATTACAAGTCATCGGCAAGGAACGCCATGCGTCTTGCCCGTACAGAGATTAACATGGCTTATCGTACTGCTGAGCAGACCCGATGGAAGCAGTTTGATTTTGTTGTGGGGTATGAGGTGAAGACCACACAGAACGGCCATCACGTAGAGGACATCTGTGACCTTCTCGCTGGGAAATATCCGAAGGATTTCGTATTCAAAGGCTGGCATCCACAGTGCATGTGTTACGCCATTCCGATTCTGAAAACTGAGGAGGAGTTCTGGGCTGATGATTCAGAAAACTCAACAGAGAGCGTGAATGAAGTCACCGACTTACCCGATAACTTCAAGGAATGGATACGAGATAACGAGGAAAGGATTGAGAAAGCGACCGAAAGAGGAACGTTGCCTTACTTTATCAAGGATAACCAAAAGCAGGTGGCGGAGATTTTTGCTGACTCGACAACGGTTGTTGATAATGATTTCAAATCAGCGGAAGAACTTGCTCGTATCGAATCCAACCGCAAGGAATATGAACGTCTGAAGGCTGATCCTAATTACAAGGATGTTGAGTTTAATCCTGCCAACGGTGGATTGAAGGCGACACATGTTGAGCATAACTTTGATGGAAGAACCGGATGGTATGAGAGGAGCGTACAAGAAGTTGGGTTCAATTTTGGGAATTCAATAATATTGGAGGAGGAAATACATTCAATTCAGAATAAAAAGAATGTTGAAGGTACATTTAACTCCTTGCCATTTGAGATTGCAGGAGCTGAAACAGGAATACCCAACAATATTAGAAATGCTCTTAAACATTGTGCTTCGAAGCCTAATTGCAAAGTGGCTGTAGTTTTCTACCCTGATGAGACTAAAGTTGATATGAAGTCTATTAGGGAAGGCTTGAAAAAATATTATGGGCTTAGAAATGACCCGAAGCAGTTTAATGACTTCCAAGCAATTTATATAATAACTCCAACAAAATAATATATGTACAGAAAAAGCAAGGAGATTGATTTCTCAATCTCCCGTAGAACGTGCGAGGGTCTGACGACCACAATCACGCAGTGCAAAGATAATAGAAATTTACATAAAAAACAAATATATAAAAATGAAATTAAAGGAACTGACAAAAAATCTATAATCCTTATGAGAGACTTTTCTTCTTTGGTTTTGCTAACCTTTGATTTATGTAGCTAACGTACTTTTTATGCAGGGCAGCGTTAAGCATCTCATTCCTTACAATAAGATTGCAAAGCTCCGGACTCACTTTTGTCAAGAAAGATGCGAAACATTCGTTCGCCTTTATTGCCTTTTGAAGATCCTTACCAAAGATGATATTTGTAAATCCATATTGCTGACACCGTTCCTTAATCTTGTAACTCATCTCAACAAGGAAGTCAGCTACGAGATGGCATTCTATCATAAGGGGTACAATACCCATCTCATTAATTTCTTCCTTTGATATTTCTTCACTTAACGGACGAGATTACACAACTCTTCGTTACCGTATCGTAGGGCATTTACCTTGTGAAAGTTGGAGATACCATAGCCAAAGTTGTCGTGAAGTAAAAATTTTAGCCTATACAATTTCTATGAATTAATTCCGATCCTCAAATTTGTCAGTGTGAAAGCCGACGACTTAGGGAATCTGCACCAAATGCCACCTCTTCCTGAAGTCCTTCTGACGATATATAGGCACGCTGCCATAATCCGAACAGAAACTTGTAAAAAAGAATTCGATGGCAACGGTCATCAATGATGCCCCTATCCATTTCCCCACTTTCTATCTTTCTAATCACCCCCTCTATCTCTGCACGTGTGTCGGCAGGAGAGACAACCATATCTGCTCCGGCTGTCAAGGCTGCTGCTGCATCGTAACCCCTTGCCCCACCCATATTCAAGGCATCTGTCAACACAAGTCCCCGGAAGCCCAATTCTTCCCTAAGCAGATCTCTTATCACAATCTCAGACACTGCTGCCGGACGGCTCTCCGGATCTATTGCCGGAACGGCCAAATATCCAACCATCACCCCCGAAAGCCCGGCATCAACGTAGCTTCGGAAGGGATAAAGATCAATGCTGTCAAGTTGATGAAGAGAACGATGAATCACAGGCAACTCCCTATGGCTGTCAACAATCAGGCTGCCATGACCGGGAAAATGTTTTGCCACACTAATTATTCCCCCTGATTCCAATCCACGTGCGTAGGCCACTCCTAAGTCAGCTACTCTTACCGGATCCTTCCCAAAGGAACGACTTCCTATTACCCCTATGGGTTTCTCCACAACATCTATCACCGGACCAAGCACCATGTTGATTCCAACACGCCGACACTCCCGTGCCACTTCCCTGCCATAATCATAGAGCAAGTCTTCATCTGCACGGGGGCCAAGCCTTCCGTTGCGTGGAAAATCGGGAGCGTCACTGAGTCGCATTCCCAAACCCCACTCAGCGTCTATGGTACAGAACAATGGAACCTCCGCCAATGCACACTCTGCTGATATGGCTACCGCCGAATTAAGATTACCCTTCAGCAAGACCACTCCACCGACATTCAAGTTTGAAATATATTCTTTCAGCCGCCTCATGGTCAGCGAATCATCGGAGGTGGTGATGGAAGGAGCAAAACATTGGCCGACTCTTTGCCTGAGAGTCATCGTCTCAAACACAGAATCAGCCAACTCTATCGTTCTTGCAGTGACATCTGCCACCATTGTCTCATCTTTCAGCTCTGCGATCTCCACGTAATCAGCCTCTGAAGAAGCATTAAGACTCCTTCCACAGCCACACACGATTCCGCCAAGAACCAAAGGTAATAAGACGAGCCAACGGATCATAAACTCTTGATAAATCTGCTTGCCTGATCTGGGGCTATGGGTAGTCCAAGTTCTGTCTGACGCATAAACCAACGTAAAATAGGACCGGCAACCTCCTCATCGTCAAACCATATTTTCTCATGGTTGGCAAGAGTGCGCAGATCGTCATTCCCCTCTGCCACA
Source organism: uncultured Sangeribacter sp. (assembly GCA_964595885.1). Taxonomy (GTDB): domain Bacteria; phylum Bacteroidota; class Bacteroidia; order Bacteroidales; family Muribaculaceae; genus Lepagella. The sequence goes on from CAZQSD010000112.1 coordinate 7,268, forward strand.
TAATCAATCGTGGCAAGATAATAGGTCTTCTCCGGGTCCATCTCCTCGCCGTCAATAACCACTCTGATAAGGTTGCCCTCATCGTCAGTGACCACTCTGACATTGCCACTGATTGCCTCACCGCCTTTGCGTGACGCCACGGAAAGTGCATCAATGATATCTTTCCCCTTTATAGCCACAATCAGAAAATGATTTGAGAATGGATATGTGGAGAGAATCTGACCCTCAGTGATATTGCCTGCCGGCATATCCTGACGTATGCCTCCCACATTCATAATTGCCATGTCTACTCTCGGCATGTCCATTCCGGTCATGCGAAGCGAGTCAGCCTTGTGATTACCATACCAGTAGCCAAAGTCAGCCGTCATGTTTGCCATTCCGCCGACGCGCTCTGAATTAGTCATATCATATGCTGACTGACCGATTACGCGGGCATTGACTGAGTCCACACCAATCTTATATGGTTGCAAAAACTCTATCATCTCTTTGTTTAGCTTTTCGGCAGGGAAACGGTCTGTGACAGGGATAAGTTCATAGTCATAGTCCGCTCCGTCTGACCCTTTAAGATGATCAAGATCAATCGTCAGCTTACCGAGGTATTTTCCACCCTTGCCGGTTTGCACCACTCTGACATACTTTCCGTCGGCATTCTCTATCAGCGAGGGAGTCACTTCAGGGTGGGCGGGATCTATGAGGGTATGCGAATGACCGCCAATGATTATATCTATATCTTTGCTCGCATTTGCAAGCTCAACGTCGGTTGCATTCTCGTTCTCTTTCTCGTAGCCTATGTGGGTGACAGCAACAACCAGATCACACCCCTTATCATGCTTAAGTATGCATGCTACTTCGTTGGCAGTGGTAATAGGGTCCTTGAAATTGACAGATATGTTTTTATGCGCTATCAGGCTCTCAGGGTTAATATTAATTCCGAAGAAACCGATTTTCTTCCCCTTTACTTTCTTTATGACATACGGCTCCAGCACTCCTTCAAGCTCAGTGCCGGTAAAGTCATAGTTGGCAGACAGCCTTGCACCCTTCACTGTCTTATACCTCTCCGCAAGATCTTCCATTCCGTTGTCAAACTCATGGTTACCCAAGATACGTATGTCGTATCCTACCATATTGAGCAACGGATATTCCACATCTCCACGGAAATATTTGAAATACAGCGATCCCTGCACCACATCTCCTGCATCAACCGTTATTACGTGTTTCTCAGCCTTTCTCACAGAATCCATCACCGCCTTGCGCTGAAGTATTCCACCGGTGCCGTCGGCATTCGGTTCAATGGCAGAGTGTGTGTCATTACTGTGAAGAATCACCAGTTTCTCAGCGGATGCCGAAAAACATAAGGCGGCAAGTCCCAGCATGGGGATTGCCGCCTTAAGTATAATTGAATTTGTAGTCATTAGTCTTCAGTCGGTGAGTCAACAAGTCGCTTGTTGATGAGTCATTTTAGTCCTCGATAAGATCCTCTCCGGTCATATCGGCAGGCTTCGGCAGCCCCATGATGTGGAGCAATGACGGAGCAACGTCAGCAAGACGGCCGTTCTTAACCTTAGCGTCCTTATTACCTATATATATGAAAGGCACCGGATTCAACGAGTGGGCCGTGTTGGGAGTGCCGTCTTCGTTGATAGCATGATCGGCATTGCCATGATCAGCGATGATGATGGTGCCATACCCATGTGTCTTTGCAGCCTCAACAACTTTCTCCACACACTTGTCAAGACATGCCACTGCCTTCTGGATAGCGGGATAAACACCGGTGTGACCAACCATGTCGCCGTTCGCGAAGTTAACGACAATGAAATCATATTTCTCGCTGTCAATAGCCTCCACCAATTTCTCAGTCACCTCCGGCGCACTCATCTCGGGCTGCAGATCATAGGTAGCCACCTTTGGCGACGGAACCAGTATGCGGTCTTCGCCTCCAAACGGAGCTTCACGGCCGCCGTTGAAGAAAAAGGTGACATGAGCATATTTCTCTGTCTCCGCTATATGGAGCTGTTTCTTGTCATTGTTTGACAGATACTCGGCAAGAGTGTCAGGCACATCTGATTTGGAGAAAAGGATATGCACCCCTTTGAATGAATCGTCATATGGAGTCATGCAATAATACTGAAGGTCCGGAATCGGGTTCATTCCGTCTTCGGAATGCTGCGTGAGAACTGTAGTGAGCTCTTTGGCACGGTCATTGCGGTAGTTGAAGAAAATCACCACATGGCCGGCTCCGATACGTCCGTCAACCTTATCATTCACGATCGGCTTGAGAAACTCATCTGTCACACCCTCAGCGTATGACTCCTCAACAGCCTCAACCACATTATCCGTGTGCTTACCTTCACCATATACCAGCAGATTGTAGGCTTCTTTAAGGCGTTCCCAACGGTGATCACGGTCCATAGCATAGTAACGTCCTATCACTGAAGCGATAGTTCCGGCACTCTTGTCGCAGTGTTCCTGCACCTCTTTAAGGAAACCGGCTCCGCTCTTCGGGTCAGTGTCACGTCCGTCCATAAAGCAATGCAGATATACTTTTTCAAGACCATATGCCTTGGCAGTGTCACACAAGGCATATAGATGACCCAGACTTGAATGAACACCTCCTGATGAAGTAAGACCCATAAAGTGGATGGGCACATTATGATCACGTGCATAAGAAAACGCAGACTTTATCTCAGGATTCTCTGAGAATGAACCGTCGGCAATGGCACGGTTGATTTTCACCAAGTCCTGATAGACAACACGGCCTGCACCAATATTAAGGTGACCTACTTCGGAATTACCCATCTGTCCGTCAGGCAATCCGACGTTCTCACCGCTTGCCTGAAGCTGCGAATGAGGATATTCAGCAATAAGGCTGTCGATGTAAGGAGTCGGGGTGTTAAAGATAGCGTCATCTTTGCCATGATCGCCTATGCCATATCCATCAAGGATTATCAGTAATGCTTTTTTTGACATATGTCTATATTTTTTGAGTATTTTTCTTTTCCTTTGTCTGCAAATTCCCCTGTAGTTGGAACTGCCTGCTTTTTCACTCTGCAAAAATACTCATTTTTTTCTTTTTCAGCAAATAAAAACACAACAATCCCCCGCCATATCTCGGCGAGGGACTGCATGTGTGTCATTATTTCCCGAAAAGCGGATATTATTTGTCGCCTTTCTTGATGTAGCGCTCTTTGATACGGGCTTTCTTGCCTGTAAGGTTGCGCAGATAGTAAAGTTTGGCACGGCGCACCTTGCCATACTTGTTGACTGTGATTGACTCGATAAACGGAGACTCGATAGGGAAGATTCTCTCTACGCCTACACCATCAGAAATCTTACGCACTGTGAAACGCTTCTTGTCTTCATGACCGTTGATGCGGATCACTACGCCGCGATACTGCTGGATACGCTCCTTGTTACCCTCCTTGATGCGGTAAGCCACTGTGATAGTGTCGCCGGGGT
>CAZQSD010000113.1:0-10529 GCA_964595885.1 uncultured Sangeribacter sp.
CTCCCGGTGCTGCTACAGCTGAGGTTGTTGAAGCTGTTATCCACGATCAGGATGCAGTTATCCCCTGCTCTGCTCTCCTTGAGGGTGAATACGGCGAGAAAGACCTCTGCATTGGCGTTCCCTGCGTACTCGGCAAAGGCGGTATCAAGAAAATCATCGAGCTCAACCTCAATGAGGAGGAGAAGGCTCTCTTCAAGAAGAGCGCAGAGGCAGTTCACAAAACAAACGCTGCCCTCCCCTGCTAATTCTTGCAACATCCTTAGTCCGCCTAATCTTAGGTAGCTAAAACAAACTCTACAGAATAGTCTGGATTCCGTACGGAATCCAGACTATTCTTATTTCACAAATCACCCTTGCCTCCATTATCTTCTTATTTATATTCTACATTATCTCTTCATTTATATTTTGGTATTCTTAGCTGAAGTAAACTCTATTTAAAGGAATGTATAAATCTTATAATTACAAAATGATCCTAATTCTGGCAATTCAATACGCCGTGGATAATTGATTAACCGTTGAAACTATCTCTCTGTTTGTAAATTTATTTTTCTCAAAATATTTTGAAATTTCAAAATATTTTTTAATTTTGCAAACAGTAAAATTCATAATTATTTCTAATTTATCCACCGCATTTTAATTACATGTTTTTTACATTATCTGGGTTTTTAATGGACATACGTATATCATGAATAGATTCTTGGTTATAGTAATCATTTTAGCTTGTGCATTGACTTCAAAGGTCAATGCACAAGACTTTATAGAGGGCGGATTTGCTTTCAATTTGCTTCTAGACAATAGAGGCGTTGAGGTAGTGGCATTGCCTAATGGGGAAAAATATGAGGGCATTATTAGACTTCCTTCTACTATATATTTCTCCCATGTCAAACTTCTCCGATAAATAGATCCTGCGGAGATTAAAAGAAAAGTTGGTCCTTACGGAATATGCTCGGTAGTTAAGATTGGGGATCGTGCATTCAAGGATTGCAAAAAACTTGTAAGTTTGGACATGTCAGCCCTGCCTCAGGTTGATATTGGAACAGAGGCATTAGCTAGATGCTGCAATATGCAAGAGATCCTAATGCCGGAAATAGACACCCATCCCATGATAATAAGGAATCGGTCTCTATGAATACATGTTGCAATTAAAGGATATTGAGTCTCCTTGCAGAGTTAACATTGAATTGAATAAATTATGAGGTTGATAAAATTTTTTACTCCGTGATAAACTGAAAGGCAATAAACACTCCGATGAATGCCAGAATGGTCAACACCCCCATTACCAACGCACACATGCGTAGCTTCTTACCCGCTATCGGACTCAAACGATAGAGATAAACTGACGCTAATTGGCAGAACACCATCATAAAGGCAAAGAATTCAATTGAGAATGCCCACCAATAGGCACGAAACATTGGGAAAGTGAAGCATGTCACCACTATGACCACCAAGAGTGCAACCCATGCCACTAATTTTGAATCTAATAACTTAGACATATATTTCTTAAATGTTTATATAATGCATCATTTATAGAGCTTAAAGCCGTAAGGCTTTCCACTCTCTCCGTTAAGGATCACAAAATAAAATCCGTAGGGACTGCCGTCAAGACTTATCACAGCCGTATCCGTATCACTGTAGGTATAACGATTGACCATCATGCCGTTCATATTATATATGCGGGCCATGATAACCTTCTCCGGAAGCCTGATCTCAAAATGACCACCTCCTACCGCTCGGATCACAGGCTCGACAGGATTAATCCGTTCCTCAAACATACGGAGACGACTCTCCTCCTCTTCCTTGACCTGCTTCATGAAGTCATCATGAAGCAGAAACGCGGCTTCCTCCTCATCCTCTTGCTGCGAATCAAAGGGATTAGCCAGGAAAGCAACCTGACCTCCGCTAAGATATTCCGTTGCCATCAGCCGCATAAGCCAATCATTTCTGCCGTCAAGCTCAATCCGATAATAGTCTCCTTTCTGACCATGCACAATAGCAGGCACGATCTCTTTATCGGTAACTATGCCAATCGCCACACTTTTAGAAGCGGTCAGTTCATCATCAATTACATCACGCCACTGCGACGGCGAGAATATATCTGATGAATAATCTTCCACATGTCCGGATGTCTCGACATTGGAAATCAATTCTGCCGCCTCCTCCAGAGAAAACACAGGATCTGTGGCAGTATATACTGAAGTAAGAATATTACCTATATAGCTGTTTATGTCGTTCCATGTCGCTATGGCTTCTTCCGGTACCCGCGAATCATATCTGATATACTCAATATCCCTCGCATACCCGGAAAGCAAAGCCTTTGTGGCCTCACCCATTGCATCCGGATCAAAGTTATCCTTAAGACTGTAGCCTAAAATAGGCATTGCCTTGTTTTCCGCGGAGATTATTACAAATCCGCCTTTTGGCAGATTGTAGATATAGAAAGGTGAGAAAAGCCTGTCAGTCGTAAGTCTTTTGCCATTATAGACAAGGTTTGGTTTCCCCATCAACTGTCCGTGGGCAGCATTGAAGAAAGTCTGGGCTATGCGTGAAGCCTCCTTCTGGCTCACCGTCTCAGCTTCAACCATCAAGGGAGAAGAAAGACATAACATCACGCCAGCCAATAATCCATATCTATATTTCTTAGATAAATTCATACTATAATAACGCAAAAAGTCCCCGAATTGATAAATCCGGGGACTAAAATAATGAGGAAATATAAGTCGGAAACTATAAATTATCCTTCTGCAGAAGCTGCCTCTGATTCCAAAACCTCGTCTTCCACCACCGGAGAAGCCACATTCGGAAGTTCAAGACCAAGATGCTTCTTCTTGTCAAGCGCTTTGAGCACGAAGCCGAGAATCAAAGCTGCCACACCGAGACACGCAAGCATCACGAGCGGCGCAGTATAGTTATAGCTCACAGAAGCCACAGCCTCCGACATCGTGCCGTCTGCCACAGCCTTAGTGATCTCCGGGTTACTATTGTCAAGCACCTTACCGATAAGCATCGGGAAAAGCCAAAGGCCAATATTCTGAATCCAGAAAATAAGGGCGTAGGCTGAGCCGATAATCTTGGCATCTACCAATTTGGGGACACTGGGCCATAATGATGCAGGCACGAGTGAGAATGAGGCGCCAAGAACAAGAATCGTGAGATAAGCAACAATCACACCGCCAACAGGGTTATCCTTAAACAGCGGAAGGATAAAGGCGAAAGTAAGGTGACAAGCTATCAGGAGAAGCGCACCAAGAATAAGCATTGAGGCAGCCTTACCCTTATAGTCAACATATTTGCCAAGTATAGGAGTGATGCCCACAGCAAGAAGCGGGAACACCGCGAATATGGCAGATGCACTCTGGCGCATATAACCCATCCAGCAATAAGTGATAAGGCAGACGATTGCCACAATCAGCATCACTGTGCGCATTGCCTTATTTTTACCGAAATTGCTGGCGAAAGACGCTCCCGCCACTATTAACATCACAACATATTGCCATACCGACACTGCATCACTACCCCAGAATGAGTCGGGAGCCACGTCGGTGAAGGTAAGATTACACTGAAGCATGTTGACAGCATACTTCTGGAATGGGAAGATGGCCGAATAGTAAAGCACACAGAGAAGCGCCACAATCCAGAATGCCCAGCTGGACAGAATCTTGCCGAGGTCGCTGATCTTGAACGGATCATCTTTTTCCTCTGCCTCACCACTCTGTGCGTCAAGCTTCTTATCCATAAAGAAGTAAGTGATAAACATGATCAGACCGATGATAAGCACTACCACACCGAATGCAACCGAACGGGAAACATTAATTGTTCCACCCATTTCAGCAAACACCGGGGAGAAGATCATACATGTGGCCACACCAAGACGGGCAAGCGCCATCTCAGAACCCATTGCCAACGCCATCTCCCTGCCTTTGAACCATTTTACAATGCCTCGGCTAACAGTAATTCCCGCCATCTCGCAGCCACAGCCAAAGATCATGAAGCCTACTGCTGAGAACTTGGCTGATGCCGGCATGCCTTTATAGAAAGGTGATATGCCAAGCTCATCAAATCCAGGTATATAATTAAGGTGGTTGGTAAACCATACATCCAGACTGCTTCCTATGAATGCATCAGTAAGGGCATACCAGTTGATTACAGCTCCCACCACCATCACTGCCCCTGAGAGCACAGCAGTGAAACGCACTCCCATCTTGTCAAGAATAATACCTGCGAAGATGAGAAAGAATACAAATACGTTGAGGAATGTCTCAGCCCCTTGCTCCGTGCCGAAGGCGGTAGAATCCCATCCGCGTTCCGACTGAAGCAGGTCTTTGATAGGTGAAAGGACATCCATGAAAATGTAGGCGAAAAACATCGCCATTGCCAGAAGAAGGAGCGCAGTCCATCTTGCCCAGGCCTTGTCGCGCAACAATTCGTGTGGCGCATTGAGTGTTTGAGTCGTTGTCATAACTTATGATTAGTTTTATAGTTGCAAATTTACACTTTTTTCCAATATCAATTGTTAAAATCTGCTCCAAAAATTAAAAAATAATTTATTTCCCACTTCCTAAGCTTCCTTTTTGATTCTTTAACAGCTATGTAGTTTTAAATTTCATAAGCATATTTTAAATAAAATTTATCATTTTCGTTGGTTACTTCTTAAAAAAAATTTAAATTTGCACTATGAAGCAATCCACGCTATCATCAGCGTGGATTCCGGATAAAATGTATATTTTCCAAATTTAACTTCCAATAACTAAAACAACCTACTTATGAAGAGGCTATTTCTCTTGGCCGTGACATTGATAAGCGTTGTCAGCTGGGCGTTTGCCCAGGGCAACACAATGACGTGTCGCGGATCGGTAATCGACGAACTCGGTGAACCGGTGATTGGTGCCACTGTACAGGCAAAAGGCACTAATGTAGCAGTACCTACCGACATTGACGGTAACTTCTCACTCAACGTTCCTAACGGGACAAAGGAAATCCAGGTTTCCTACATTGGCTATCACACCCTGACTGCCAAAGCTGCCCCCAATATGGGTGTGCTGAAAATGGAGCCTGACTCTAAGATGCTTCAGGACGTGGTCATCACGCAATCTGTGGCGGTAGCCCGCAAGACCCCTGTGGCTGTCTCTGCCATTACAGCAGGCCAGCTTGAGGCCAAACTTGGCAACCAGGAATTACCCGAAATCCTCAAGACCACTCCCGGTGTGTGGGCTACTAAAGACGGCGGTGGCTTTGGCGATGCGAAAATCAACATTCGTGGTTTCAAGTCACAGAACACTGCAACAATGGTCAACGGTGTTCCTGTAAATGACATGGAATGGGGTGGCATATACTGGTCTAACTGGAGTGGCTTGGGCGATATCATGTCGTCAATGCAGGTGCAGCGCGGTCTTGGTGCCACTATGATTTCCTCACCATCTTTCGGCGGCACAATCAACATGATCACCAAGGGCCTCGACGCAAAGAAAGGGGGCACGGCTTGGTATGGCCTCGGCAATGACAACGCCATGAATTACGGCATTTCATTCTCCACAGGCCTGATGGACAATGGCTGGGCAATCACATTCCTGGGCTCACGCAAAACCGGCGACGGTTATGTGGAGGGCACAGCCTATCACTCATTCAACTACTTCCTTAACGTGTCAAAACGTCTTACTGATGATCATCAGCTCTCCCTTACCATCACAGGCGCTCCACAGACCCACTACAAGCGTAACTCCTCTGACGGTCTGACCATCGAAGGCTGGCAGGATGTGGCCAACTATATGCCTAAGGGACAGGCCTACCGCTACAATCCAACTTATGGCTTTGGTCTTAACGGCGAGCATAAAGCTTCTCAGTATAACGTATATAACAAACCGGTTGCAATGCTGAAGCATATCTGGCAGATCAACCCGAAATCATCTCTGTCAAGCGTGATCTATGCTTCTATCGGCTCAGGATATGGTTCAAGTGGACAGGGTGCACAGATCGGTTCATCCACCTCAACCTACTATAGCTATTGGTATGGCTCATCAAACGGTAAGCTGAATTGGAGAACCATAGAAAACAATGGTGTAACCTACAGCTTGCGTCACGGCAACGGTATGTTTGCTTACGACCAGATCCAGCTCATGAACCAGGCAAGCACAACCGGTTCTCTGATGGTTATGTCAAACTCTGTCAACAATCATAAATGGTTTGGAGGTGTCTCAAACTACAAGAATGAGCTTTCTGACAAGGTTTCACTTACAGCCGGTATCGACATCCGTTATTATTACGGCGAACACACCAATGAGATTTCTGACCTCTACAACGGAGAATACTTCATTGACTACTATCGTTCAGCATCCAACAACACTCGCACATTTGCCTCAGAAGCTGAGAAGACTGCCTACCGCAATCAGAAACTCGGTGTAGGAGATGTGGTTTATCGCGATTGGGACAGCCGCATATGGCAGGAAGGTGTGTATGCACAGGTAGAATACAATCTCCTTGACAATAACCTTAACCTCGTGCTTGCAGGAGCTGCTAACCTTAATACATATACTCGTTATGAACATATGTATTGTAATCCCGAAGACAGCAAGTCACCTTCCAAGACTTTCTTCGCCGGCAACATCAAGGGTGGTGCCAACTACAACATCAACCGTTATAACAACGTATATGTCAATGGTGGCTACATCACCCGTGCTCCTTACCTTCAGTATGGTGTGTTTGTTTCTCCTGCCAACTCGAATGCAATCAATCCTACCACCCGCAATGAAAAAGTGGCCGCTGTGGAAGTAGGTTATGAATTCCATTCTCCGAAGTTTACTGCACAACTCAACGGTTACTACACAATGTGGATGGACCGTACGCTCATTTCAACAGGTACATTGGAGTATGACAACGACCGTTATACTGCTACCATGAATGGTGTTGACTCCCGTTATATGGGTCTGGAACTAAACTTCGTTTATAAACCCACAAAATGGTATGAGCTTACCGGTATGTTTGCCATCGCTGACAATACATGGCAGAATTCTCCGGTAGGTTATTTCTACAACAGTCAAGGTCAGGCATTGTCAAGTCTCGGCAACCGTGATACCCCGGCCTCCATCACCACTCCCCTCTCACCTGACCACCTCAACGCAACCATCGATCAGAAGAATGTGAAAGTGGGCGGCTCCGCTCAACTTACGGCTGCCCTCGGCATGCAGTTCAAGCCATTCAAAGGATTCACTATTGGTGGTGATTGGACCTGCAATGCACTTAACCACAGTGACTTTTCACTTAACGGCAGCAGCAGCGTAAGTCTTACTCCGGGTCAGACACTCAAAATAAATGAACCCTGGACCATCCCATTTGGAAATCAGCTTGATCTTAATGCAAGCTACAGCTTCGACATCACCAAGGGTCTCCGCTGCATGGTTTCAGCTAATGTCTATAATGTGTTTAGCAACTACTATATCATGGATGCCTACACAGACTATAGCAAAAAGGGTACATGGCAGGATGCCTTCCGCGTATTCTACAGCCAGGGACGCACCTTTAACTTCCGAGTTAAGTTCTTCTTCTAATCATTTCATCTTTCAGAACTAACAAAATGAATAAAAACATAATTAATTCCCTTCTTGTCGGTGCGTCAGCCTTAGCATTGGCAAGTTGCGGTGAAAACTCCTGGAACGACCTTTATCTCAAAGGGTTCGAGAGCGGCGTAAATTATGAGAATGCCGTAACGGGTTCTTATTCGCTCACTGCCGATGATTACAAGGCCATTTCCAAGCTTATGGAAACACAGGCCACCACAGATGAGCAGAAGGCTGAGGCAAAGGCAATAGCCACAAACTGCTACTTTAATAAATATGGAGCCTTTCCTGCTTCCGTAGCCCTCCCTCCTTTTATGGAGACAGCCTCTTTCCCATATTATCTCGGATCAAACGGTTCGGTTGCCGACATATCGTATGCGGAAGCATCTGAAGTGCCTGCTGAACTGACGGCTATCAGCGGAGCCACGGAATATACAGTATCTACCGATGACTACAAAAGCGCATGGGGAAGTGACGAAGACTATATATCGGCCTTCGCTCCAATGACTTCAGCCGCCAACAAACTTCCCGGCATTCTGAAGAAGGCTCTTCCGGAGGCAGCTGAAGGATCTTATGCAATCGTAAGATATAACGAAAGCGAGACCAACCCGACCTTCATATCCAATTCAGATATTCCCTCCTTTACCACCGGGACATATTTCCTCGTGGCTGACGGCGTCAACGGGGCCGGGTCCCTATCATTAGATAAGTCTTATGGGTATCTTCCAGAGGTTGAAATGAGTGTTGACCATTCCTACTTCTCCGATCCGATAGACGCGTTCACTTTTGAATCAACTGACGGAGGTTTTTATATTAAGGATTGTTATGGCCGCTTTTTGTATCAGTCAGGCAGCTACAACAGCTTCAATGTGGCATACACTCTTCCGGAATCAGGCGCAGTGTGGACTGTGGCAATAGGATCCAATGGTCTCTATACCATCACCAACGTCACAACCGGCAAATGGATCCAATATGATGGCAACTACAGCAGCTGGGGCTCCTATGACTCAGAGAAAGGTTCCCTCCCCGTCTTGTATAAGGCTCCGGATCCCCTTTACTTTATAGTGGCTGAAGGAGGTTATGGCGCGGCTCCCCTTGCCGAAGACAAGGATTATGGCTATCTCCCCGAAGTTGACCTTACTATCCTTGACGGATTTGTGACTGGTTTAGATGTTAATGCCTTTACTTTTGTAGCCGCCGATGGTGGGTATTACATCAAGGATTCGTATGGACGATATCTATATCAGTCGGGCACCTACAATAGCTTCAACGTATCGGCAGAGATGCCGGAAGCAGGTGCTTTGTGGAGCATAACAAGAAATGCCGAGGGTCTGGCCACCATCACCAATAACGAAACGGCTAAGTGGATTCAGTATGACCAAGGCTATAACAGCTGGGGTTCTTATGATTCTGAAAAAGGTCTGCTTCCAAAATTGTATATGCCTCACTACAGGCTAACATCCAAGCTGCCTGCAAAGGTTGTTGCCGGCACTCCCGTCACAACAAGCATTAATGCTGTCTACTACTTCAATGGCAGCGAGTGGGCAGTTGCTGATGGCGTGAGCGCTCTCAATCCGGCTGACTACGAGGCAATGGGTGTTGATAATGCTAAGTTAACCGATCCGGAGATCTACATCCCGCTCTATCTTAAGAACAAGCTGATCTATGCTCAGAACGGCGACCAGCAGATTGTGGTTTACAACTATAACAAGGCTGCTCTCTTCGTTTACGATGGTGCTAACTGGACTCTTAACAATAATGGCCTCGAAAATGTAGTTGGCAGATTCACGAAAGCCAACAATGCCTGGAGTTTTACAAAATACATTGGCAAAGCTATCTTTGATTTCTTCAAGGAAGACCAGGTTATCCGCGACCGCAGTTATCTTCTGGTGCATGACAATGTCTGCGCCACAGCCCTTGATAAGAGTTCAAACTATGGCTATATCAATGTAAGCAGTGTTGAGATCTCCGGTGAGACAATCGTGCTTCCCACTGATGCGTATGCCTACACGTTTGCATCTTCAGTTACCATCAATGATGTTGAATATAAGGCTCCCGAGGGTCAGTTCCTGATGAGAGACTCCAACAACAGGTATCTGTATATGTCAGGAACTTACAATTCATTTAACATCAAGGATAACCCGACCGTTACGGATGGTGCGGTAGACGCAGTGTATTTCTGGACAGCCGAAAGACAGGCGGACGGCACATGGAAAATCAAGAACGTAGGAGCCGGTCAAGACCGTATCTGGGGTTATTCAATTTCCCACTCAAGCTTTGGTGCTTACGACACAATGGATGACACACGTGTGCTCCCCACTCTATACATCATGAGTGAATAAAACCCGCTCCATTCAACTTAGGAATTTGAATTACATAATCAAAAAAACTCTGCACCCAATCGGATGCAGAGTTTTTTTGATTATGTAATCTATTTTCATTCCATCAGATACTTATTAATATCAGCACGTATTATTGACTCAGTCTGAAGACCCACCGTGCGATATAATTCTTTTCCAGACGGCGATATATAGACAAGAGGAGGTATGGATGTCACATTATATCGCTCTGCCAAATCACGATTATCGTCAACGTCGACCGTAACCAAATCAACCTTTCCTTCAAATTCAGTCTGCAACTTTTGGAAAACAGGTTTCATCTGTCGGCAAGGAGGACACCACTCTGCTGAGAAATCAACCAGCATCGGCAGTCCGTCAGCAGATTTCAACATATCCTCATCTTTTACCTGTTTCTGATTCTCTATAGAATTAAGGCTATCCGCCGGAGAAGGCTTTTTTGATGCGGAGCATCCGGACACTGCTACAACAATCATTAATAGTCCGTTAACGAAAACTTTCTTCATTTATATGTTTTTTTAATAAATTAATAATCTATGAACTTAACTAAAATGAAAACATAATAGTTTATAATATAACAACCGGAAAGAAATATTTCTTTGATATTTTCCTTGAATTACATATT
>CAZQSD010000114.1:0-7684 GCA_964595885.1 uncultured Sangeribacter sp.
GATTGATAACCTCCTTCTCCTCATCTTCAACCACACCATCAGCAAGAGCGATGTCTACTGCACAGGCAAATGCTGTGAGCTTCATGTCGTCAGGAAGACCCTGAACGGAAGCAGTCACCAAGGCAGCCGGACCCTCATTGCGAAGGATACGGAATATTTTGTCAAACATCTTGTCGAATGCCGGACCTGAATAATTATCATAGAGGCGAAGGCGACGGATATAGTTAACTATACCATCCCATTCAGACTGAGCTATGCTACCATCGGCACCGGCCATGGCCAATGCAATCCCTGCAAATGCTTCCTGCGCGTTCAAAGGTTCTGCCTTAGGCGCTTTGCTGAACACTTTATCAAAAAGTCCCATTATTGTTATTTTTAAGAGAGATTCCTATAATTTTATCTTTTAATTCATTATTGAGGCTACAGAATCTCCATATGCAACCTGTAATACAAAATTAATAATTATATCTGAAATATACAAATAAAATTAATCTACAATTTTATTAATCGTAACAAAATAAATTCAGCAACCGACCTTCACTAAAAGGTATTGACAGATTTGAGGACTTTTAACTAATGTGGTGTGTGACGCTCAACCGATTTGCTTTACACGATAGTGACTAACTTTGCCCCGGAAGCCGAAGCGTGCTCTACTAAGCGGTCTGCGTTTTCTTAAAATGAGATTTATAATTCTATTGGGATTTAGGCACGGTTCGCTAATGAATCATGGCTTGAAAGACTTTCGTTTCGCACGAGAGTCATGGTATTGGCTATGGGTAGCCCTCTATATGTCATTTCGTTTGCACAGATGGCATTGCCAATCTCAGCTTCGGTGAAGGGAATGCTGTGGGCATTGGTTTTAAAATAGTTTGCGCAAGTCCATTGAGAGGAATTTCTCCGGCTTTATCCCTCCGTCACCGACAATGAAGGCCGCTTTTGGATTAAACTTCTCTTTCCCTCATTACGACTTCAATGAATCTTCTCGGTTCTTCGAGACGTCTCTTAATTACTTGATATTCTGATCTTTTATACATACCTTTACATTTTACGCAGTGGATTGCGTATTTTTACGCAGTGGATTGCGTATTTTTACGCAGTGGATTGCGTAAAAATACACATTGCAAATTTAGTGAAAATAAAAGAGAACACCAATAAATAGAATCACGAGGCATACCTGCATTGATCCGAGATCCGTGACTATTTCAGTAATCTTCAAAAATGACTTGGAATAATCCAATGACCGTAAATGCGTGTTGTATAGATATAGAAATCTTATTATATGGAAAAATACACAATCTACTCGAGATTTAAGGAAATGGTCGGGAAATATCCTGACTTGCCTGCTATCATAGAAGACGACCGCACACTCACATACGCGGAACTTGACCAAATGGTTAATAATATTATGGCTAAGTTTTATGACTCAAAGCCGGAATTTGTTGGCATCGTTATGCACCATGGAGCCGAACAGATTGCAGCGATGTTGGCAGTGCTGAAGAGCGGGGCAGCCTACGTTCCTGCCGAACCGACGTTGCCTCAGGAGCGCATTGACTATATGATGCACACAGCCGGAGTCAATCTAATTATTACAGACAATTATTGTCGTCATCTGAGGCCTACTGATAAAGAAATGGCTGACCGCTCAACGCCTGACGGAGTGGCATACGTGCTCTACACTTCAGGCACTTCCGGTAAACCCAAAGGGGTGGTAGTTGAAAATCATTCCGTTGTTAACTATGCAGAGGCATTTGAAGCTGAGTTCCATACCGGTCCAGGCGATATCATGCTGCAATATTCAGTATGCTCATTCGACATCTTCGTAGAGGAAGTCTACACAACGCTTCTTAATGGCGCGGCTGTATGTATTCCGTCTTATGCCGTGCATAACGGTTCATTGGAAGGTCTGATGAAATTTGTTGAGCGTCACGAAGTCACTATTATCGATGGTTTCCCCTATCTGCTTGCGGAGATGAACAAGCTTCCTGATATTCCAAAGTCAGTCAAACTGATCATCAGTGGTGGCGACGTGATACGTGGCAGCTATATCACTAATCTTCGCGGAAAAGGGGTAAAAATATACAATACCTACGGACCGTCAGAGACAACCGTCTGCTCAAACTATTTCCGTGTTGACAATGCAGAGCCACTTGAAGACGGCACCTTCCCTGTTGGCAAAGCGGTCAAGGGGGTTGAGGTAAAGATCCTCGACAAGAATCTTCAGGAGGTGCCAAAAGGAGAAACCGGAGAAATCTGTATTTTCGGAGAAGGGGTTAGTCGCGGTTATCTTGGCAATCCGCCAGAGCAGAAGAATTTTATTACCCTCCCGGACGGCACACGTATGTATAAGAGCGGTGATCTTGGCTATGAATTGCCCGACGGTAATCTTGCGTTTTTGCATCGCCGGGACGAACAGGTGATGATTCTGGGCAAGCGTGTGGAGCCGGAAGAGGTGGAGAATGTGTTGAACACCTGTCCGTGTGTGGAGCGCGGAGTGGTTCGTGCATTCCTTGATGAGAACGGTCTGCACTACCTTGTGGCTTATCTCATACCAGGGGAGGACTGCACGCTGCGCAAGGTGCGTGAATGGTTGGCATCTCAACTGACGGAGTTTATGATACCTGAGTTTTTTGTGAAAGTCAAGCAGATACCTCTCACGCGACGTGGCAAGGTTGATGTAGAGGCATTGCCTGTGGTAATGAAAGAGGGAGGTGTGTGATGGTAATCATAAAACCGGTCAAGGATCTGACCACTCTGATGGATTGGCGCAAGGAGGTGATACGAAATGTGTTCGGTGTAGAGCCGGATGAGCAACTTATTGACGCTAACCATCATTATTATTCACAACATATTGCCGATGGCGGTCACTTGGCGTTTATAGCTGAGGAAGACGGAGTGGAATGCGGGTGTGGAAGCTTATGTCTTACTGAGGAACTCCCTTCCCCTGACAATCCATCGGGTCGCTGTGCATATCTGATGAATATTTATGTGCGCGAGCCGTTCCGTAATAATGGGGTGGCCCACCAGATGGTGCGTCATCTCATTGAGGAGGCTAAACGCCGTGAGTGCGGAAAAATATATCTTGAAACAACTGAAGATGGCAAACCTGTCTACTCCTCCTTGGGATTCAGGGATATGCCGGATATGATGAAATATTATGACACAGAAAATTGAAATAGATAATCTCCAGTGCCTTTGCGCATCAAACGGAGTTAATAATAAGATTGCTTATATTCTTTACCCAATGGATATGTTGGGTGATTGGATTGAACCGGCCTCAAAGAGTTATGGCACAACAATTGTGGTAATAACGGGTATGGATTGGCAGAACGTCTTTAGTCCATGGCCTGCAAAAGGCGTCCCTAAGGGCACCGAGGACTTTGCCGGGGAGTCGCCTGAGTTTCTCAAGCTTTTGCAGCAGAAAGTTATTCCTCAGATAGAATCAACGTTAGGAATCAGTGAAGATGCAGAGCGCACGCTTGTTGGTGTTTCAATGTCAGGGCTGTTTGCATTGTGGCAGTGGATGATATGTGATACGTTTACCAATATAGCTTCCTTATCCGGTTCATTCTGGTATGAAGGTTTCCTTGAATGGATTAAGGGGCTGACAATTCCAGCGAAACAAGGTAAGGCTTTCTTCCTGTTAGGTGTGCAGGAGGCGAAATCCAAAGTAAAAGAGTTTGACACCGTTGCCCAAAACACACAGGAGATTATTTCCCTCCTTGATAAGGCGGGAATAAAGACTATGTTTGAGAGCGTCCCGGGTAACCATTACTCTGATCCAATTCCCCGCCTCAACAAAGCATTCACCGCTCTTTATCTGCCTCAGAAATAAACCATAGATTCAGATAAATATAATCGCCACAAGCGCTAAGAGTTAGCACTTGTGGCAATTATTGTGTTTTAAGGAATCCAGTAGTATGCCAGTTTCTTTCGGTGTTCAATTATCCATTGTTCAAGGTCTGACATTTTGGTTATGCCGTCTGCGATGACTGCCTCGTAATATTCCACTCCATGATAATCTTTGCCGTCAGGAGTTTCAAATTTCAATCGGAGAATCGTATCCCTTTGCTTTGGGGTCATGACTTCCATGATCCGGTCAGCCATTCTTTCAAAATAGCCGTCATATTCAGTGCCCTCTTCTATGTGGATAACATCAAACTGCCAGATTTCATCAACATATTTATAGAAGATATGCCATGCGATGCAATGTTCGTCTGTATGGAGCCCATTAATGCATTTGATTTCAGTGACGTTTGGGTCTTTTGCAATTTGGGCAGCAATAGCGAAACTGCTTTCCTCTGTAATACCTTTGGAATAGACATGGAGGTCAATATCCCGATGAGAAGCCAATAACCCCATGCGCAGGGATCCTATAAGATTAACCCGGCAGCCATGACTTTCCCATGTCTCGGCAATGGCGAAGGCATGCAAGACCTTTTTGGCTCTTTCCTGATTGGCAATAGCCATCTCTCTGATTTCAGTTAGATTCATCTTAGTTGCGATTTGAT
Organism: uncultured Sangeribacter sp.; assembly: GCA_964595885.1. GTDB lineage: Bacteria > Bacteroidota > Bacteroidia > Bacteroidales > Muribaculaceae > Lepagella. Next base: position 4,509 of record CAZQSD010000114.1, read on the forward strand.
AAATCTGCAAAGGTAACACTTTTTCCTGGAAATCGGAGCGAATATTATATATTTGATGAGTGGTTTTATCAAAGGTAGTTAGCTTTTCAAATTGGAGATAACTTTCTCCATATTCTCCGTAAAGGAGATGGTGCGGGCTGCCGTTTCTTTTGGACCGTGAGGATAGTCGGAGTTAAGCCTTATGAGCGTGGCTTTCGGATTGCGATAGGTTATCTGCTCAAATGGATAACGGATTATGGCGGGCGTATTGAACCCTATCCCAAGTTCAAGGAGCACGACACTTCCTTTGTCGGCATAATGAGCCATGAATTTCTCGTAACGCTCAGCTGCCTTATCCCAATTTTCGTCTTGAACGAAAAATTGATTCTTACGCACGTGTACGTCCATATTACCACCACACACCGGGCAAACAGGGACGTAGGCAGAATCTACGGTGAGATCATGAGAGTGGTGTAGGATATTCTCAACAGTTTCTTTATCTGAATAGACTTTAGGATGACAGCCCACTGCACATTGCATGAGTCCATAGTCGCCCTGCACCTCAAAGATCTTTTCGGGGTCGAACCCGGCTTTCCGGAACTGGACATCAACATTAGTGGTTATCACAAAATAGTTTCGATCTTTCACCAATTCCAACAGTTCACGATAGAGAGGAAATGCGTCCGGACGAAAGCGGGCATAGTCAATATGACGTGCCCAACGTGCCCAACGCTCTTCTTCTGTAGGGAAATCATAGAAACTTGATGAATAAAGGTCGGGAAATTTATATTTATCAATATAGTCCGCAAACTCTTTTTTGAATTCAGGTCCGGAGTAGTCAAGACCGGCAGCTGCCGACAGTCCGGCACCGGCACCTATGACAATGGCATCAGCCTGATCAAGTTTTTCACGGGCCATCTGTATTTTTTCATTAAAACTATTCATAACCTAACAACTCCTTATATAAGTAGTAATCCTTGTCTTTAAATACATTAAATACTATGGTGTTAAGGGAAGCATCAGGATGGTTGTCAAGATACTTTCTTACTGTTGCAACGGCAATCTCGGCTGCCTTGTCTTGTGGAAACCGAAATTCACCCGTAGAAATGCAGCAGAATGCTATTGATTTTAACCCCTTTTCATCGGCAAGCTCCATGCAGTTGCGGTAGCAGTCAGCAAGCAAACGGCAATCTTCTTCGGTTGGGTAAGCTCCGTAAACAATCGGGCCGACAGTATGGATAACCCATTTTGCTGGCAGATTGTAGCCGTGAGTGATCTTGGCTTTCCCGGTTGGTTCCTCATGCCCTTGCGCATGCATTATTGAAGCACATTCAGCTCTCAGTTGCATTCCGGCTGCCGAGTGTATGGCGTTGTCAATGCAGCGGTGGAGAGGAATGAAACAACCAAGCATCTGAGAGTTGGCAGCATTAACAATCGCGTCAACTTTAAGTCGCGTAATGTCGCCTTGCCACAACCTTAGGGGAGGGTAAAGCGGCGAAGGGGGAATAGAGTCAAGCGTGACGATCCCTTTCTCTGCTTTCTGCTCCGCAAGTTCTTCATCTTGCAGAGCCATCACTTCTTTCGGCAATGGCGCAGGCATACGGACATTCATAAGAGAGCGGAGTAGATTGCGCTTATCCTCTATTGAGTCGGGAATAGCGATATTAGAATACTCAGGGCGCTCCTGCAGAAGCACCCTGAGTAATTTATCAATTTTTTCTTTTTCAGAAGTCATAATGAATAAGTGTCGGAGGATTAGTATCCGATGGTAAAACGTTCTTTGTGGTGAGCCGGTTCAGAAAGTTCATCGACCATTGCCTTGGCATAGTCTTCCACAGAGATGAAACTGTTTCCATCCTTGTCGAAAATCATATCGTCTTTACCAAGGCGATATACGTCTGTGCGTTTGCCAGGACCTTTTGCGCCCATGTCGCCAAGGTTGCCTGCGGGTGAGAAGAATATCCAGTCGATGTCATTTTCGTTCATCAAGGTGTTGAGATAGAACTCTCCAAGCGACTTGACACCGGGAACCCATGCGTCTGGCAGTGTGCCGGTATCAATAAGGCGCACACCCGGTTTGACGAAGAGTGTACCGGCTCCCCCTACAATAAGGAGACGTTTCACTCCAGCTTTCTTGGCAGCCTCAAGAATTTTGGGATAGTTAGTGAGGGTTTCTTCGTATATATTGGGATTTGCCCAACCGGGATTGTATGCGCTGATCACACTCTCATATCCGCGCAGGTCGTTTTCAAGGGCTTTCTCATCTGCTACGTCCACTTTCTTCACAGTGAGATTCGGATTTTCAACCTTCATCTTATCAGGATTGTTTACCAAAGCTTCTACCTGATACCCACGATTGAGGAGTTCGTTAAGAATGGCGGAGCCGACGAAACCACTTGCGCCAATCAATGCTACTTTTTTGTTGTTCATAATCAATAAAATTTTAAAATTGTCTTTGTCTTAGATACCTAAAAATAAGTCAAAATGTTTATTGCAAATTTTAACTGATATTATTTTCAGTTAACTTACCATGAGGTTAGTAATGGTGATTTTCAAATGACTTAGGCTTAATCAATTATTGAAAAATTAACGTATATTAACGTCAAAAAATTTAGAGTTGCACACATGAGAATAAATGCTTATCTTTGTGCGGAAACATTGAATACCAACAATATATGAACAAGCATTTCAATAAGAACGAACTATATCCGGATTGTCCTATCCGTAATATCCTTAACCGTATCAGCGACAAGTGGACGCTGCTTGTGCTCTATACATTGAATGGTCATGAGTCTATGCGATTCAAGGATCTGGCAGCCGAGTTGCAAGACATCTCCCAGAAAATGCTTGTCCTAACCCTTCGCACACTTCAAACCGACGGATTCGTGGAGCGACAAGTTTATGCCGAGGTCCCTCCAAGAGTGGAATACCGTCTGACCGAAAGAGCCCACTCCCTTTTTCCGATAATAAACCAACTTATCCAGTGGGCAAAGGATCACATGGACGAAATTCTTCTCGACCGTACCAAAGCCTTAAACAAAACCTGAGGCACTGCGAAAGCATCCGGTGTAAAAAATTTATATAGATTGTTTGGCAGTCGATGAAAAAAACAGTAATTTTGCACCGCAAACTGCAAGTGTGGTGGTCTTACAGCACCCTTTTTCTGCAGCGGAGAGATTACATCACCCGGGCAATTC
>CAZQSD010000114.1:7784-10522 GCA_964595885.1 uncultured Sangeribacter sp.
TGGTCTTACAGCACCCTTTTTCTGCAGCGGAGAGATTACATCACCCGGGCAATTCGGTCAAAGAGATTGACTGAAAGTGATGGAACGGCTCTTCTCTCCACGCATCTTTTACAGATGCCATAACATTTGGAATATTAACCTATTGCGTCCCGTTTGCAATATTATCCAGTCTGATGTTTATTCATCGGATCTGTTGTTTAATGTTTTTTATTACATTGATGACAGATGCTATGTAGAAGTAACATCAGTAGATAAAAATTTGCAAAAGAATGAATGCAGAGATAACCAATCTTTACCTTTCTTCGCCTGTTTTTTCAAATTCACTTAATAATAATTTTCAAGAATGAAAACATTTGTTTTGTGCTCAGTCATTCTGAGTGCCGCGTGTGGTGTGTCTACTCTCCACGCACAGTCGGTGAGCGTATCGCCGATCCAGCATTCGGGCTCCTCAACCTATATGCCCGCTCAATATGCTTCTGATAGTATACCATGTCTGATATCAGCCTCATTCTATGCAGGAGATGGCTCTGCGGAGGTTTCTGTTTATGACGAGAACCTTGACCAAGTGGGTCAGGTCAATATGCCGCCTCTCCCTGTGCGTGGCAGATACGAGATCGCCACCGTTGATGAGTTTGAGTTTGATAGTGATAAGATAGAGGCAACCAATTTCAGTGACTGTTATAAGAATGAGCTGCATGTATATATAGTAGAATGGCTCAGGAACGCTGAATACAGAATTGAAGAACGTGATGAGTACACTTATCTCATTCCGGATTCAATTTCTCCGGAAACTTATGAGGGCGACTGGGTCTTTTTCCATTACGATGTTTATGGCGAAAAATATCCTGCCAGGGCTCTCTGCATTAAAGGGTATGAAAATGACATAATGGAAGTCAGTATGGAGGATTGGAGCCGATGCTACATCCCTACCCACTGGGGAGTACCGGAATTACAGCACGAGGATACATATCTTCCTCCGTATTCTTCTTTCTATATGGAGGATTTCAATAGCGGCACCGACAATATAGGCAACGTGATCCTCACTCAGACACTTTTCAATTCTGATGCCGACTTCGAATATATCTCTCCCATTGCGGAGCTTAAACTATCCACACACGAGGAGGATATCTATACATACTATACATATGATGTCGTTCTGAAGGGATTCCGCATCATGAATGCCAATGGCAACGAACTCCAGTCTATCGAGTTTCCTGATAGTGTCACCGGCTCCGTAGTGTCGGTGGTTGTTATCGGAAGCAAGACTTACCTTATGGCATCCGTATCCGGTGACAACGGCCCTATGTATCTCTACTACAATGTGGAGCGCGAGGACAATAATTCAAGAGTCAACACCATTCCTGTGGCAATCCACGCGAGTGTGGAGCCCACAATAGTACGTGAAGGAGAACCCGTAAATGTCAACCTGCGTGATACTTCTGCTGAATCGGGTCTCACCGTCACTGACATGGGGGGACGCACAATATATTCAACACTTCTTCACTCAGACGGAACCTATCAGATTCCAGGCACCGTAATGCGCAGGGGCATGAACATAGTTACGGTAACGCCTGACGGCCATGCTCCCGTCAGCACTAAAGTGCTTGTGAAGTAACCTACTGAAAAGACCCTTTAAGTATGAAAAGACCGGTTTAATTGCAAACTTAAATTACTAATATCCGGAAGTAGCTGTTCGCCTGCTTCCGGATATTTTATGCTTCCCTTCTTTGGTCTAAAGCAATCCTTTATATAAAGTTTTGGATACGTTGGAAGATTTTATTAAATTTGCAAAAAGTTTTCGTTATAACAAAAACTTTAAAAGAATCTAATGAAAGTCACTCTCCTCATAATCAGACTTATTAAATATTATGGGAAGTGCCGTGCAGCGTCACCTCCGGGAAACTGCGGTAGGGCTTCATGCTCAACATACATCTCTTCCTGGGTATTATGATATTATGGATTGGACATTGGTATTAGTTCAATCTTATCAGCAAGTGTGAATCGCAGTATTGGCGCATCGAAAACATCCCTCTTAAAATTGGAAATAATTGAGTCGTTGTTCCCTTGTAAACGTATATCAATCGTTCCGTCAGGATTTGTTTCTGATGTCAGGTCTCCATTGTATTTTTGTGCAATTGCCTCTCTTAAGAGTTGTTTTGTCTTAATTTGCTCTTTGATTGAGCACACCCCGATACCCAAATCAAATTCATTTCCTCCGAGCCTCCGGGCAAGCGCGTCACGGATTTCAACAGTATCCCCGACTACATTTATGGTCAGTCTATTCCTGTCATTAACGAAACAGCCTGAATACCATTCAGGAAAGTTCATGTCATCCGTCATTCCTACATACGTCGAGTCAGCTCCAAACATATACGATAACCTTTCAAAGTAAGTCCATGCCGGTTCTTGCAACGCGCCTTCTTCATCAGAAGCAACATTTTCTTCCTCATATTTGTGGTCCGGATACACGGTCGCGCTATACGACACAACATTCTTATATGATTTGGAACAACCACTTACTAGTAATAATATGGCAAAAGCCACAATCATTAGCACTCTGTTTATTCTCATAAGTTCTTTTTTATTAAAACGCATAGAAATAGCAGTTTGTTTTCCAACTTCAAAGTTAATGCAATGACTCGTTTCGACTGATTATCTGACGCTTATTGCCTAAATGTTAATTTTTTTGCTAATTTTGCATTATGAATGAGAATACCCCTATACCACTTGCTCCAGAA
>CAZQSD010000115.1:0-10415 GCA_964595885.1 uncultured Sangeribacter sp.
CGCGCTACGTTCGGGACGTAGAGGTCGGGCGTTCGAGTCGCCTCACCCCGACAAGTTTTTCATTGTAAATGTGGTCTGTAACTCATTTGATGGGGTTGCAGACTTTTTTATTTCCTGCGCCTCTTTCGCCTCATCGAATCAAACCATGGGAGTAGTTTGATTTTCGGTGGCACCCACCAATGGCGGCGGCTGGGTGGTGCCGGCAAATGAGTAGAGGAATCTGTGTCATCAGGCCATATTTTTGGAAAGATGAGTGCGATAGCCAAAGATAATATTGCTGACAGTATTATTCCGGTAAGCATAACTGATTAGTTGAGGTTGGGGAAGAATTTATATGTGAGAGTAAAGTTACAACTTATTTTGATTTTGAGCAAAACAGAGAGAGTAGATAGAACACAAATGTGTTTTTTAGGCATTAATATTTGTGGGAGCAAAAGGAAAGTTGTAATTTTGCAGTTGAAAAGTGGAAAAATTTGGCTGCTTGCAACCACTTGAAAAAATGCTAAAACTGCACATTGGGGGTTAACCGGTCTTCAGGCCGTGAGACACGGCGCGAGGGCTACGAGGCAGAGCATTTGGAAGCAACAGCATCCGAATGCTTTTCTATTGTCTTGGTGATCCCAAGCCGGTAATAAATTAAAAAGAAACAAAAATGAGCTATCTATTCACATCAGAATCAGTGTCGGCAGGACATCCTGACAAGGTTGCCGACCAAATCAGCGATACTCTCCTCGACGAGTTTCTTGCGCGTGATCCGCAAAGCCACGTGGCAATCGAAACCCTTTGCACCACCGGACAGGTGGTAGTGGCAGGAGAGGTGACAAGCGATGCATATGTTGACCTGCACGCTACTGTGCGTGAGTTAATAAAGGAGATTGGTTACGACCGGGGGGCATACCGGTTTGATGGTGACTCACTCGGAATATTATCAGCCATACATGAGCAAAGCTGTGACATCAACCGGGGTATAAGCCGTGGCGATCAGCTTATGCAAGGAGCCGGCGACCAGGGAATGATGTTTGGCTACGCAGTTGATGAGACTGAAAACCTTATGCCTTTGACCCTTGATCTTTCCCACATGCTTTTGCGTGAACTCGACGAGATCAGAAAAGAGGGTAAGGAAATGGCTTATTACAGGAAAGGAAAGCTGAAAACTTATCTGCGTCCTGACGCAAAGAGTCAGGTGACGGTGGAATATTCCGATGACAGGAAGCCGCTGCGCGTTGACACAATAGTTATCTCCACTCAGCATGACGAGTTTATAGAGCCTCTGAATGACACTGACCAGGCACGCGAGAGGGCAGAGGAGGAGATGCTTAAGACCATTCGTGAGGATGTGGAGAAAGTGCTGCTGCCGCGCGTGATTGCCAAACTTCCTGAGAACCTCCGTAAGCTTTTTGCCGATGGATATAAATTGCATGTCAATCCCACCGGAAAATTTGTGCTTGGGGGTCCGCATGCCGACACGGGTCTGACAGGAAGAAAGATAATAGTTGATACCTATGGAGGCAGGGGTGCACATGGCGGCGGTGCGTTTTCCGGCAAGGACCCTTCCAAAGTGGATCGTTCGGCTGCCTATGCCTGCCGTTGGATCACCAAAAACATGGTGGCGGCCGGAGTGGCACGTGAAATGCTTTTGCAGGTGAGCTACGCCATAGGCGTGGCAGAACCGGTCAATATATTTGTCAACACTTTCGGCACGGCAGCAGAAGGAATCACCGACACGCAGATAGCTGAAAAGATAAAAGAACTGTTCGATCTGCGTCCGGGTGCGATAGAGACAACCTTGAAACTCCGCAACCCCATCTACCGTGAGACGGCATCTTACGGCCATATGGGAAGGGTGCCGCAAACTGTCGTAAAGACCTTCAGGTCGCGTTATGATCGTGAGCCGATCAACCGGGAAGTGGAGCTTTTCACATGGGAGAAGACCGACCGGGTTGATGACATAAAGAAAGCTTTCAACCTCGCATAAAAAGGGTCTTGGAGAGTAGTCAACCCATTTTATGGTGAAAAATCATTAAGATTTTACGGTTAAAATTGTGGATTTAAGCCAAAAGTGTTACCTTTGCGTTCTGAAATGAATCAGGACGCAATGTCTGTAGTGGTGCACATGTTTCCTGACGTGCGCGCACGGCAGAATTTTGTCGACTAACATCACCAAGAATTAATTAAACACAAACATCAGCTATATCACAGAATGGCAACATTAGAGAAAATCAGAAGCAAGTCAGTGTTCCTGATCGTAGTGATCGGTGTGGCACTCCTTGCCTTCATTGTTGGCGACGCAATCACCAACAGCCGCAATCTCTTCGGAGACCACACCACAGTGGCAAAAGTAGGCGGGAAAAAGATAGATTACACCGACTACATGCGCAAACGTGAAGAACTCAACGGCCAGCTTGAGCAGGCACGTCGTCAGAATCCGGCACAGTATGCTAACTTTGACGTGCAGCTTCTTTCACAGATGGCACTTGACCAGCTTATCGGTGAGAGTCTTCTCAGTGAAGCAGCTTCCAAGGCAGGCGTAGAGACTTCCGCCTCACAGCTCAGCTTCTATGTGCTTCAGAACCCTGTCAATCCGCGTCTTCAGGAAATCGTGCAGCAGCTTAATGCTTCCGGTCTTGCGGTGTCTTCTCCCCAGCAGGCTTATGAGGTGATCTTCAACCCCAAGCGCAACGGTTTCACCGAGGCCCAGATGGCTCCTTTCCAGAGGGCATGGGTGCTCATGGAGGAAGAGACAAAGGAAATGATCCGCCAGCAGACCTATCAGAAGCTCCTTTACGGCACAATAAAGGCTAACGAGCTTGACAAGAAAGCCCTCTATAATGATTATATTACTACCAGCATCGTTGACATAGCTTATCATCCTTATGGTCAGCTCGACCCTGAGAAGTATGCTGTTGACGACGCAACCCTGAAGTCGGAATATGATAATGTGAAGAGCAGATTCAAAGTGACTGAGCCTACTAAAGATGTGGCTTTTGTGGCTGTGAGCGTGTCTCCTTCGCCTGCTGACCGTCAGGCTGCCAAGATTCTGGCTCAGAAGACTGCTGACGAACTGCGCGACAGTGCCTCTCAGCTCAGCAAGGATCTTAAGAAGGAAGGCATTGTGCTTACCCGCAACGAACGCCGTGCAAAAGATCTTCCCAACGGAAAGGTAAAGGAATATGTCCTTAAGGCTCACCGTGACTCAGTGGGTCTGATCTCCGAAACCATCAAGGGCTTCACAATCGTGAAGATGGGCAAGCGCACACTGGCTATGGACTCTATCCAGCTTAACCTCGTGCAGGTGGCCGGCACTACACTCCCTGACAAGGTGCTTGCCGGACTTAACGCCGGGCTTCCTGTTGATTCACTTTCAACCAAGTTCTCCTCCGACAGCGTTATGGCTCAGAAAGAGATGTGGATCACTCTCTTCAATAATCAGGGCCGCACCAATGCTCTTGAGTCAGGTCAGCTTGATTCACTCCTGAATGCCGGCGGCAAATATATCGCCCTCATGAAGAACAATCAGGGTGCTGTGCTTGCAAAGGTGACCGAAAGGAAAGCTCCTGTTGAGATCTACGAATATGACGAGGTTACATATGACCTTAAGCCCAGCACCAAGACTCTTAATGAGGAGCGTGCGAAGCTTGAGAAATTCCTTGACGACAACAAGACTGCGAAAGATTTCGTGGCAAATGCAGCTAAGGCAGGCTATACCGTTTCCGACATGAGTCTTTCAGCTTCATCACCCGCAGTGCCCCGTATGCCCGGTGCTCAGATGTATTATCCCGACAGCCGTCAGGTGGTCCGCTGGGTAATGATGGATGGCAAGCCGGGTCAGGTAAGCCATATTTATGAGTCAAAGGATGCTATGACTCCGGCTCTGTATGCAGTGGCAGTGGTAAATGAGTATGAGGACTATGCTCCCCTTTCCAATAAGAATGTGAACAAGTTTGTCACTGACAAGGCACGCAAGGCAAAGGCTGGCGACGAACTGATGAAGCAGTATCAGCCCAAAGCAGGCACGATGGCTTCTGCCGCACAGGCAATGGGTGTGGAGTCACGCAATGATTCTACTTTCCGTTTCGGTCGCAACTCCTTCGTGCGTGATGCAGAAGTTGTCGGTCAGATCGCCGGCAGCAAACCCGGTAAAGTGGTTCTCGTTAAGGGCGACAATGGTGTGTATGCTTATCAGATTACAGGCACCTCTACCCAGAATTTCCCTTACAGCGAGCAGCAGTATGAACAGCAGTACTTCCAGCTTGTCAATCCCAACATGGGCGAGATGCTGAAAGGCGCCAAGAATGTGAAGAACAATATTTATAAGTTTGAGGCAGGTGACTGATAGTAACCACTGACAAGAACGATAACATCGCGAAGGGTCGGTGCCGTTTCCCGGCGCCGACCCTTCGCCATAAAAACACAGCGATGCAATCAACAACGCAATTACTCCCGCTTATCGGCATGACTCTTGAGCAGCTCACAAAGGTGGCTATCTCCGGGGGCATGCCTAAGTTTGTAGGCAAGCAGCTTGCCGAATGGCTATATAAAAAGAAGGTGACCTCTTTTGATGAGATGGTCAACATATCAAAGAAAAACCGTGAATGGCTTTCCGCCAATTATGAGATAGGCAGGATGGCTCCGGAGTCAAGACAGAAGTCGACTGACGGTACTGTGAAATATCTCTTCAATCTTGGAGGAGGACGCATCATAGAGAGCGTCTACATTCCGGATCATGAGCGCGCCACTCTTTGTGTGTCATCTCAGGCCGGATGTAAGATGAACTGCTATTTCTGTGCCACCGGGCGCCTTGGATTCAAGGCAAATCTGACTCCGGCCCAGATAATGAACCAGATTCTGAGTATCCCGCCTGCTCCCCGAAAAGGAGAGACTCCGGCTACAGAACTTACCAATATAGTGTTTATGGGCATGGGTGAGCCATTGGATAACCTGGAGGCACTTCTTCCCGTGATAGACATCCTTACTGCTCCCTGGGGAATGGCGTGGAGTCCTAAAAGAATTACGGTCTCCACAGTGGGCAAACTGCCCCAGTTGAAAGACCTTCTGGAGAAGACCCAGGTGCATGTTGCCGTAAGCCTTCACACTGCCGATCCTCGTGAGCGTGAGCAACTGATGCCCGCGCAGAAAGCATTTCCGATATCAAGCGTGATAAAGATGCTTGCCCCCTATGATTTCAGTCATCAGCGTCGCCTTTCATTTGAATATATAATGTGGCGTGGCGTGAACGATGATATCGCTCATGCCGATTTGCTGATAAGGCTCATACGCGGACTTGACTGCCGGGTGAATCTGATACGCTTTCATAAGGTGCCGGATGTGGATCTTCATCCTTCAAGCGAAGAGAGGATGATAATGTTTCGCAATTATCTTAATTCTAAAGGAATCACTGCCACTATCCGCAGTTCTCGCGGCGAAGACATAATGGCTGCGTGCGGCATGCTGGCAGGGAAGAAAAACGATAAAAACCAATAGTGATGTCACAACCTATAAGAGTGGGTATTACCCAGGGTGATATAAACGGGGTGGGCTATGAAGTCATTCTCAAGTCGCTTGCCGAGGAGGCAATGACCGAACTCTGCACCCCGATAATTTTCGGATTCCATTCCATAGCGGAAAAATGCCGCCGTCAACTTGGTCTGGAGGAGATGCGTCTTAACAAGGCTGCCTCGGCAGCGGATGCTCCTTCAGGCAAGATAAGTGTGGTTGATGTAAACGCAGAGGAGCCGGAGCTGACCCCCGGAGAGGGAACTGAGGCTTCGGGCAAGGCTGCCGTTGATGCCTTGAAAATGGCTGTAGAGGCTCTTAAAGATGGACAAATAGATGTCTTGGTCACTGCTCCTATTTCAAAGGAGGCAGTGCAGAGCGATGAATTTAAGTTCCCCGGTCATACGGAATTTTTGGAAGAATCCATAGGAGATGGGGCAAAGGCACGCATGATCCTGTGTGATGACTATGTGAGGGTGGCGCTTGTCAGCACTCATCTCCCGGTGTCGCAAATAGCGGCTGCTGTAACCCATGATAATGTGGAGGAAGCGATATTGTCGCTTAACGAATCGCTGAAACGCGATTTCGGGTTTGAGCGTCCGCGCATAGCTGTGCTTTCACTTAATCCGCATGCCGGCGACGGGGGTGTGTTGGGGAATGAAGAAAAAGATGTGATAGAGCCTGTCATAAAGGAGATGCGTGAGAAGGGCATGCTGGTGTTCGGTCCGTTTGCCGCTGATGGTTTCTTTGGACTTGGCGACTATCGCAAGTTTGACGGGATTCTTGCCATGTATCATGATCAGGGTCTTGCACCTTTTAAGACACTTGCGGGAGCTAACGGGGTGAATTTCACAGCCGGATTGTCCTATGTGCGCACATCGCCTGATCATGGCACTGCCTTCGGCATCGCCTGGAAAGGGATTGCCGATGAGACCTCGATGCGTGAAGCAATCTATAAAGCGCTTGACATTTTCCGACGCCGCCGCAACTATGCCGCTGCCACTGAGAATCCGCTGAAGAAGTATGTCAATGAACGTCCGGACAGAGGCGAGCGTCAGGAGCGTGCCCAAAAGAAAGAAAAGACAGCCCGTGCCACTAAAGAAACGCCACAGGCGGAGAATACGGAAACCGAAGAAAACACAACACCACAAACCGAAGAATCATGAATTTTGGAATAATTGCCGCCGGTGAAGGTTCGCGCCTTGTGCAGGAAGGGGTCAGGCTCCCCAAGCCGCTTGTAAGGATAGACGGGAAACCTATGATTTCCCGCCTTATCGACATATTTGCAGACTGCGGCGCCGAGTCAGTGAGTGTGATAGTCAATGAGCAGATGACTGAGGTGGCCGATTTCCTGCGTGCCCTTTCCGAATCAATGCCATGTCCGCTCAATCTCATTGTGAAGACTACCCCCACATCCATGCACAGTTTTTATGAGCTTTCCAGCATTATGGAAGGAAAGGGCAGGTTTATCCTCACCACAGTAGACACTATTTTCCGTGAGGCTGACTTCCGGAATTATGTGAATGCCTTCAAGGAATCACCGGCTGATGTTGACGGCATGATGGCGGTGACCACCTATATTGACGATGAGAAGCCTCTCTACGTAGCCACCGATAAGGAGGGCTTTATCACTGCTTTCCTCGACACTCATGAGCCGGGCGTGAAGTATGTGAGTGGTGGCATATACGGCCTTTCTGAAAATTCTATTCCCGTGCTTCGGCGGTGCATAGATGAGGGTGTAGGCAGGATGCGCAACTATCAGCGGGCCCTTGTCGCGGCCGGCCTCAGGCTGAAGGCATATGATATGAATAAAATACTTGATGTTGACCATGCTTCCGACATTGAGAAGGCGGAGGCATTTCTAAAGTCTTGACATATGGCAGACATAAAGATTGCGGGAGTGATGAGGGCAGGCGCCTATTCCCCTAACCATATAGGCAATGATGCGGCTATCTTCAATGCCGCTGCCGATCAGCTTCGCAAGCGTGGATGCGAAGTAAACATCTATAGTGAGGAGCAATTTCAGAAAACCGACATTCAGGAAGATATTATCCTGAATATGTGTCGTGAACAAGCCTCCATTGCAAAGCTTCAGAGTCTTGAAGACAATGGGAAACTTGTGATCAACTCCGGCTATGGAATTGAGAATTGCACACGGGAGAGAATGACTCGCATTCTCCTGGGAAATGGTATTCCTTACCCTGACAGCCTTATGGTCAATACCAATGAGTCGGTGATAGATGACCTGAGGAAGGCGGGATTCTCCTCCTGCTGGATAAAGAGGGGTGATTTTCACGCCATGCATAAGGAGGATGTGAGCTATTGCCGCCATCCGGAAGAGGCCCAGGAAGTGCTTCATGAGTATTTCTATCGCGGGATAAAGCGTGCGGTGATCAACCGTCATCTCGTTGGGGATCTTATCAAGTTTTACGGTATAAGCGGACAGCCGTTCTTTTTCTGGTTTTATCCGTTTGACGAGGGTCACAGCAAATATGGTTATGAGGCTGTCAACGGGAAGAGCCAGGGGCTTTACTTTGATGAGGAAGGGCTGAAGAAGATGTGTCAGGATGCATCCGACATCCTTGACGTGAAAATCTATGGAGGCGACTGCATAGTTGATGCCGACGGCACGGTCAGGATAATAGATTTTAATGACTGGCCGAGTTTCGCTCCGTGTCGTAATGACGCCGCCCCGTATATCGCGAAATGTGTTCTAAGTGCTGTCAAGGTGTGGCGCAAACAGAACACTGACAGGAAGTAATTAAAATTAGAAATGGAGAATAATAACAACGAAGACCAGAGGAAACAGGGTGGAAGCTACATGGACTCTCTGAAGTCGATGGACACAGAGGAGACTTTCGACCTGATATTTTATCGACGCATAGGCTATGGCTGGGCAATTCTTGCCAAGAAGCTCGGCATCACCCCAAATGCCATAACCATAGCATCAATTTTTTTAGGTGTAGGAGCCGGTGTGGCTTTCTATTTCAATAATATCTGGATTAATATATTAGGCGTTATACTGCTTGTGTGGGCTGATTCTTTCGACAGTGCCGACGGTCAGTTGGCTCGAATGACGAAACAGTATTCACGCATTGGCAGAATACTTGACGGGCTGAGCGGCGACCTGTGGTTTTTTGCCATATATGTGGCAATCTGTCTGAGGGAGAATGTCACGAGTGATTTTTTCAGTGCTCACCATTGGGTTATATGGGTGATGGGTGTCGTCACGGGATTCTGTCATGCCACCCAAGCTTCTATGGGCGACTATTACCGTCAGTTTCATCTCTATTTCCTTAAAGGGAAGGAAGGGAGTGAGCTTGAGTCTGCGGCTGCCCTGTGGGAGAAATATCATCAGCTGTCGTGGAAAAAAGATTTCTGGAGCAAGCTTACGTTGTTGTTCTATACTAATTATACAGTAGGCCAGGAGAAACGCACTCCCTGGATGCAGCGTCTTCGCAAGGTGCTGAAGGAAAAGTATGGCAGCGACATTCCACAGAGTTTTCGTGATGCTTTCCGCGCCAAGAGCAAGCCATTGATGAAATACACCAATATTCTCTCATTCAATACCCGCAGTTTTGCACTTTTCGCAGCTATCCTTATCTTCAGGATGCCCTGGCTTTACTTTGCTTTCGAACTCACAGTGCTGAATATCGTTTTAATATATATGGTATGTCGCCACGAGAGCATATGCAAGGGCTTTGTAAAGGAGCTTACCGGCGAACGGGCGTAAGCCATGATTATGTTAAGACACTAAAACATATGAGTTATGAATGTAGACTTTAGTAAAATCAAAGGTATTATTTTAGACTATGGCGGCACTCTTGACACGGGTGGTGATCATTGGAGCGAGGTGATATGGGATGCATGGCAGAAGGCGGGGGTGGCAGCCGATAAGGCGGAGTTCCGAGAAGTGTATGTATATGCAGAGCGTGAACTGGCCCGTACTCTCCATATCCTGCCTCAGCATAATTTTCATGATCTGCTTGACATAAAGATGCAGATAGAGCTTCAGCGGCTTACGGAGCTTGGCCATTTCGCTCCGCAGGAGATCGAGCCGAAGGCTAAAGAGGTGGCACAGATTTGCTATGATTCTGCAAAGGCTTCAGTAGAGAATGCAAAGCCGGTTCTTGAGGCATTGTCGGAGAAATATCCGTTGGTGTTGGTTTCAAATTTCTATGGCAATGTTGAGACTGTGTTGAAGGATTTCGGTATTGACAAGTATTTCAAAAAAGTTATAGAGAGTGCGGTTGTGGGTGTACGCAAGCCTGATCCAAAAATCTTTACACTTGGAGTGGAGGCTCTTGGCCTTCAACCGGAAGAGGTGATGGTGATCGGCGACAGCTATTCCAAAGACATACTTCCTGCTGAAAAGGCAGGCTGCCAGGTAATGTGGCTCAAAGGCAAAGGCTGGACTAAGGAAGAGGACGACACTCTCCATCCCAATATTATTGAAAGCCTCGATGAAGCCCTTGATTTCATCGAAGGCGCCTAAGAAAACAATTTGATTATAATCTATAGACATGGTTTGTAGATTAATAATACTCTTTTAATTAACAGGGGATGTGATTCATGTTTGGGTATGAGTTACATCCCTTGCTATCTAATTGGTTAGAGGTTAGGAAATTTGATTAATTTTGTGGGAGGATTGAAGAAGGAAATGTGTAATTTAGGTATTAAATGATATGGCGTGTTCGAATGAATTTATAGAGTTTGTGTAATGTGTTGGCGCCTCTGGGAGAGGTGAGGAGCAGAAAGATGATGGGTGACTACGTGATCTATGTTAATGAGAAATGCGTAATCACTGCGTGTGATAACATAGCATACGTGAAGAAGTTGCCGTGTATTGCAGAGTTGATGGTTGAGGCTGAATGTGGGTGTCCGTATGAGGGGGCTAAGGAGGCGTATATTCTTGATTTCAG
>CAZQSD010000116.1:0-10404 GCA_964595885.1 uncultured Sangeribacter sp.
GTTTACCGACCTCTCACACCACCGTACATGCCGTTCGGCATACGGCGGTTCTTAAATATCTAAGAAACAGAAACAAGTCGCAACAACTTCAACTATTGGAGGCCATTGATAAGGTGAATTTACTTCGTCTGACGTTAATGCATAACATGTATAGGAAGCCTTCTATCTAAAGCGCTACTTCAATATCGGGACTGAAAGCCAGCCTATACTAAAGAAAAAGAAAGTATCGCCTGACTTCGGCAGAGATTTCCAACTCGGTATTATCGGAGGGATAGCAATAGAGACCGGAGACCATTTCTCTTATTTTTTTCAGACGCGCTATCCATTTCTTGGCGACAGATGGTCTACCTCTAATCTTACCCTGGCTCTGGGGGTGAAATATAGTTTTTAAGAGACTTAGCTTAAACTATTTATATTCAGAAACCGGGGAGAACTCAACGATTCTCCCCGGTTATAATCAGTTTCCATAAGCCGTTATGTTTATTTATCCTCCGCTTTGAAGACAAAGCTCCTGCATTTGAAAATTGCAATAATCAATAAGACAGCTACCACACAACCGTTGAATATAGCGGCAAAGTTGGGATCAGCCTGTGCCTTGAATATTTTCTCTGCGCCGCTAATGATGAACGGAACAATTGCGATACCCACATAGTTGCACGCGAGCAGATAAGAGAAGTAAGCAGTGGATTTTGCCGGAGTCGGGGCAAGGTCAGAAGTCTTGTCGTAGAACACAGGTTGAATTACACCATATCCGAAACCCATCAGGAACACTCCGACCATAAACGACCAATATTCATGCAGGAAGCCAACCATAAATAGACCTACACCACATAAGATAAAAGCAACCTGCATAGTGTATTGACGCAATGCTGCAATCACGTATGTAAGCAGGAAGCCACCAAGAGTGATACCTGCAAAATAAAGAGATGTGGCTACCCCCACATCATCAGTGGAGTAATGGTAATGTTCCATTGAGAAAGGAAGATAGTAGCTCACCATATCAGTGGCATAGGTTATAACGAAATATACTACCATTATACCTACAAGGAGAGCCACAGCCGTCTTCCCGGTAAACCTTGGACCGACAGTGGCAGCAGGTTTTGCAGGCGTAGTAGTAGTAGTAGTAGTAGTGGCCGTAGCTTCGGAAGCTGACTTATTAGACTCCGAAGCAGCTGCATCTGAATCAAGCACCCTGTGTTTTTGTATATATCGGTTGGTCATAAAAGGAATCAATACCAAAGGAATGATAGGCACCATATAGACAAAGAATGAATAATGCCAGTCAAGTGATGCTACCCACCCTACAAAAATTGTGGCAAATATGATGGAGAAATTAGACAACGATGATTTCATACCTAATTGCTTGGTGCGAGCCTTCCCGACAAAATTCTGCGACACAAGACTCGCAGCCAAAGGAATCACAAGGCCACAACCCATTCCGAGAAGACAGCTTAGAATAATCAGCTCCGTCATATTAGAGGCAAAGAAGTATAATACTCCGGTCACTGTATAGATAGCCAGCCCCAATCCGAGAACGAAAATCTGATTCTTTTCGCTGCATATCTTTCCGGCACACAGAATGAACGGGATAGTAACAAGATTAGGTAAGACAGTTAGCAACTGCACCTCCAATTCGGTGACGTGATGGAACACTTGGTCAAGCTTCCCCAAAATAGGAGAAATTGCTAAACCTGGCAGATTTACTGTCAATGAAATTGAAAGGATAGCGATGAGAGATATTAGTGGAATCTTACCTTCGCCGGAATTAACATATTTCATAGTAAAGGGCTTTAGGGGGGTTAATAATTTAGTTTATGAATGGATTCCTCTAATGATTTTTTTATAATTGGATTCGTCCAATCTCATATCTTTTTTAACACAAAAACTTTCATCATTGTTTTGGATGCCACTGATAAAATACGTATTAATTTAAAATTTAACATCATTTACTCCTTAAGGTAGACAAATTGCCAATAAGATTCCTTTTAACGGTAAAAATTTATACTGTATTTAAAATATTCTCTGATGAATATTGATGCCAAACCTACACCTTAATATTGTAAAAATGAAAATATATATGATCCTGACAAGACATATGTCCATTATAATTAGATGTCAGAAGCAAATATCAAAAAATTTATTACATTTCTCAAAACAATTTTTCATGAGCAATGTTATATTGATGTAGTCAGAACAATAACATTCCCTGAATCAATGTCGAAGACCATGGCTCGACACGGTTTAGAAAGAACGCTATCAATTCTGAAAACAATAGTTAACAGTTTTATGTGCTTTAGAATTTCTTCGATCCCCAGAAGAGCAACCTTAATCAACAAAAGCGTTCCCCTCTAATAGTTTCGATAAATTTTAAATTCACTTCACCCTCTTTAATCCAATTTATATTATGGAAAAGACATTGCATCCTGTAGTACAGGAATTGGTTGACATGATCAACAACAACGGTTGGCGCGATAAATTCGAAGAGGCCGTCAAGAAAGCCATCAGCTATAATATCTATGGCTTTGAGAACATCAAGAACCTCGACGACTATATCGACTGGTGTAACGCTCAGCTCAGCTGGGTACCAGTAGAAGACCGTTACGGCAAAGAGGTATACAAGCATGTATGTTTGTTCTATTTCGTTCTTGACCAGTCTCCTGTTAAGGAACTTCAGAACGCAGTTGTTCCTCATGACCAGATGCAGCCCTTGACTCCACTTTCAGCTTGGATGCGTAAGTTTGTCACTGAGCTTGGTAACTGGATGGATCAGCCCGGATCACTTACACCGGAATCAGAGCGTACATTCTATGAATCACCTCTCTACAATATGAATGAATATATCCGTCCGCGTGGCGGTTGGAAGAGCTACAACCAGCTTTTCGCTCGTCGCACAAAACCGGGTTATCGTCCTATCGCAGCCCCTGGGGATGACTCTATCATTGTATCTCCTGCAGATTGCACATTTGATGGCCAGTGGGAAATCAACAGCGATTCACACGTAGACATCAAGGGTCTTGACTGGAAGATCGAAGAGCTTCTCGAAGGCAGTCCATTTGCAGACCGTTTCAAAGGTGGCCACTGGACTCACTCATTCCTTAACACCTATGACTACCACCGTCAGCATGCACCTGTTGGAGGTCGCGTAGTTGAGGCAAGAGTAATCCAAGGCACAACCTATCTTCAGGTTGTTCCGGAGCCAATACCTAATGATCCGTTCGGACGTTCAATAATCAAGGCTAAGAGAGTATTTGATGCTCCTGATGACGCAGGCTATGAATTCATGCAGACACGTGGTCTTGTAGTGATCGACAGCCCGGTTGGTCTTGTAGCTGTTCTCCCGATGGGTATGGCACAGGTAAGTTCAATCATTCTGACTGCAGAAGAAGGCGTAACTCTTCAGAAGGGTGAGGAAATCAGCTACTTCCAGTTTGGTGGTTCCGATATCGTTACAGTTTATGAGCGCGCTTCCAATGTAGAGATCACTGCATTCCCGGGTGTTCACTACAAAGTTGGCACCAAGGTAGGTCAGGCTTATCCTGCAGTTCGTCGCTAATTAAGAGCTTAATGCGTAAGCTCTTCATTGAAAGAGCTTAGTGTGAATTATCAATAACGGAGTCCGACGTGAAACAACGAGTTGTCTCTCGTTACTTGCGTCGGACTTCATTTATAAACTCTCTTACACTATCGAATTATGGATACCACTCAAACTAAACCCACACCGGCAGGAGCCGGAAAGATTCCAACGGGGAAAAAGGTAGCTACGCTTACCATGGGTGCCATGGCGATCATGATAGTGACGAACATCGTCAGTATGCGTGGTATGGCATCACAGGCGGAATACGGCTACGGCTCTATTTTCTACTATGTGTTTGCAGCAATTGTATTCCTTGTTCCATACGCACTTGTATGTGCCGAATTAGCTTCTGCCTACACCCGTTCAGGAGGCCTTTTCAGATGGTGTGCTGAGGCATTCGGGCCCAAATGGGGTTGGGTCGCGATGTATCTGGAATGGCAGATGGTGGTGATATGGTTCCCGGCTGTTCTTATGTTTGCCGCCGTCTCTCTGGCTTTTATTTTTTGGCCGGAAACATTTGACGTTAAACTTGCAAAGAATGTCATCTACACCCTCATCGTTGTGCTTGCTGTCTACTGGGTTGCCACATTCGTAACCTTTAAAGGGCAGAAATATGCAAATAAACTTTCTACATTCGGAGGCTTGACGGGCACCATCATACCTGCCGCGGTTTTGATTATCCTTGGTGTGCTTTATTTGGCTCTTGGTCACCCTAACTTTATTCCGAAAGACCAGCCATTCTTCCCCGATTTCTCAAAATTCGGCAACATTGTGCTTGCGGCATCGATCTTCCTGTTCTATGCCGGAATGGAGATGCAGGCAGTGCACGTTCCTTCAATGGTAAATCCATCAAAGAATTTCCCTCGTGCATGCTTCATATCAGTGATTGTTATTCTTGCAATATTCGTATTCTCCACGCTTGCCATTGGAGCAGCTGTGCCGGAGAAAGATATTAACCTTCTTCAGTCACTTCTTGTGGCATACAATCGCCTTTGGGGTGCCCTCGGAGTGCCTTGGCTTGGCAACGTGATGGCTCTGTTGATCACAATCGGTGCGCTGGCACAGGTTACAGTGGTTATTTCAGCTCCATCTACCGGTATTCTCGCCGTAGGTCGTGCAGGCTTCCTTCCCCGTGGACTTCAGAAAGTGAACAAAAACGGCATCCAGGTGCCTATCCTTTGGGTTCAGGGTATCTTCGTAACCGTTTTGGCACTCGCACTTGTTATCATGCCAAGCGTTGAGTCAGCTTATCAGGTGCTCAGTCAGATGTCAACCGTGCTTTACCTTATCATGGTAATCATCATCTACGGTGCATTCTTGAGACTACGTAGAACCGAACCTAATGTAAAGAGAGGTTTCCGTGTGCCTTTTGGAAATTTCGGTAAATGGTTCGTCTTTATCCTTGGTGTGCTCGGTGCATTGGTAGCGTTGGTAATTAGCTTCGTTCCGCCGTCGCAGATCACAACTGGTTCTCCTGTGATTTATGTAGGAATAATCCTTATTGGTGTAATCGTCTTTGTAGCATTCCCATTCATAGTCTATGCAAAGCGTAAACCGTCATGGAGAGATCCTAACAACGACTTCTATCCTTTCAACTGGCAGATTGAAGGCCGTAAGCCCGACCAGGTTTCAAAATGGGCAGCCGGTTATGAACCGAGCGAAGCCGAGATTCAGGCAGCAATGAAAGAAGGTATCGCTGAAGGTGACGAACGCACCAACCATGATGTAAGCCGCCTCTCATAAGTTCTGAGTTTGATTATAAATAAATATCCCGCCGACAGTCATATGGGGCTGTCGGCGGTTTTTTCATGCCGTTTCTCGTTAATATTGACGTTTTTAGTTTTAAAATTTGGGAAAGTGGTCATAATTTTATAATTTTGCAGACAACAGTGATTATGTTCTAAAACATAGCCAAAGGATAGCATATTTTATTGAACCCAGAAGACAATTATGACAGACAAAAAAGATTTCCTATCTCTATTACGCCGTGACAAGGAAGCCGGAAGAATAACGGAGATTAAGAAAAAAGACCCCGGTAACCTAAAAATACAGATCACCGTTGAGCAAGATGGAGCCAAACTTGCTCTTGTTGACCCGGAGGGCAACCTCCAGATACCGACACAGTATAAACCAATCGGCTGCATGGGTACCCTGATTAAGACGCTGTCCGAAATAGAAAGGAGAACCAAAATGGATTTCTCCTGGGGTGTCCGTAAACTCACCCACAAATTTTCATTTGCCGATTATCCTTTTCTTCCATCATTCTTTGAGATGTGTGCTCATCTGTTGGTAGACAAGACCCTGCAACCTCTCACCCTACAGCCGGGAAAACGGAAAATATTATTCAAAGTATCCAAAGTCAACATCAATCCTCTGGTAAGGGAATCCACAAACAAAGGATCCTTCTTTGTTGACAACAAAGAGGTGGTCGCTTTTTTAAGTCCCGACTATGTCCTCACCACCGATTCAATCTGGAAAATAGATAACATAGGCTATCGGTTTGCCGACCTCATGGCATTTACCGTCAGATTCGATGACGGCATGGCGGAAATACTCTTCTCCATCCTCTTTTCAACCATTGACCGGATAAAAGTTGACTACTATGGCAAAAAAGTGCTTTTTCAGGATGATCCGGTCCGTCTGACCCCCGTATTGGCAATCGAGATGATTGACTCGGAGAATGCACTCTACCTGAAAGTGGCGGAGACAGTCGGGAATCTCCCTATGGAAATATGTGAGGATTTCAGACTCGACAAGGTGGCTTACGTAGGAGATAAGGAGATAGTGGTCAGAAAACTTGAAGAAAGCCGTCTGGATGAATTAGTTGAACTCTTCAAAAACACTCTTGAAAAGACTACCTCGAAAAAAGAAACGCGCACAATATGGAATGAGAACAACTATTTTGCATTGCCTCAGGATGTTGCCTCACAATTCCTATATAATTCCTTCGGCGAGCTGATCTCTACCTTCAAAATTGTGGGAGCACAGAAACTAAAGGCATATAATATTGTGGCACCCAAACCAAATATGAATCTTAAACTCATAGCGGGAGTAAGCTATCTTGAAGGGACAGCCACAGTGACACTCAACGGGGAGGAATTCACGCTACGCGACATTATCGCCCAATATACCAAACAGAAATACATCACGCTTGCCGATGGCAACCGTGCCGTAATCGATGCCGCCTACATAAAGCAGCTCAAACGGGTGTTCGGATCAACTCCGAAAGACACAAAAGACGTCACAGTCAGCTTCTTCGACCTGCCTGAAATGATGAACCTTCTTGATGATGAGGGAAAGAAAGCAACGTGCTTTGACCTTTACCGCAAATTTTATGAAGGCTTCAACTCTCTTAAGAAAATTCCTGTAGCCACTCCCGGTCTTAAGGCCACCCTTCGTGACTATCAGAAAGAAGGGGTGAAATGGATAAATTATCTTTATACCCATCATCTGGGAGGATGTCTGGCCGATGATATGGGACTGGGCAAAACAGTGCAGGCCATCGCTATGCTGACCTGGTGTATGCCGACGGCCAACAAACCTTCCCTTATAGTCATGCCTCCAATCCTCATTTTTAACTGGAAGGAAGAGTTCAGGAAATTCGCTCCCCATCTTAAGGTATCAACCTATTATGGGCCGGCCAGGAATTTTGATGAAGCGAAGAAAGCACAGGTAATCCTTACCACATATGGCACTGTCAGAAACGACATAGACCTATTAAGCGATTATCAGTTTGAATATGTGATTCTTGATGAATCGCAAAACATAAAGAACATAGATGCGATGGTCACAAAAGCTGTGTGGCGTCTTAAGGGCAACCACCGTCTGGCCATATCGGGCACGCCCATCGAAAATAACCTTACCGAACTATACTCACTGTTTCATTTCCTGAACCCCACTATGTTCGGTTCACTGAAGCAGTTTGGCGATGAATATGTTATACCCATTCAAAAGGAAGGAGACGAAGATGCAGCCAATGCCCTGCGAAGAAAGGTGTATCCTTTTATTCTGAGGCGCCTGAAAAAGGACGTGCTCACTGACCTTCCGGAACGCACGGAACAAGTGCTTACGGTAGAGATGTCGTCACACCAAAAGCTTCTTTACGAACAGCGCAGAAAATATTTTATCGGAGAAATAGGCCATACCCTCTCATCATCCGGCCCCCGCAAGGCATCCTTTGAGCTTCTGCAGGCCATGATTGAATTGCGCCAGATAGCTTCAGTGCCTGAAGAGAAAAGCAATGGCATGATCTCATCCCCTAAGATTGACCTTCTGATGGAATACCTGCTTATGGCTGTGCGCAATGGCCATAAGGTCGTGGTGTTTTATAACTTCCTCGCCGGCATAGAGCTCACGACACGCAAACTTGAGCAGGAAAAAATAGGATATGAGATACTGACAGGGGCCACCAGAGACCGACAGCAGGCGGTGGAGCGTTTCCAGACTGACGATGAATGCCGGGTCATGCTGATGACTGTCAAGAGCGGCGGAGTGGGCCTTAACCTTGTGGCAGCCGACACGGTCTTTATCGTAGAACCCTGGTGGAACAAAGCTGCTGAAGAACAGGCTATCAACCGTCTGCATAGAATCGGGCAGAAGAACGCTGTCAACTGTTATTACCTCGTCACAGCCGACACTATAGAAGAGAAAATAAGGCAACTGCAAGAAAAAAAATCTGCTATCGTAGAAGCAGTCATCTCCACCGACTCTGCCGGAGGAAAAAATCTCTCCGTGGAAGACATCAACTATCTTCTCAGCTAACCCTTTCAGCTTTCCGACTATGATTGAACATAAGAACTTATTCGGTTTTGAAGTAACCTGCAAAAACGATCTGACCATTACACTGCCGGACATGGCTACATTCACCTCCCTCCGCTCCGAATTAAATTTCAAGAATAAGGATTTCTTCTGGAATGCCGTCCGGCCTGTCATAACATTTATCTCTGAATTCAGAGTCATAATCTGGGCGGGCAACATGGAGTTCGTGGATAAAGCTGAAACTGTCACCCGGATCTTAAGGGAGAAGAAAACCAGTGTGACTAAAGATGTCATAATGGACTTCTACTGCCTGTTCTACGGATGTGACGACAATATAGTGGCCTTTGCAGAGTCTCTCCTGAGCAAGAAAAGCATGCAGCTGGCCAAAATGATTGTGGAAAAAGGGGCTTATAGCCTTGCAGACATAGCCGAGTATATGAACTGGCCAAAATATAAGGCTACATCATGGGGAACACAGATGGATAAAGACACCTATGAAAGATGGCAACTCTCAAACGACACCTCCATCCTTTCCATAATGACTTCCATACTCAACGGCCCGGCACCTGAATCAAAGGAGGATCGCTTCCGTCATACTTATTCTACAGCTCCCTATGTGCTACCCGACTACCGGATGATAAACTTCATCACCGAGCATCTCGCACCCTCGCTTGAGATGGTGGCTCCTGATGATCCTGACCTCGACAGCCTTATACATTTTTCCGGTGAAGATCTATTGGGCAATGAAGACACGCTGCAGAACCTCATTTTGTCAAAAATGATAGTGCCCGGAAAAACCAAATTAGGCTCCACTCCGGTCAAGAAGCTTAATGCCCTCATTCTTCTCAAGCAATTTCCCGATATAGCCCAAAGTGTGATGAGCCGCACAGAGTATCTGCTCCATGCTGCCTGTCTGGTGTTTGGCGAACCGGCTGAAATGGAGTTTCCTGACACCAAACTGTCAGACACCCGGTTTCTCAAAGCCATGTACAAGAACATTCAGATCAATTGCCGATATTATATGACGAATATCCTCGTCACGAGTGCAAAAGGAGTAGTGCCTGAGTTCTATCCCCTTAACCGGAGGCCTCTGAAATTACTTTTCCAAAGCATAGCCGCCACCCTTAAAGAAGGGTTCATCGCCAAGGAGAAAGGCTGGATATCTTTTAATTCCTTCTGCCTGCGTGTAAATTATATGCTGTCGGCAAATAAATACGGCTACATCTATCCCGACACGTATGCTGAGAAGCCAGAATCAATGAGATCCTTAGAGGGAGGGCCCTTGCCCGTGTCGGAATTTAAAAGCCATTTCCATGATTACATCATTAAAGCCATGATAGAGGGATTGGCAGCTATCGGAGGATTGGAGTTCCTTTATGATCGTTCCGGCAGCCTCAGCTTCCTGCGCCTTTCAAAGACGGGCGAATGGTATCTCGGCATCATTGACAAGTTGCCTAAAGCGAAAGCCGCCACCAACACAAGGCAATATCTCGATATTGATGACCGTACCGGCATTATCATGGTGAAGAAACCAAATTACCCCTATCTTAATCTTCTGCCCGATTTTGCCGACAGAATGACTGACACAAGATATTACATCAATGAGAAAGCCTTTTTAAGAAATTGCACTACCCCTGACATGCTCGGAACCAAGCTAAAGCGTTTCAGAATGTTCGTGCTCCCTAAGCCTGGTCCACGCATAGGCGCAATGATTGAAAGGCTTACCCACAGTTGTAACGTGGTGCGTAAAGACCCGGATGCAAGCACATATCAGCTTTTTGAGGTTGATCCCAATAATGAGCGTCTCCACAATCTGCTCATGGATCATGTGGAAATAAAGGACAATGTGCTTAGAGTGGAAGGATGCCGCCTGCTGATCAAGACAAAATTCTTATCCCGTTTCGTTGCTATCCTCACCCAGCATGGCTTCCTCAACAGCATCACCACCTGATATGCGCTACTAAGTGTAGAATTATTATCCAGAAAGTTAACCGGAGTCCATAATAACCGTATTATGAAAAATCAATACTTCGTTAAAATTTAATTTATGCCGTTGAAAATAAATGAGTTAG
>CAZQSD010000117.1:0-3311 GCA_964595885.1 uncultured Sangeribacter sp.
CCGGTAAAGATCCAGTGCAGCCCTGTATCGCGACTCAGCAGGTGTGGGCATCAATAGCAGATTGACTCAACGCCGTCTTTTTGACGATTTCCTCGCCGGCTTGTTTGACGATTGGTTAACCGTTCCTATAACAATAGGCTTGATAGGGATGGCATCACCAAAATCAGGGATATTGACAGCATGGTCCATAGGACCGAAAGTCAAGTCGAAGAAGTTCATGTCCATAGCAAGGTGATTGTCATCTTTGTCTGCGTTTATACGCTTTTTAGCCCAATAGATCACACCGGGATTTGCGAGGATATTGTAGGTAATCGGGCGATACTGGTTGACGAGATTATTCTCTTGATCCAGAACCACATTCTGGGCACCGTAACGTAGCATACCGTTACTATCGGAGCCGGCCGGCGCAATTGTGCGCCTACCCATACCGCTGAATCCCAATGGGAAGAATACCTGATTATAGTTCTTCAGATTATAAACGATAAATCCACGCATGCCTCGGCCCTGAGGGTCTGTATACACATTATTATCTTCGTTAAAGAAGCCGAATGCCTCGGAAGTGGTGGTTTTAGTGGTGGTTGCCCCATCTGCATACAAAACGCCAACACCAAATCCTTCGCGCATAAGGACGGCATAATCCTGCAGAGTAGGGAAATCATACATATAAGTAAGAGAATTTCCCTCTTCCGGCACTGTGGCTTCAAACTCACTCCATTGCCAGGCATTGGCCCTATCCTTGTATGATGTTGGCCAATGATTATAATAAGCATTGGTCCAATTACCATTAACCGAAATGCCGCCACCTAAATAAGGGATTCCATATATGTCGTCCCAGTTTGCTTCAGTTCCGTTGGTTAAAATAAGGGGTTTTGTGAGTGGCTCAAGCGGACCGGAGACATCACGGTTATTAATAATGCGTATACCCTCCTCATAGTTACCTCTCTTATACATGGTGCCTAATGCCATAGGATTGACGGTCAATTCTGCCTTCAGCCCATTAATCTTGCCATCATTATTTTGGTTGCCGGGGAAAGTCCAAGTAGTGTACCAATTACCTGGGGAAGCCCATGTCGGTTTCATTATAGTTCCGTCAGCAACATCCGTATTGTCAAATTTAAATACAGCAAAAGAGCTCCACTGGGCATCGCCATCTTCACCTACCACAACAGGTTGGTTGTATCCCTGTCTCACAAATATCTGGTGCTCACATCTCAAGCCATGATAGAGCACAACTATTTTCCCACATGCCGAATATTTTTGGCCTACACCGTTAAAATGGATGGTGAAGCTTACCTTAGAGCCATCGTTACCATAGATTTTGCCATCACGCGTTCCGGCACCTCCTGAAAGGGTGAATGTGCCGCCTAACAATGGCAGGCGGTCATTATTCGGTGCGGCCACCCATGCCTCCCACTCGCCCTCAGAATCGAACGCCTCGAACTCAGTGCCATTCGGGTCATTTTGCACCATCAAGGTGACTTTAAATTCCGAAGTGGCCGTATTCCACGATTTCCAGATTGCCTTAGGGTTGATGATGCGCTGCACCTGATATATGGGAACATATCTTACAATTGGTTCACTACGACCTTCAAAATAAGCTGTTACTTTCACAACAGCTTTTCTCTGGTAACTCTCATAGGGATTGTTGCCGGAAAAACCGCTGATGTAACCAAGGTCTTTTGGTTGGGTAAACAGGGGAACATTGATTGTAACCGACTCATCGGTATTCCTAATGGCCTTAAACGTATTGCGGCCTGCAGTCGCTATATTCCCATCTTTGGTGTAATCAGTCCATCGAACCGTTTCCAGTTGGTTTTTCCCCGGGACGTTATAAGTCACCTGATAAAGGGGGATAGTATTCGCATCCCTTATAGGAGTGCCATCAGCTGATGTCTCAGCTTTATCACCTGAGCCAATATAGTAGTTATGCAGCCCTTGTATTGTGGTCGGGTTATCATAATTACTTCCCGACACATTTAATATACCGGTTGGCAATGGTGTGTTGAAACTCTCAAATCCGCTGGGAGCCTGTAAAGCAAGAAAACCGACCCATATGGGAGTTATCTGGTCTCTTACCCAGTCAGGCTTTGTTATTTCTTTGCCTTCATTATCCAATCCGAGATTTGTAAGATCCACAATAGGATCATAAGGTACATTAGTCGTGACGTAGTTAGCTGTAGGGCCAAATTTATTCACTATATTGCAGGTGTTGCTGTTTGTATAGTAAGTAAAATCATGCAGACCATAAAGATAACTTCCTCCGGCATTATCATACACGGGCTTGTTCCAACGGAAACGAAGCTTGTTGTTAGCAGCTGTGACTGCTCCCGGATCTTCGTCCGGCACCCATGTATCAGGACTGTTTACCGGATGATAATATGGTGCCCAGTTGTTTTCTATTATCTGCATTGTCACCTTAGTGGCATTTCCGGTGAGACGGATAGGCATCTCCTGACGCACGTTATACAGATAAGACATATAGTATTCCTCCGGAGTGTACAACCCCGGTTCCTCATCTTCATACTCTATGTGCCAGTCAGCCTGATTGGCATATCCGTTAAACTTTAATGTAAGCTTATAATGACGGTTACGCAAAGCGTTATAATTATAGTCCACATCCTGACCGAGCATGAAACGGTATTTTATCGGCCCGCTTGAAATATACTGGCCGTCATCGGCATAGTAGAAGCCCTCGACTTCCACATATGTGCCATACTTTACGTTGTCTTTCCAATCCTCGTCACCTTCCTCGAGGATATGACCCAATTCATCTTTTATCTGTTTTTTGTCATATCTTTTTCTATCCGATTCCGGCAAATCACGGTAATCACCCTGGCAGTTTTCATAGAAATAAAGGGCCTGCGCAGTTTCCGGATGCCAGTCTATCACGTTGCCGTCTTTATTTTTGATCACGGCTCCTCCTTCAGTTGATTTGTCTATCTCAAGCCAATTGGCAACGGCATATTCAAATGTCGCATTTTTATAGTCAAAATCTTCAGATGTGCCGTCAAAAGGCTTCGACTGAACCACTCCGGCCCGGTTGTAATACAGTGATTCACCCTTAGGATATAGGATCTCATCCTTATTGATCTCGTTATTATCTCCTTGGGGTTTGTTGTCGGAGCCGAATTGACATTCCTTTGGAATGTCGCAGATGGTGGCTTTATATATAAACACGTTTATACCTTGCTTCAAATCTGAACCGTCATATATGATCGTCAGCTTTGACGCAAGGCGTTTTATCCAGGCGTGAAGTTCGACATTATTCTTATTGATGATTACATCGGGTGCAGTGGCATCGAAGTCATGGT
>CAZQSD010000117.1:3411-10373 GCA_964595885.1 uncultured Sangeribacter sp.
CCTAACAGACATAATATAATGGCTATGTATGTAGATATTAAGTTCCTGTTCATTGAAATGATTATAGAAATTATTAGATTAGCTACTTGGAAATGCGTTATCAAGCGTTTGGCTGTTCCGGATTATCACCGTTATCACCGTTATTATCCTCGTCTTTATGCCTTATGACCGGCACTAACTCGTCAGTTCCGAAGATCGGCTCTAAGGTGACTCCGATATACGGGACGAGGGTTACGGTTGCCTCGATCTCATGTGTCTGCATACTGATTGTGATGACGACTTTCACGTGGGTGTTGCGGGGCAATGTGCTGAGGTTGGGGAGAGGCTTGGCGTCAAAAAACTCCTCACCGTTTTCACCATCTAAGATTATGGCACATTGGAACTTGCCGTCTGTTCCCTTGCTATCCGGAAAATAGAGCTGTGGAGAGAACACATTTTTGCATTTATCCAAATCAGCGAGTGTCACCCCGATCTCATTTCCTTGATCATCAAAATTTAAGGGCTTTTCCTCAAAATCACGGATTAACCAAGGTGTGGGGAGATCAAACTTGTAATCACCCGTATTGTTCTTGGGGCCTGTGGTTGAACCTTCTCCAGGAAGCATAAAACTCGTAATTTGTCTTTCCAGAGAATTTTGGTCATACTTTGTCGGTGAATATGAGGTATTATAGGGAAACAGATATTCTCTCTCCCCCAGTCCCGTGATTTTTATCTGTGAGATCTTCAGTTCATTGTGTGTCCAATCATCCCCGTTATCCTGAGTTTTCTTATAAAAATAGAATGAAAACTTTGAGGCAGCGCGGGTTATGAATAGTTTACGGCTTAATATTATAAGGTCGTTGTCTTCATCTATTCTATATTGGTCAAGTGAAGCAGGCCGTTTTTCTGTAGTTATCTCATAACTCTCTGTCATGGGTATATAGGCTGACGCAGGTATGTCGGTTGCATTCTCATTGACTTCAGTATTGTCAATGATCGGCATGCCCGGCGTCGTAGAGGTGAGTTCCAGATTCTCAAGTATATTATCCGGATATGTGTTGCCGACAAGGAGTCTTTTCGTAAAAATATCCTTCAATGCCTCCTCATATCCCGGAATGCCATCCTCATTAGCTATAAGGTAGATTCTATACCTTGTGTCGAAATCAACCTTAAATTTTATATTTTCGGGTATTTCACCTACACTATAATAGTTGTGGACAATCCTGTCTTTAAATCTTGTGTCAGTCTTATTGACCATGATGATTCTCAGGGAGTGTATCCCTTCGGTAGGTAGTGAGCTCTTTTCAAACCCTATTTCATCAGCCCGTGTGGCAGACCCATCCCCGTCGATAGCCCTCACGTCGAGCAAAAGGCACAGATCACCCTCCCATAGTTGCGAACCCCCTGAAGGATCATCAGAGGAGCATCCTCCTGCCCACAAGGCAAGCAGGAGAATGAAGGGTAATTGCCATATTTTACGCATTATGTGTGTCATAAGCCGGAAATATCGTTAAGGCGGACAATCCAATCGTTGATTATGATCGACACGCCGGCCCAGAGGCCATTATCAGTCAGAATAAATGTAAGGTTCCATCTGCTTTCCCTGTCAAGGAATTCCTGGTCACCCATCTTGCTATAGTGCTCGCTCTTCAGGAGGAGAAGGATATTCACAAGGGGGATTCTCAGCACTTCCTTGCCGTCTTCCACGCGAGTCACGGCCAACACTGCATCCGATCCCTCCATCAGGCGGGGCACACTGAATTCAGCCCATGCCACCGTAGCCGGCTGGTCGTCGGGGAGAAGTCCGGCATCGGAGTTCCCTTTCACCCAGGGGCGGTAGGTCACGTTGTCGGTTGAGATGACTTCATTCAGATAGTTAAACCTGGTGTTGTTGTCGGTGATTGAGAAAACAAAGTCGTCGGCATCCGTAGGAAGCCCCGACTCGTTGGCCAGCAGCACCCGGATGTCGTTGGTGTCTTTCATCATGTAGAGGGTTTCTTCAGTGTAGGTGGTGCTGTTCTGCTCCACAGTCACATCCAGCGAACCGTAGAAAAGCGGATGCAGGTCATAGCCCACAGGCGACGTGATGAAAGAGGAGGGGAGAAACACCTCAAGATCCTGCATCGGAGTCTGGTCTTCAGGGGCAGAGAATCTGAATGAAGAGTCCCTGCATTCCATGCCGCCATAGGCAAGCATGCTGTATTCTCCGGTAGGGAGGTCGATCACCATTCTCCAGTTTTCGTCGGCAGTCTCCTGACGCTGTGCAGTGCGGGTTTCCAGGTAGTTTCCCTCCTTGTCATATACCAACAGGGTCAGGCAATCCACCTGCGACGGGAATGCATTTGCATATTCCATGTTGTAGTCATACACGAAGCGCAACCTGACTCCCTGCGGGCATGGCTGCAGGTCTTCGTGGAACGCATCGCAGGAGGAGAACGCGGCTGCCGCTCCCGCTATCAAGGCTATAGTGCAAACCCTGTTTAAGCAATCTGAAAAAGATCGGATTTTCATATCTTGTCTGTTTTTTTGCAATCCGGGAGGGTTTCACGCCTCCCGGACTTATCCTTCCGGAGTGAAGTCGGATGCAGGTCGCAACGTGCTTCCGAGTTCTTTTAAATAATGTTATTCTTACCAGTCTATCGGATTGAGGCGGACAACCCAGGGAACTATCTCGACGCTTACGGTCAGGTAGACCTCTGAGCTTTCATCGGGGGTGTCAGGCGTGGGAGTGTCAGGATCATTCTCCGGAATTCGGGGATGACCCAATGTGTTGAGGCTCCTTACAGTCAGCTTATATACGTTGTTACGAACCACAGCAAACTCCATCGGGCCCATCACGCCGTTGTTGCCGTTGTCATTGTGGCGGTTCCAGTAATAGTAGTAGCAATAGTATCCCCAATTACCGGTGGCGGGATCCTCGCTTGACTGATAGAGTGTGAAGCCCAATTCAGTAGCTTTTGCCTTGAAGTTGCTTCTTGCCTGCTGGGTGGCGACATTTGTATGAGCCGGATCATTTACCCTTAGATTTTCCCATGTCTGCCATAGATAGTTGGCAGAAGTTGTAATCTCCGGAGTGGGATCAGTATAGATTACAGCACCGGCATCGTTTGTCACCGTACCTACGCCGCCGTCTTCACCGAAGCAAAGCACAAAGAGGGAAGCCTTGCGGTCGAGCGTCTGATTCTGACCTTTGGTGGCATCAAAACCGGCGGCAGCCAAAGCGGCGGCACGAACGTTAAGCCAGCTCACATAAAGGGTGTTGCCTGCCAATGAATAGAGGATCGGGTCAGTGTCGGCATTATTGTGAAGGAGCTTGCCGTCGCCCACACTGCTATTAGCATAAGTCAGGGCCTCAAACAGTTCCTTTTCCCACTTGTCATTTAAATTAAGGTTGTTGGTAGGGAGCATACGGGCCTTGAACACAACGCCTGTGGACTGTGCGTTCACCTGCTTGTCAGCCGGACCGGGGATAGTGTTCTCAGTCACGTAGCGCCAGATGTGGAATGATTTGTTATAACCATTCTGCACATATTCATCATTCTCACCCTTGACAACATCTGAGCATTGCACCCAATCCCAGCCTTCGCCTCGGTCAAAAACCAGTCCCTGAGGATTAAAGAAAGGATAGAGGAAATAATCAGAGAAGTCGCTGCTGATAAGTTTGAACTTATCCTCGGCATTGGTGGAGACAACGTAGTTGAAGGGAGTCTCTACGCCACATAACATGTAATCGTTTCCATATGGGGCAGGCCGGCCGTTGTCAGACACGCGACCAAGATAGTATTCGGTGGTGCTCATATTTGTGAGAGCCATTGAATAGAAGGTACACTTGACAATATTCTTACCCTCAACATTCTTGACCACAGCATATGTGAAAGGCTCACCCTTAATGCCGTTATAGCCTTCGCCCTCAATCTGTGAACCGTCGCGGAAGTCAAAACGGGCAGCCATACGGTGCACCTTCACAGGGCCGCGATTAGTGAGGTTGTCCACTTCGCCGGCAGTGCCCGGAGAGTTGATGCCTGAGAGGTCAAAGGGCTTAAGGGCAGTGCTGTAGTTGCTCCATTCGTCAATATTCTTGGGGAAGTCGCGCTCGGCAATTGTCACGTTTGACATTGTGAATCCACCCACGTTTTCCCTGGCATTCCAGATCACGTCAACAGTCTTTGCTTTTCCGTTTTCGTCAACAGCACTGTAGACACAGTCATACCAGTTGCCTTGAAAAGTGCCGTCTGCCGCCTGCTTGATGATATTTGTGAGGTCGCTGGTCGGGTTGCAGAAAACGAAAACGTGGACCTTGCCAAGATCTTCAGTAGTGCCGTTATAGTTTGTATAGTATGTGCCGATGTCAGTCTTGTTAAATTTGGCAGTGGTCACATACATCGGGTTGCCGGCCACAGTAGCTGTGGTGATGGTGCCGTTATTGTTGTTCTCACCGGGCACATATGATGAAGCGATATAATTATTCTCCATGTCGGTGATCACGATGAGGGCGTCGTTAACCTTGTTCTCATAGTCCTTGCCTTCCTCTGTGCCATCGTTACTTGCATTGCCCGGCTCAACAGTCTGGCTTCGGGTGCCACCGGTGCCTGCCGGATTGAGAAGGAGCGTCATGTAGACTCCGTCTTTACCCATTCCCGGCTCTTCAATCCCGGAATTGGGATCCACATCGTGGGAACAGGATGCCATAAACGGCAACGCCACGAGCGTCCATAGGAAATTTGATTTTTTCATCTTGTTTAATTTATTGTTGTTATTGATTTATTCTAAAGTGTAGTCATCAGCTTAGCCGGCCTCCGGGGAGGTCACAGCTCTACAAATCTCTGCACGGGCTTGGATGCAGCCTCCACCTGAGGGATTATCTCATCGGCCTTACGCATGCCCTGGCGGCTTGCCTGATTCAGCATCTGGAGCGACTTCTCATAGTCACCCTGCATGGCATAATAGATGCCCCACGCATATGATGCCTCCGGACCGGGCTTCACTTTCTCCAGGAACATGCGGGCATTCTGGAGATTGCCGAGGCTCATCGAGGAGCTTGCGGCATTCAGGTTGGCCACGTCATTGTCAGGGAACATGCTTGCGGCAGTGAGGAAAATCCTGTCATATTCAGGCGATCCCGGTTCATATTTGCCTGCAAGCAGATAAAGTTCGTTGATGGAAAGGAGGGTAGGGTTGGTGTTGAGCAGCCTCTCAATCTCATCCACGTCATAGAACTTGCGGATCTCATACGTGATCTTATAGTCGGTATGGCGAAGCTGTGGGTAGACATTCTGAAGCAGGAAGGGGTAATCACCGGGAAAACGGGAGCGGAACACATCATTCTTTTTCTCGATGGGCACGGAGCTGTCGTCAATAAATGCAATCATCGCGTATTTGTCAGGCATGGAGGAGTTGGCAAGCCATTCGCGGAGACCGGCCCAATCTTCAGGCACATAGTTGGTGCGGTAGACAGATGCCGGGAAAGATGAATGATCCATGACATACTGCTTCACCACCTCCGTGCGGCCCTTGGCAAGACGCACATTGTTGGCGTAGGAGCCTTCGGGAGAGGCATAACCGGTAAGCAATATGCTGCCGACCGATGCATACTTGTTATCACGCACTGCGTTGATCGACTTTATGATGGAGTCAAGTTCGGCGCGATTTGACTGATAAGACCAGTCGATGTCGGTGCGGTTGACCTTGAATATGATATTGGCACGTCCGGAAAGTGTAAATATCTTGCTGGCAGTGTCTTTGGGAGCCACGTAAGAGAATGTGGCGTTGTCGGTGCGAAACTGTGGGCGGCTGTTGTTGATTTCGCCGATAGGCACGTCGGAAGTCAGCGGCGGCTTGCAGTTGCACTCGCTGAGCGTGTCGCAGACCATCACCAGTTCCGACACCTCCATCCAGTTCTCATAAGGCACCGTAACGGAGTATTGCAAAGGGTCGCTTTTCCCGGCTCTGAGCAGGGATGGGGAATCGTTGCCGCTCCTCACTTCATAATACCAGGCATTGCGTCCTGCCACCGTGACGGAGGGAAGACGCAGGGAGTCGCCGTTGGCAGTCAGCACCGGGGTGAGTCTGACATACCTGTTGCTTTTTATTTTATATTGGGAGGGATTGATGGTCATGTTGACTGTCATAGCCTCGTCAGCAGTGTGCACCGCCAGGTTGGATATGTGAAGGCGAGAGGTATTGACGCCCGCAAAAGCAGGGAAAGTGGCGGCAGCCGCCAACAGAAGGATTTGTTTGAGCATACCGGTCAGTTATTTTATGAAATATACGAGATTAACGGCCGCCTTGGTGGGACCAAAGTAGTTGTGGGGGCGGTTGTTGTCAATTTTATTTCCGCATTTGGCACATGGGTAGGAGTCGTAGCGGGTGTAGATCCATCCGATGCCGATCTCGGCCTCTATGTTCCATCTGGGATGCACTGCCCAGGCGTAACCGTAGGCAATTCCTGCGCCTGCTGCCCATCCTTCGTAGCGGGTGTCTTTAAGCTTGCGGAAGTCGCTGCCCAGGAACTTGAAATTCATGTTGAGGTTGCCGAAATTGTATTCCCCGCCCAAAACATGCACACCGAGAAAATGTCCGATGGAACGGTGGCAGCACCAGTAGCGCGCCTCCGGCTGCACGAGCCAGTGTCTCCACTTGTGGCCGTTGACAGACCAGGCATTGAGGTTGCCCGAAATATCAACTGTCCATTTGGACGCAACCGGTATCTCCACCCCTAAGTTGGCTGTAGTGGTGGCATCATACAGTAAGTTGGTCTTTAGCCCTAACTGGGCCGACGCACTCAACGTTGATAGTATAGCAAATAATATACTGTAGATTAGCTTCATAGCTGTTTATGTGGTTATGTGCAAAGCGTTTGTGTTAGAATGAATGTGGCTACATGACGGGTGGTAAAAAGCCTGGCAAAATATCAATCTCAGGTTTGACCGGGGAGGGATATTGGCTAAGTCATGTCGGTGTGTTTCCTTGTAAGAAACGGATTC
>CAZQSD010000118.1:0-10334 GCA_964595885.1 uncultured Sangeribacter sp.
GGTTACAAGGTGAATCCGGTAATCGCCACAAAGCATATGGAAGTGACTGCCGCCGAAATCAGATTTGTTGGAAACATACGGTTATTCGATGACAAAATAGCCGGCATAGACAATATTCTCAGCAGTGGTGAGGGTAATTGAATATTCTCCTTGATGACCTTCGAAACCATCTATCGGGGATTGGGCATCATACAGTGTTCCGGTCCAGAACCCACCCGGATAATCTAAAAGCTCTACCTCCACATCTACCGGATACTCGTCAAATGGGAGTTCCAAATACAAATGCCCATCTACGATACTTGCATTCGCCTCCATTTGGAGTCCGGGTATGTGTTTACCAGGTTTACCTTTTCTCACTATAATGACAGTGACATCCTTATTTGATATATTTTTATCCGGAGTGCCGGAATCTGCACCAACCGTCATTCCGGTCAACACCAATAAGGCAGCTACTAAAATACCTTTTGTTTTCATGATAAAATATTTTTTATCGCAAAATTAACTGACAGCCTTATTTAATGCAAATAATAGCTTTTACACGTAACCATCATCTTTTTACGTGTGTATCATAAATCTCTGATTATCAATACCAATTTTTAGACTTAATTTACATATTATTTGTAACTATTTGATAATCAGATGTAAATATTTTATGAACTAAATAGGTAGTTGGAGGGGGTAGCAGACTGCCATAGGTCGCATGATTTTCATTAATAAAAATCTTTTTATTAATGGTTATTGCCATTTATTTATTAACTTTGCCCCGTAATTATGACGCTTATCATGCTCATGAGAATATATCTTTTATACACATTAATCATTATCATACTATTTTTCTCAGTAGGGTGCCATACGGATAAACCATCGCTGCCAATTCTTAGTCACGCAGACTCCCTGCTCGACTCACTCCCTGACTCTGCCCTAAATATTATCCGCAGCATAGATCAACAGAATTTGAAAACCCACGAGGAGAAAGCGCGTTACAGTCTCCTATACACTATGGCACTTCTAAAGACCGGACATGAATTAAAAAATGACTCCCTACTTACTCCAGCTATCGAATATTTCGGGAAAACTGAAACTCCCTCACGGGAAGCAATGCTCACACATTTCGCCAAGGCTGCACTGGCTGACTCGGCACTGCAGAAGATAAAAGAGTACGACAAGACAATAGAACTCGCTGCCGGGAAAAATACTAAAGTCTACGTTGCCCTCGCCTTATTTAACAAAGGGAATGTCTATGGAGAAGCTTATAGTTCTCCAGACGAATTGGAATGCATAAGGAAAGGTCTGAAAATAATACATGAAACCATTGACACTGCGTCAATCATATACGGGCATTTGATATATGGAATGGCACTAAATTCTAATCTACAATTCTCCGATGCCTTAAAAGAGTTTTTTATTGGACTTGACATCTCTGCCAAGTCCGGAATTGATACATACGTCCCCCTGTTATCACGGGAAAAAGGATATACTTACGGCTTGCTTGGCGCGCATGGCAAGGCCATGGCAGCATTTGATTCGTTGCAGCAGATAAACGGCGTTGAGTTTAATCCGGAAGATCTGTTCGTATTCGCACAATCCGCTGCTGCCACAGGTAATTTCTCTTTAGCCGATCAAATCATGGCCTTATTGGCTGAAGAGGATAGTCCAAAAAATAAAGGTGATTTTTATTTTACACAAGCAAAAATCATGGCACATAGGGGCAATTTTAAGGAGGCGTATAACTATTTAGACTCTACGACTTACTATACTAACATGATAGTCATGGCAAAACTTGACGGCAATCTTTCAAGGCAGGAAAAGGAGATAGCCCTGCTTACTGCCAGCCATCAAGAGGAAATAGCCAAAAGACGCACCACACAGCTTATTCTCATATGCCTTTGTAGCATAACAGCTGTCGCTTTCCTCTCGGCTTGCATATATATCCTGATCCTCCGCCACCGCCGGAAAATAAGGGAAGAAGAAATTAAGCTCCGGCAGCTTAAGATGGAGTCTGAGGCGCAGACCAAAAACCTCACCGAAAGGATAGAGCAGCTCGATTCAAACAAAAGACTTACAGATTCGCTCCTGCAGTCAATGAGAGCCAATATCCATGACCTTGAGCTGCAGAAAGTAAATCTGGAGAATGCCATAGCCCGACTTGAAGAAGATGCAAAAGACAATGACGGCCTGATCGCCAACCTCAGGACTCAACTGAAGAGCAGCGACACCACAATCGGAAGATTACGTGAGCAGTCGCGGGAAGACTTCAAGCTGCTCCATCAGGCAAACGCCGCATTCTGCAATGAGATGCCTTCCGGCATCTCATCTCCTGAGGCAATACAGCTATATGAGACGCAACGGAATTTGAGAATCAAGCAGTATAGTGACCCAAAGACGGTAAGCAGCCTTGAAGTGCAGATCAATGAGCTGTTTGACAATCTGCTGAATGTGTTAGCCGAAACAATCAGTCTGTCGGAAACGGATGTGAAGACCTTGATCTATAACATGTGTGGCTTCAATTATAAATCCATCGCCTCATTGCTCAACGTGTCGCAGTCGGCTGCCGCTGCAAGGCGCTCCCGGATCAAGGAGAAAATCACCGGTTGCAATGGCGCCATACAGGTAAAACATAAAGAATATCTTGAGCTGTAACCCTTACAAATTTATCATTAAATTAAGGTTGTTTTAACAACTCCAATATTTTTGTGGGTGTAGCAAAAACACTTTTGCAAAATTTTTTCTAATTTTGCAGATTATGAAAGAATTTACCGACACCGATATAGACCACATAGAGCAGCTCATTGACAATCAGGACAGCGAGGAGGCGCGCCGAGAGATCAGTGAGCTACATGCCGCCGACATCGCCGAACTGTTTCAGTCGCTCAACCTGAAACAGGCTGAATGGCTGTTCAACCTCATTGATGACAAGGAAAAGAAAGCCGATGTGCTGATGGAGCTTGATGAGGACGACCGCAAGAAACTGCTTGAAGGGATGGACCCGGAGCAGATCGGCCATTTCATCGACCTTCTCGACACCGACGACGCGGTAGACCTTATCCAGGAACTTGACAAAGAGGACCGCGAGGAGGTGATCCAGCATATCGACGACGTGGAACAGGCCGGCGACATCGTTGACCTGCTCCAGTATGACGAAGACACCGCCGGAGGTCTGATGGGCACCGAGATGATAATGGTAAACGAAAACCTGTCGATGCCCGATTGCCTGCGCGAGATGCGCCGTCAGGCGGAAGACCTCGACGACATTTACTCTGTCTATGTGGTTGACAACGACAACCGCCTCCAGGGCGTATTGCCCCTGCAAAAGATGATCACCCATCCGTCAGTGTCGAAAATAAAGCATGTGATGGAGACGCATCCCGTGTCGGTGAAAACCGACACTCCGATCGACGAGGTGGCGATCGACTTTGAGAAATATGACCTTGTGGCGATGCCGGTGGTTGACAGCATCGGCCGGCTCGTGGGTCAGATCACTGTCGATGACGTTATGGACGAGGTGCGTGAGCAGAGCGAACGCGACTACCAGTTGGCTTCAGGTATCTCCTCCGACGTAGACGCTTCCGACTCCGTATTCGCCCAGACAAAAGCCCGAATCCCCTGGCTCCTGATAGGCATAATCGGCGGCATCGTCAACTCCCTTATACTCGGTGGCTTCGAGGCACAGATAGCCGCCGTCACTGCCCTGGCCATATTCATCCCGCTGATCGGCGGCACAGGCGGCAACGTCGGCGTGCAGGCTTCCGCAATCGTGGTGCAGGGTCTTGCCAACGGACGCCTTGACATAAAGAACTCCGCCTCACAGATCGGCCGGGAATGCCTTGTGGCAATGATGAATGCCGTAGTCATATCGTCGGTGGTGTTCCTATACATCTTCTTCACCCAGCCGGCCGGAATAAAATATACGGTGGCGCTGGCCGTCGCGGCCTCCCTCTTCGCCGTAGTGATATTCGCCACCGTGTTCGGCACGCTCGTGCCTCTCACGCTGGAGCGGCTGAAAATTAACCCGGCGCTCGCCACAGGCCCTTTTATCCAGATCACAAACGATGTGGTCGGATTGCTCATATATGTCGGCATGTCGTCATGGATGCTCTCCATATTCGGCAAATAACCAGCATGATTCAAGACAACCACCACAAATGGCAAAGATAGCGGAAACCCCTCTCATGCTCCAGTATATGGAGATGAAAAAAAAACACCCCGACGCGATACTCCTGTTTCGCGTCGGCGACTTCTATGAGACTTTCTCCGACGACGCGATAGCAGCCAGCGAGATCCTCGGGATAACTCTTACCCGACGCGCCAATGGCAAGGCGCAGTCGGTCGAGTTGGCCGGATTCCCACATCATGCGCTCGACTCCTATCTACCGAAGCTCGTAAGGGCCGGACGGAGAGTGGCCATATGCGAGCAACTGGAAGACCCCAAACTGACAAAAAAGCTTGTAAAGCGGGGCATCACCGAACTCGTCACCCCCGGTGTAAACACTTCCCCGGGAGCCTTGCTGACAAAAGAAAACAATTTCCTCGCCGCCATCCATGTCGAGAAGAAAAGCGTAGGGGTGGCTTTCCTCGACATCTCCACAGGAGAGTTTCTCTGCACCGAGACCTCCCCTCAGGAGGCCGACCGCCTGCTTGCAAACATGGCTCCCAAGGAGTTGCTCCGGATGAGAGGAACACGCGAATATTACTCCACCCATTTCACCTACAAATGCAGCGTATTCGAGCTTGACGACTGGGTCTATACCACCGATGCCGCCGAGGAACGCCTGCTGAAGCATTTCTCCACCTCCACCCTCAAAGGATTCGGAGTCAGCAATATGCCTGCGGCGGTAATCGCCGCAGGAAGCATACTGCACTATCTCGATCTCACCAGCCACACGAAAATATCACACATCACCGCCCTCAGCCGCATCGACAACCGGCGGTTCATGCATCTTGACCGTTTCACCATCCGCAACCTGGAACTGGCCGACGCCATGGGGAGCGATGGCAAAAGCCTTCTCGACATTATCGACAAAACCGTGTGCCCTATGGGTGCGCGCCGTCTGCGCCGCTGGATTCTCCTCCCGTTGCTTGACAAGGAAAGGATCAGGGAAAGGCATGATGCGGTCGAGATTTTCA
Source organism: uncultured Sangeribacter sp. (assembly GCA_964595885.1). GTDB lineage: Bacteria > Bacteroidota > Bacteroidia > Bacteroidales > Muribaculaceae > Lepagella. The sequence continues at coordinate 5,125 of CAZQSD010000118.1, forward strand.
TGGATCAACGCCTGCGCGAGGAGGCCCGCGAGGCCGTGCGTCTTGTCGGCGACATGGAACGACTTGGCTCACGGGTGGCTTCAGCAAAAATCTCTCCCCGCGAGATGCTTCAGCTCGCCGACAGCGTAAGGGGCTCCATGAGGCTGCGGAAAATCCTTATGACCACCGGCTGCAAGAGCATTCACGGCCTTGCGGAGTCAATGACTGAGATTGACGATGTGGCACATTGGATCACGGCTACCATTGATCAGGAAGCACCTTCCAATTTCGGCAAAGCACCCGTGATAACAGCCGGTGTAGACCCGGAACTTGATGAATTGCGCGAACTGCGTGCCAACAGCCGCGATGCCCTACTCGCGATCCAGACCCGCGAGATTGAAAACACCGGAATCACATCCCTCAAGATTCATTTCAACAACGTGTTCGGCTACTATCTGGAGGTGCGCAACACGCATAAGGACAAGGTGCCCGAGCATTGGATAAGGAAGCAGACCCTCGTAAGCGCCGAACGCTACATCACGCCCGAACTGAAGGAATATGAGGAAAAGATAATGGGTGCGGAGGAAAGGATAGCGGCAATAGAGGAGCGCCTGTATCACGAACTGATAGCCAAAATCGACACCCGCTTCTCCGACCTCCATGCCAACGCATATGCCGTAGCGGTGACCGACTGCCTGCTGGCGTTTGCCGAGGCAGCCGCCGAATACGGTTATGTCAGACCCGTTATAGACGATTCGTCTCGACTGGTGATTACAGACGGCCGCCACCCCGTAATCGAGCGCAACATGCCTCCGGGAGAATCGTATATCTCCAACTCCGTTTCGCTCGATTCCGATGCCGCAGAGGAGCCGTCCTGCCAGATCATGATGATCACCGGCCCCAACATGAGCGGAAAGTCAGCCCTGCTGCGCCAGACCGCCCTAATAGTGCTCATGGCCCAGATAGGCTCGTTCGTACCCGCCAAGGCCGTGACTATGGGGATTGTCGACAAGATCTTCACCCGCGTGGGGGCAAGCGACAACATATCCTCAGGCGAATCCACATTCATGGTGGAGATGAACGAGGCAGCCGCCATACTCAACAACATGAGCCAGCGATCGCTGATCCTTTTCGACGAACTGGGCAGGGGCACCTCCACCTACGACGGAATATCGATAGCTTGGTCAATTGTGGAACACATCCACAACAACGGCCGTTGCACACCCAAGACCCTCTTTGCCACCCACTATCACGAACTCAATGAGATGGAGAAAAGCTTCAAGCGGATCTCCAACTTCAACGTGACGGTAAAGGAGATCAACGGTAAGGTAGTGTTTCTGCGCAAGCTCGAGCCGGGAGGATCGGAGCATAGCTTCGGCATCCATGTGGCGAAACTCGCCGGAATGCCCCCATCAATCGTGAGGAGGGCAAACCAGGTGCTTGCCCAGCTCGAAGAAGCGTCGCAAGGTGTGGCCGGGGGGAAGTCGCCCGGGAAACATGCCCTGACGCAAGCCGCCCCCCCGGCTGACGGCTATCAGATGAGCTTCTTCCAGCTTGACGACCCCCTTCTGTCGCAGATAAGAGACAAGCTGCTGAACGTGAATGTCGACAACCTCACCCCTCTGCAGGCCTTGAACATGCTCAACGATCTCCAGAGCCTGCTGACAGGCAAATAACGCAACCATCATCCCCCTGAATCATGCACAACACAAAGCCGGCTCTCGTAAGCCGAAAATACCTGCTGCCTTTCATATTGGTGACCTCCCTGTTCTTCATGTGGGGCTTTGCCCGCTCCATACTCGACGTGCTCAACAAGCACTTCCAGCAGACAATGGACATCACCATCGCCCGTTCCTCAATGGTGCAGGCCACCACCTACGTGGGATATTTCCTTATGGCGATCCCTGCAGGACTCTTCCTTACGCGTTTCGGCTACCGGCGCGGCGTGGTGTTGGGACTTCTCCTGTTTGCAACCGGAGCACTGCTCTTTATCCCCTGCAATGCCGTAGGATCGTTCAATTTTTTCCTCGTGGCATTGTTCATCATCGGCTGCGGACTCGTGGTGCTCGAGACGGCTGCCAACCCTTACGTCACCGAGCTTGGGGCGCGTGAGACCGGGGCAAGCCGCCTTAACCTTGCCCAGTCGTTCAACGGCCTCGGCTGCATAATCGCCCCCGCCGCAGTGGCGCCTCTCCTTTTCTCCGACACAGGCGAATCAAACGTGGCATTCCCCTACTCTATCATGGGCGTGGCCGTAATCTGCGTGGCATTGCTCTTCTGCAAGGTGAGACTGCCGGAAATCGGCGGCGACACCACCGTGAAAGACAATAACACGGGCCGCACGTTAGGGTTATTGTTACGCAACCGCAACTTCATGGCGGGAGTGGCCACATTATTCTTTTACGAAATTGCGGAGATCTCCATCAACAGCCTCTTTATCAATTACGTCACTTACGATGGGTGGCTCGATGTCAGCACGGCTGCAGTGGTCTTATCGTTCGGCGGACTCGGCCTGTTCATGCTGGCGCGGGTGGCAGGCAGCGCGATCATGAGCCGGATAAAGGCTGAGAAGGTGCTACTGGTGTGTGCCGTCATGACCGTAGCCGGAGCCTTGCTGGTCTTGTTGAATGTCGGTGTTATCTCACGCATAGGGCTGTTTGCCTGCTACGCATTCGAGGCAATCATGTTTCCCACCATCTTTGCCATCTCCGTAAGATGTCTTGGAGAGTCGACCAAACTGGCTTCCTCCCTGCTCATGATGACACCGCTGGGAGGAGCCGTAGGCACCATCCTGATGGCAGCCATAGCTGACGGGGTGTCGATGTCGGCAGCCTTCATAGTGCCAACCATCGCCTACTGCATGGTCCTCCTCTACTCCCTCCGCAGCCAGAGAGCATGATATTCGATAAATTCGTGACAACTTTTGGGGCAATAGTTGGTGGTTATCCAAAAATTTTATAACTTTGCGGATAACTACAATCATTTTTTCATGGATTCCGGAATAAATCATAACATAACCCACTGCCTTATATCTTTACTGCCACACCAAGTAGAGCTTGCCTCTACTTTAAGTAAATCTGATCTAAGTCAAGCATACCATGCAAACACACAGCATGTTATCCGTTTTTGCATACCCTTACGAAGTAAGCAAGTAAGACAATACCAATTTTAAACACGAAGACAATCATGAAATCAATCAAAGACTTCGCCAAATGGTATTTCTCCCGTGGAGCCCTACCATACTGGAGCATTCTGCTTCTTGACTGCTTCTTTGTGGTCTTTGCGGGCATTCTGGCTTACACCCTGCATCACGGCTCAGTGCAGACCCTTGGCAATCTGACCCCACTGATCGTCACTCTGGCGATGTTCTTAGTGTGGTTCATAATCGCATTCAGGGTGTTTCACACCTATTCGGGAGTGATAAGGTTCTCCTCTTTCACCGACCTGCTCCGGGCAAGCTCGGCAGTGCTGCTGGCGATGGTGATGATAGTGGTGTTCATCTGGATTCTCGGTCCGGTAAACTGGATGGTAGCGTTCACGTATCCCGACATCATCCTGATGGGACTTCTGGTCATAGCCTTCATGTGGACTGTAAGGGTATGGGTGAAGACCATCTATGAGCAGACCTCCAAACCCACCAATACCACTAAAGCCTACATCCTGGGCACACAGTCAGGCGGTGTGGCACTCGCCAAAAGTATCCGCTCCTCGGCCGACTCACCTTACGCCCTCGTAGGCTTCGTGAGCGCCGATCCCGGCATGGCCCACAAGATGCTGATGGGCGTAAAGGTGCATCCTTTCAACGACTCCCTGATCTCCCTTATGCAGCGTAACAATGTCAAGACCCTCATAGTCTCCCCGCTCATGATGAACGATCTGCGTGAGAAAGACGAGCTGGTCAACAAGCTCATAGAAAAGGGCGTGAAGATTCTGGTGGAACCCCAGGCAAGGGAATGGGACGGCAAATCTGACCTTAGCGTCAGCGACCTCCATCCGGTCAACGTGGAAGACCTCCTGCCCCGTGAGAAGATCGAGGTAGACATGCAGGCGGCCGCCGACCTCATACATGGCAACGTGGTGATGATCACCGGAGCGGCCGGCAGCATAGGCTCGGAGATGGTGCGCCAGATAGCCACCTATGCCCCTGCCCAGCTCATCCTCATTGACCAGGCCGAGACGCCCATGCACGACATACGCCTCATGATGAAAAACCGTTGGCCCGACATCAGCGCGAAGACAATCGTGGCCGACATTGCCGACAACCGCATAATGGAGCGCATCTTCAAGGAATTTCGCCCTGAATACGTGTTCCATGCCGCTGCCTACAAGCACGTGCCGATGATGGAAGACAACCCCTATGAAAGCGTGGTCAACAACATACACGGCACAAAGGTGATAGCCGATCTCGCCGTAAAATATGGCACCAAGAAATTCGTGATGGTATCGACCGACAAGGCCGTCAACCCCACCAACGTGATGGGCTGCTCCAAACGCATCTGTGAGATCTACGTGCAGAGCCTTGACAAAGCCATCAAGGAGGGGAAAGTGAAGGGCGACACCCAGTTTGTCACCACCCGTTTCGGTAATGTGCTCGGCTCCAACGGCTCCGTGATACCCATTTTCCAGGAACAGATCAACAAGGGCGGACCGATCACAGTTACCCACCCTGACATCATTCGCTTCTTCATGCTCATCCCGGAGGCATGCAAACTCGTGATAGAGGCCGGCACGATGGGCAAGGGCGGCGAGATATACGTCTTCGACATGGGCAGCCCCGTAAAGATCGCCGACCTTGCAAAAAGGATGATAAGGCTCAGCGGCGCCAAAAATATCGAGATAAAATATACAGGGCTTCGCGACGGAGAGAAGCTTTATGAAGAAGTCCTGAATGACAAGGAAATAACCCTCCCCACTTTCCATCCTAAGATAAAGGTGGCGAAGGTGCGTGAATATGAGTTTGACATAGTCAGCAACGACATTGACCGTCTCATAGCCACAGCCCCCGTCAGCGACAACATGAGAATCGTAGCGGAGATGAAGCATATTGTGCCTGAATTCAAGAGCCAGCATTCTGTCTACGAAGTGCTTGACAAACCTGAATCGTGAAAAGGGTAATTGGATTTGTAGCTGTAATGCTGCTGTTGGGCGCCAGCTGCGGCAGAGGAAGTCATGATGACCTCTCTGAAAAAGACCGGGCTTTCTACGGTTTCTTAAGCGTCAAAGCCAATGAC
>CAZQSD010000119.1:0-10333 GCA_964595885.1 uncultured Sangeribacter sp.
AAAATTGCAGGGACGAGATCGCCCCTGCAAAAAATTAACCAAATGAGATTTCTACATCTGTATTGTTCTCACAAAATACAGTCTAACCCAATTATTTCACAATGACCTTGCGAGTCTTTACGGAACCGTCAGAATAAGTGGTCCTGACAATATTCACACCCTTCTGCATCTGCTGCAACTGCATTCCGCTGAGGCTGAATATCTGTTTTGAAACAACATCACTGTCATTGTTCACTTTCTCAACTCCGGAACCTTCCGTATAGATGGCAAAGTTAGAGATCATCATTATATCCTCTTCTGAAATCTCACCGTTACCATTCTTGACATACTGGAACTTCACATAACCGTCGGTGGAATTAAAGTCAAGAATATATGCCATCCAATCAACTAACTCTGAGAAAAGGAATGAACCAGCCTCGCCATAATACTCATTAGTGTAGATCGTAGCTCCACCATAAGTAGGATTATAGATTTCTATGATACCGTAATCAATTGCGAACGGATCCTCCGGATCGTATTCACCGCCATACACTTCACCGTCCCAAGCTATATATGCAGTCATGCCTTCCGGAATAGTGAAATTAATCTGTAGCCATGACATTGTCGGCTCATTATCAGGTTCGCCGGTATTGGCATTGTAAGCAAAATCATCCTCTACCTCAAACGGATACTCTTCGCTTGTCTCAAATGAGGTAATATATTCAAGACCCTCGATCACAATCTTGGAGAAGTCTGCCATCTTACGTACCAATACGCTCACATTAGCCGTAACTGTGCCTGCACTTGTGACGATATCCACTTGAGTGGTGAAGGTGCCGGGAAGCAGGGTCTTGAAGCTAATCTCCACAGGAAGAGTCTCAAATAATGAGGCCATTCCGTTCGGAACCCTGACTGAGAAGTGCTCGCTGTCTGATACGGTTGCAGAAGATATTGAAAGAGGATTAGTGCCCATATTACGCACTATTATGTTGTTCATCACCTCCACTCCGGTATCGGTCTTTATAAGCTGGTTGCCTAAGTTAAGATCGGGATTCTCAACAGTTACGGCATTTGCCTCAGCATGTTCGGCAACAAGAGCGAGATCATAGAGATACATATAGTGTTCACAGTCTATTATAGCAGTATAGTTATCACATTGGAATGTGATGGAATGCTTTCCAGGACCGAACTGTATTGAATTGGAGATGTCTTCACTTCCAATAATTGACGCTGCCGGAGTATCAGAACCGTCAATAAAATAACCTACGGCTGCAGTGTTTAAGACGGGAATAACAGCCTCACCTTTCCACGATAATGTGGCAAGATCTTCGTCTGCAACCTCAAATTCTACCATAAGCTGCGATGATCCTCTTACCATGCCATCAACCGAAGACTTGGCCACTATGGTACCGTCGTTAAGGGTCACAAGCTCAAACGGGAAATCAATTGTAGTCCCGAACTTGAAGTCGCCTTCCTTTACAATCTTGGAATAGTCTGGCATCAGTATAGCTGTGCCCTCATAAGTAACATTAACTGGATCCATATCAGCTACACCACCCTCACATTCGACTGTGACATCTGCACTGAAAGTGCCTGCCTCTGATGGAGAGAACAGCATATTAATATCATAACTGCTCATAGGGCTGATTGTGCCAATCTCGTTGATAGCTGAGAAAACATCTCCCTCGGAATCCACATTTACATAGTAGTTTACCTCAGTATCACTGACATTAACCACAGTAAGGACATTCTCCAAAGTCATGGTGGCATATTGGGTGCCCATATTGACAGTTTCATTAAATGCGATAATCTTCGGTTCACTCTGAGGCAATGTGGCGTAGAAACGACGATAAATATTGTCTATACCTGCCATATTGCCCTCTGCGGTACAGTTCATGATACCGAAGCTCGTATCTGTCTCCAATGCCTCAAAGTCACCGATTACATTGAACACAAGCTCGTCAACTGTATCAAGCTGACCATATTCGTTAACAACGCCTGCTACCAGCATCTCATAGTAGTAACCACTCTGTATGCTACCTACAATAGTTGCCTTATCGAATTCAGGGATAGTAGGTATTGTGACTGTTCCTGCTTCCTTGTCATATGTGCCCTCGAAATCATAATCCTCACATACTGACCAACCGGATGAATAATGGGCAGCAAGATTAAACAGTCCGTTCATAGTAACCTTGTCACCATCCACCTTTATACTCATTGGATAAGTCAACACATCTCCACCTTCGTATACAAAGGTCCAATCCTTCTTATAACTTTGAGCAGCTACAAAATATTCATCACCTGCCTCAGACACCTTAAAAGGAGTGTTTCGATTAGTAGTGAAGAAAGCATTCGCCATTGCTTCGTTTTTCTCAGTCATTGCCTGAGGACATAATGGATTTTCAATCCGGACATCCTGATTAATTACCCAAGGATTAGCAGCAGATGATCCTCCAGTTGCTGCCACAGCTGATGTCAACGACAGGCATCCTGCAATGCCTAAAAGTAGAATCGGTTTTCTCATAAAAATTTATTTTAAGGTTTAGTTACCGGGGTATGCACGACACATGATCGGAAGCATTCCGAGTGCAAAGTAAACCACATTTTATGACCTTGCAAAATAATTCCATTATAAGTATGACAATTTGTCATATTAATAAATAATTCGGCCAATATTTTTATATATTTGACAATTGTCAAATATATAAAAATATTTATAACGCTTATTTATAATGAATTATACAATTATTTACTCATCCGGAAGATGTTTCACCGACTTACGGTAATTAGACGGTGTGATGCCCGTCTCAGCTTGAAAACATTTATAAAAAGTGGCCACAGTGCCAAATCCGAGATCAGCTGATAATTGCTTCAGTGGATAATCAAATTTTGTCTTGTCAGACAAAATCCTCATGGCCTCCTTTATTCTCCAGGAATTTATCCACTGGGTGTAGTTGCTACCGGTGTGCTGCTGAATAGCCTGCGCCAGATAAGTGCGATTTGTGCCGAGACGTTCCACCAATTGTTCACGCGTGAAAGTTGAGTCGGCATAAAGGCGCTCCTCCCTCATGATGCGGCAAGCCTCCTGAAAGATATTCTCATTTTTTTCAGATAACGCTGAAGATGTATTGTCTGAAGTCACAGTGTTATCCGACACTCCATTTTCCGATAGTCTGTCTTCCGCCTCCATAAGCTGGCGGTTCTTCATCACAATGCTGTCATAAAGTCTCTGTATTCTCTTGTAATTTCTTATAAGCACGAATATAAGGATGGCCAAAATCAGCATAGACACTGCCATAATGACAATTACCCGTTTCAGGTGCTTGATGTTTAATTGATTAGTGGCCACGGCCTTCTCTTTCTCAGCATTCTCCAGCATGATGTCGCGTTGCATCTGCATCTGTTCCTGGGCAATCTGATTGATGCTGTCCGAACTCTCCTTTGCCTTCTGCATGTAGTCATAAGCCATAGAAGTGTTGCCACGTGCATTGCATACGTTTGCCAACAGGGTATATATTTCAGGCACACACATGCGTGATGAAGATGAGTCAGAGGCCGCTATTGCCAGGCGCAAGGCATCTTCCGCCAATGGATAATCACCTTTGGCATACTCCACCTTCGCCAACTGCAGATAGGCAGCGGGAAGTTCTGTCACCAAATTATCAGTCAGATACTTTATAGAAAGCAAAGCATATTTTTTGGCCTCTTCATAATCCGTTGCATCCAGATAGAGTTCCGAACGCAATTTGTAAAGTTGCCCCAAAAGCTTTGTATCGTCCTTCTTACATAGATCCAGGGCTATGTCGTAATATTTCAGCGATTCCTTATTATTACCCTCCAAGTGATACAACATAGCCAATTGCACAGCACTGTTATTGCGTATTTCCGGCATGTCATTTTTAGTGCCCCCCTCATAACCTTGAAGAGCATAAACCAATCCGTTAGGATCCTTTCTCTGAATCGACAATTCTGCCAGATTGACATTCAAGACTATTTCCTGCCTTTTGTTATTAGTTTTCTTCGCCAGATCCTGACTCTTTAAGAAATAATACTGAGCCAAATATGGATTCACGTTGACACTGGCCTCATACACTCCCAAAGAATTATAGAGGGCACATATAACCGGTTCCTCATTATTTCGTTCGGCAAGAACCAAAGCCTGCTTGAAGAATGGCAATGCCTTTTGTCCGTCCCCACGCACAAGGTCTACCTGTCCCAGATATAGATTTCCATGCAGTTCAGCAATTTCGTCATTGTTCTTCTTGCCTAACTCCAACAGCTCCTGAGCCGGTTTTTCTATTTCAGTATAATTAAATTGCTTCGATAGTCTGGAACATTCCTTTATAAGCTCCTGAATCTTTTTTGCATCTGAAGCTTGCGCATGAAGATCCGGGGCTGAATATAAGGCCAGTACCAATATAAGCGTGAAAAGGGGAAAAATATGGTGGAAAGATCGCTGCATGAGAATAGGGGTCTTAATTTTCCGCAAAAATACATAATTTTTTTGATTAGCCATGCAATCGGCCCCTCCATTTTTTGAATATACACAATAGTGGCTACGCAGATCACTTTTCTACGCAGCCACTTATATTGTTTATTCCTATCGCCGCTGGCAAACGGAATCAGAAAACATAGCTGAAACCGAGGTTAAGATAGATTGGATAGAGGTTGAAAGAGATGGTCTTGAATGATGACTTAAAGATGTCATTACAACCCCATTCAAGATTGGCATTGACGGCAAGCTGTTTGTAGACCAATACCGAGACACCTAACTGCATACCCCACTGAAATTTCCTAAGCTCATCACCAAAGTCGTAAGAAGCCCGCGAATCGGCATCAAAGCTTATCTTATTGCCTGTAGGATCACCTTCACGCAGATAACCGTCGTAGACATAACCGTCAAAATCATTGCTGAATGCATACGCCAGATACGGGCCGGCATTAAAGGTAACACGCTTGCTGAGTTTATAAAAAGCTGTAAGAGGCACCACGAGTTGCTGTGAATGATACTTGGTCTGCACCTTTCCGGTCCAACGGCCTTTAAGGGTCTTGCCATTGTCAATTATCTCCATGCCATAGTTCTTTACAGTGGCACGGGTCTTCATGCCCTTGGTTTCAAATCTCACACCAATTCCGGCACCCCATTTCTCTTCCGGACCAAACCACTTCCTAACGGTAGCACCAATCTGGAGATTCAATTCCGGATCATAAGAATTGATTTTACGAATCTCCGCAGGGAGCGGTATCGGCGACGCACCACCAATGTTGGTGCCCGCATTTACCTCATATTCCAGACTTTTGAAAAAATCCTTTACTCCACCACCGTTGTCCTCAGCCATAACTCCCTTCACTCCAAATGTTATGAAGGCAACGACTATCAATATTATCTTTTTCATTGTCATTACTTTCTGATCATTCAACTTCAGATTCCGCAATACATGTGATCGAGACCTCATCCACTTTAAGCGTGCTGCCTAAGGCACCACAGAAACGGTCGCCTTCCTTACTTGAGCCCATCACCACCGCAATGCTATACTTACCCTCTTTCAGTTTTTCATGATCTATCTTCTTTCCCGGACGCAAAGTAAAGGGAACAGAAAATTCCACCCATTCTTCTGAAGCGTGTGGATCAGGAATCTCAGCAGTTGAAATTATGTAGGGATTATCAGCAGCCAAAACGTTAGTGCCGTCAAGCCACTCGTGGCCCGGCTCAGTCTCAAACAACACGGCATACAAGCTGAAGGTATCGGTCACACCCGGAACAGGCACAAGATTACCGTCAGCATCCGGCTCACAGTAGGTCTCACCGGGCGCATACTTATAATAACCACTGAACTGAGAGGGTATGTTATTGAATGGCGCACCAAAATGGGTTGCCTCCAACGGACGGGCGATTGCCTCCGTCATGTCGAATTTACCTATGAAAAGATTTCCGGAAGCTATCGGCTTGCCGAGCTTCTGACCGTAGCTACCGGTAGAGCGGGTCACCAATACAGCACAGTATCCACTAACGCCATCCTCACCCTGATAGGTGGGGAAAGTATTTGGAGTGGAGGCCTGGAAAGTCAGGGCATATGCTTTGTTGGCACTTGCCCACTCCATCGTCTCATTGCCGGAAGGCCCTACCTCATAAAAGACATCGTAGGAACAAGCTCCCCCGAGAGCCGTGACAACACGCACATTCTCAAAACTATAGTTAAGATTTATAGTGTTGTTTTTCTCAACCGTAACAACATACTCTTTGCTCCATTCCCCGTCTTGGGAAGTCACGACATACGTCTGAGGAACAAGGAAATTACGCACTGTGCCACTCGCCGGCTCAATAGTGGCACCGGGAGTCAGTTCAAATTCAGGAGCGAGAGCCATGAGCGACACATCGCTCTTAACAATCAATGTCACCTTATTGTTATCAATTACCGGCTGCCTGTTGAGCACATCGCCGGGAAGCGTGACCGCTAAAATATCGCATTCCGCATTCAAAGGCTCCTGCCTTATGCACGAAACGGCGGCGGTAGCCGCAAAAATGACAATTGCCAATTCTGAAAATTTCATTGTCTTTGTTGGGTTTATATTGTATAAAATATGGTCTTTTTACATTATGTCGTCTCAGAATCTAAAAAAGCCTAACCCTGTTGGACAGCAGCTCATCCTTCCATAGATTCTTTACTTATAACAAATTATTAAATAAATTTAACATCAAGCAACCAAATAAAGTGTAAAAATACACCTATTTGACCAATAAATTAAATATAATAACAATATTATTCTTAAAATTTGTTCCTATTTAACCAATTTGTATATAAAATTCATTAACTTTGCGCAGTTTTTTGAAAAAAATACCATATAACCTTTTATTATTTTAATTAAAACCCTAATGAAACTTAGATTTATTCATGCCCTGGCAATTGCAGGACTCATGGCAACATTTGCTTCATGTAGCAATGACGATGACCCGGTGATTGCTCCCGGAAGCTCATTGGAAGAGAAAACCTATACCACTGCTGAAGGTCTCACCCTCAATTTCAATGGCAGCCCGCTTATCGGGAAAACCGCTACCTTCACCCCGGCTGCCGACGGAACAGCCACAGTGACCTTAGCCGGTGAGCCTCTTGACATGTCTACCATCATGGATGCCCTTACAAAAGCAGAAAATGACCAGCCCGCACTTTCACTTCCCACTGCCGGAGTTCTCCCAGGCTCACCTGCAGTTGTGATACCGGTGGAACTTAAAGGAGATGCCGATAATTGCACTTTCGACGGAAAAGGCGAAACTGACTACTGCACATACTCATATTCCGGCACAGCCACTGCCGACACATTTGAGTTTAATCTCACAGACGTAAAGCTCAAAAACGCATCGCTCGCAGGCACCTGGACTTTACCTGAACTATATGAAGTCAATCCGGACTGGGGCACAGAAGAACCCAATATGTATAACGTGGCCCGTGTAATATGGGAATCTGAAAAAGGAATTGAGATCATCCCCGGATGGCCTATGCCCATAGAGACTATTGTCGGCATGACATTAGTAATGCCTATAATCAGCAACGGCGAAGATATGGTGTCGCCAATAGAGATGCTGACCACAGTGCTGAAAAGCGTGACTTTCTCAGAAGATGGCAATGTCACGGCAGAGTATCTTGACACCAAAGATCTGACTAAAGGTGTAATCAAGTCACCTGCGGGCATAGCTCAATACGTCATCACATCTGAAGGAAATCTTCGTCTGTTCCTCAATCCGGCCGCTATCATTGCCAACACTGTTGCCGCCACAAAGGGACGTTCAACACGTGCTGCCGATGTTTCAATGATTGTAGAAAATCTGATGCAGCAGGTTATTCCGATGTTATCTCAGGGCATTCCGGTAAACTACGGAAAAGCAATAGCCAATGCCGAGGGTGAGATGAATGAGGATGCTGACACCATGAGCTTCTATCTTGCCACAGAGACACTGCTTCCCCTTCTCAAGGCTGTGGCCCCTCTCTTGGCTGACGAAGATTTTGTAAACAGTATTGTTGAAGAGGCAAGGAAAGATCCCAACATGGGAGGCATGGCCGACATGCTTCCGACCATTCTTCAGTCGCTGCCGGAAATAATCGATTCCACTACCAAAATCGAGGTAGGCATCAATCTCAAAAGATAATCAAACAATCAGATCACCTATTTAAAGATTGCTGATCCTCATGCTGGATTTGGGGATTAGCAATCTTTTTATTAATTTTATGCCCAAAATGACAAAGTGATGAAATGTGTCTGGCTGTTATTATTGATTTCTCTCATATCGGCTATAATTACACACGCGGAAAATCCGGAAGATACTGACCGACTTTATGCAGAAACGGCAAATTTAGATGCTATCCGGCTTCTAAGTATGGCCGACAGTGCGTATGTGGCTCAAGACAATAGCCGCGCCCTGACGCTGTATCTGGCCATATGCAAACGTGAGGGAGAAGAGACAGCCGCCGATTCAATAAGGCTTAAAGCCTTCGTCGGAGCAGGAGACGTGCTGATGCGCAAATGCCACTATCCGGGAGCATTAGACTATTATGTAACGGGGCTGATGCTCTGCGAGACCGACCCGGTCATGCAACGTCAATATGCCGGTGAATTTTATAAGAATATCGGCAATGTCTATTCCTCAATCAATGATTACGAGCAAGGGATATATTACTATAAGCTGGCACTTGACCAAAGCCAGCCAATGCAAGAGGGGCTGCGCATACGCACCCTGTTCAATCTGGCAGGCTTCAGCACTTACATCGGCAATGCTCCCGAAGCCAGACATTATCTTGAACTGGCACGGGCATCCGGCTATAAGCCAAATGCAGTGACGCGCTTTCTTGATCTATTCTTAGAGGGACTGGTGCTGGGAAGCGAGAACCGCGACAATGAGGCAATCACAAAACTGCGGGCAGCGGAGCAATTTGCAAAGACCCATGATATAAGTGCCCGCTACCTATGCTCCGCGCAGCAGCACCTCTATGAGGGATATGGCCGGAAAGGAAGAACAGATTCCATGTTTTATTATCTGAAAGCGTGTGAGGAAAGCGCGGAAAGCAACGGCATCCTGAGCATGTTCCCGAATCTCCTGGCCGACATGGCAGATTACTACTACAGACATGGAAATCCGGAGTTGGGCAAAGACTACCGTTTCCGCTATCTTGAGCTACGTGATTCGCTTGGCAACGAGCGTGAGTTTGACGCAGTGAAGCAGGTGCAGTTTCAATATGAGGCCCGCAAGGTGGCAAATAAGATAGAGAGTCTCCACAAAGAGAAAGAAGCAAGCGAAAAACTTATAAAGAAACAACGCAGATTGCTTTTAGGAGTAGTGACCGGGCTGCTGGTGGTAGGGGCTGTCCTCTGGGTTTTCTTCTGGCAGAACCGTAATCTGAAACGGAGTTATCAGAGCCTATATGAGATCAACCGAGATCTCGCACGCAAAGAAGAAGAGAGAAAATACAGCTCAAGTAATCTTAAAGAGGAACAAAGAAGCGAGCTTGCAGAGAAAATCGAGCGTCTGATGGAAACCGACAAGGTGTATTGCGAGCCGGATTTCTCTTTAGACATGCTTGCCGAGCGCGTGGAATCAAACACCAAATATGTTTCACAGACCATCAATGCCGCCTTCGGAAAAAACTTCAGCAGCTATGTCAACGATTATCGCGTGCGCCTCGCTATGGAGCGACTGGCAGATGAGGAATTTTCCAATTATACAGTCGCCGCTGTCGGGGAAAGCGTAGGGTTTAAGTCGCAATCTTCCTTTACAAGTGTGTTCCGCAAAGCCACAGGACTCAGTCCCTCCATATTCCGTAAAATGTCAATAGTTGACAGAAACAGGGAACAACACTTGCAAAATCATGTAGATTCATGAATCTGGCAATAATAAATTTGTCTATTCCATAACATAAAGATAATTTTGCAACAAAATCACATTCATTCATCCTAACCAATAATCTATGGAAATGAAACATTTTTACTTGGCGTTGTCGCTGATCGGAGCTATGTCGCTCCAGGCGGCTCCTCTCATGCCAAAGGCTTATTCAGGTCAGGCAATCGAGTCCGGTAAAAGCCGGGTCACTTTGGAATCAACCACATGGCGTGTGCCGATGCGCGTCACCGTTGACGAACTTTTCGCATGTCCGGAAAACACCGTGCTTGACGGCCCGTTCATAGCTGACGAGGTGGGCTATCAAGGTTTCCAGAGTTCTGACCAGGGACGTCCCGGAATGCCGACAAAATTCTATCAGGCTTTTCACGGTTGCTATAACAGTGTGAATGCTGTCAGGGTAATCGGCCTTTTCAATTATTTCGACGATGAAGAATATAATTGGTATGGCTGCGACAGTCGTGGCGG
>CAZQSD010000120.1:0-5036 GCA_964595885.1 uncultured Sangeribacter sp.
CACACATGTGGCGAAATATATGTTCTATCATTAAACGTAGTAATCCATATCGTCTATTGTATTCTTTCTTATCCACGTTTTTGAAATGGATTGGAGAGAGAAGGTTTATAAGGTATTGTTCCACTTCTTTATTGACCCCCTTTTCAACTAATCTTGATAAAGCCTTAAAGACATCCGGATAATGATTATATCGCAAATTTAATTCAGAGTTATAGTTAATAACCTGATCTTTAATGTGAACTAATAAATACTCACTTTCGGGAATAATGTTATCTTCATAAAGTATCTCTTTGAGCTTTGAATAGAATGGTCGTCCAACCTTCTTATCCCAATCACTATCCCATTTAAGACGTGATGGAGGTATTATACGACTTATATCTCGTTCGGCATCCCCTGAAAGGACATACCAAGGTATACTTCTTCGTCGTTCAGAACAAATATCTCTTATTCTGTCAATTGCATTCGCTAGAAAAACATCTGCTTCATCCACATTAGTACTTTGGAGAGGACATTTGGCATCAAGAATAATAGCTTGCCAAGTATCAAATTCTGATATTAATTTATCCTCTGCTATTTCCCAATATGGACAATGTTCTAAGTAGAGATTGAAGCGAGCTGCTTGACGTTGATAGGCATCAACGATTTCAAGATCGTCCTCTACCCACAATACTTTTATCTTTGATGCAGCCATATCTTTGTTTAAAATATATTTATATTTTCGATAGTTATATCAGTGAAAGTTAATTGATAGACTACTGTAAATTCATTGTCCAACTGAGATTTAATTTTCACTGTACCAATACCTTCCATGAGTTCTTTTATTTCAAAGCCTCCTAATCCCGTATGGTTACCACTGTGGTTTGAGGTCTTTGTAAAACCCCGAGACAATACCTTCTCACTTGTAACACCGTCTAATAGTGGTGTACCATTATTAGCAATAGTAATAACTATTCCTTCATCATTGCTTTCCCAATCAAATAGAATGCAATAATCCTTTCGGTTTGAATCAGTAAAGCCATGCGCATCTGCATTTGCTATTATATTGTCAAAAATACGATGAATCTTCTGGACTGGTGCCCTAAACAATTTTGATACGAATCTTTTACCCATATTAGGTGAGTCAGATTCTTCATCATAATAAAGTGTACAGTTTTTATTACCAACATTTACCATTTTGAAACGTATATGTGTATTATCAGTTATATATTGGTTAATAAGTATGTATGGGTCAATATATTCAGGCTCTCCCCAATTCATATACTCAAGTTTTAGAAAATCAATTTGGCAACCAATCTTCCTTATGGAAGATTTGATACATGCCATCATATTTTGTACCGATATTGGATTTCTCTCTCCGATCATATCAGATAACTTCACCTCCTTGTCGTTTGAATGCATAAAATATTCAAATTCTGACCAATTAATTCGTAAAGCTGATAAATTTTGAGCCATTGCATGGCGAGTAGTACGGAGTTCTATTTTAAGACGTTCAAGTTTTAGGTCTTTTTCATTTTTCATATCATCTACCTCCGATGAGATAACATCTTCAATAATCCGTTCGCGTTCTTTTGAGGTCACAACATCACGTACAGTAACCTTAGATAAATCCAGCTGACTGAAATTAGGGATAACTGCACCATTCAATTGAGCTTGAATTTGTTCCGGGACCAAATCTGATACCAAAAGTGCTGCAAGATATTTTGCATTATCTCTATTCCAAGGATGAAGTACCTTCATAGTACCAGTAGGGAATGCAATCCTTCCTACAAACTCATCAGTGTAAACCGTCCGAAGTTTACCATTTACCATAGTTAATATAACAGCATTATCCTCAATAACCACATAGCTTAGATCGTTTGAAATTTGAGGATTCACAGTTTTAGCGGGCATAAATGATTTATAATGCAGTGCCTCCGGAATTGAGGTATTAGTAATATAATGCGTAGGCTTAATATCCACACCTATTGACTCAGGAAGAGTGGTTGCAAGTTCAGAAAGAGAAATTCCAGCTTGTGGTTTATGAGCCAAATAAATGGATGGCCTTAAATCCGATCCAATAAGCTCAGAATAGGGAATTTCACATCCGGTGTCTTCATCATCTACCTCATCACTATCAAGGACATCAATATCATTTTCAAACGCCTCAATAAAACTTTTGAAGTCAAGTGTAGTAGTTCGATAAGCATTTTTTGCAAAGCGCGTGTGTTTAGTAGCATCGCCAAATTTAATTTCACTATTTTTTCCATCCTTACTTAGAATAAGTATAGCTTGTGGTATAGAGGTACCTGTAAATATATTAGAGGGTAGCATTATAACACTTTTGATAGCATGATCGTGGATAAGTAACTCACGAATTTGGGTTGCCACTTTATTCTTGGTATACAGAAATCTTGTTGTTACTACACACGCCATAGTACCACCTTCTTCGAGCTTTGCATAAAGTCTACTGATGATATCGTTAATTTCCTGTCCTTCTGCGTATAGATATGCCGGCGAAGCCATGATAGCAGGATATTTTTTATCTGAACCTAATTCAATAAAAGAATCTCTCAATGTAATGTCAACTCTTTTTTCCGCCTCATTTGCAAGCAAACGAATCTGTCCGATTGCCCAATTTATAGGATTAATTTCGTCCCCAACAATAGGATTATGAAGCTTTAGGCCATATGAATTAGCACCTGCAAAGGGATTATACACCGTTACATCTTCCGGGAATGACACAAGGTAGCACATCAAGTCTGTTAACTCTTGTGGTTGGATAAATCCTTCTGCACGTTGTTTTGCCATATCATTAGATAACAATACTTGATCAATCACTTTGTCAAGATTCTCAGTAAGAAACGTCATTTCTGTTTCATTCAATATGTTTGGTTGGAATTCATATTGACTCAGTAAATGAAGCACCTCAAGATTTGCCTGCTTACCAGCTGCAAGACGATATAATTCAGTTAATAATCCCATGTTACTTGCATGATGAAATAGGGATGCTTCACGTGTATAACACCTCATTAGATCATTCACTTCAAAGGTCTGTGAGCTGATCAGGTGGATTTTATTATCATGTTTTTGGGCATTTCTTACAAGCTGCTCTTGCTCAATAATTGTTGGAATTGAAACCTTGCCAAGATTACGTACAATATCCTCGGGGGTAAATCTTATTTCCCCAAGTTTGGCATCATATCCAATCGCACCCACATTATTCCAATTATGGACTTCATCATATTTATTTATTCGGCGCTCAAGCAAATCTTTCCAAATACCATATTTACAACAATAGAACATGTACTCAGGAGAAGAATATGGGGAGAGTCCGAATGCCATAAGGTATCCGAAATCAGGGTGTTTTTCATATTCAGTTGTGATATACACAGGCTTGTCAGTGGTGGCAAGCACATATACCATTTTATCTTGTTTAGAGGTGATAAGGAGTGTAGGAGAGGTTAACTTCCTCATTCCTTTCTGATTTTTAATATACCTATAATCTGAATCAGATGGTGACCAGTAGATCGATTCCCAGTCTGTTGCAAAGTTTTTAAAATTGAAAACGTTGCCGAAGGCATCACCTCCAGTTTCTTTCTCCCAGTTTGCTGGAAGAAGAATTTCTGCGACGTTGAGAAATAGAGTTGCGGAAGTTGAGTTGGTATGGAGCATAAGATAAAAGATTTAGATTTGTTTTACGCTGCAAAATTACAAGGGACTTTTGCAGTCATTCTTCAAAAGTCCATAATTTTTGCAACATTCTTCAAGAATAGTGGTAATTTCATCTCTAACTGATTGAGGTTCTAATACTTCAACATCTTTACCAAAACTGAGAATCGTGGCTATTAATTCTCGATTTGGTAATAAATTAAGTGTAATAGTTCTATTGGAATCATTTTTTTGCTGTGAGGGATGGATAGGTTTGGCAGTCACATACGGATATCTATGTTCACTAAATCGCAGAACTACTTTTTCCAAATGTTTTCCCTTTGGAATAGTAACCCCAATCACATCATAAAAGTATTCGTCAGGATCTACGATAATGTTATCTTTAATAAAGGGAGTGTCGGTATAGTCAAATTTTATAATACGATCTAATGGAAATACAGAGATGGTATTATACTCATTTGATAATCCAAGTAGATACCACCTATTATTATACTGTTTCAAGTAGTATGGATGAATGATAGTTTCATACGGTGGCTTATGAAAAGGGGAATATGTAACTCTAATGGGCTGTTCATTTACTATATATTCAAACAACTCTTTAAATTGATCAATACCTTGTAAGTCAATATTAGAATCAAACGAAAGTATAGTTTTATCATTAGGTTTGGCCTTATATTTCTTTTGTAGCTTCTTAATAATATTAACCATCCAATCAAATTGTGGCATACCCCGAAATGAGGCAAGCATGTTTACAGTTGCCTCAAGTTTTGTAAGTTCATCATCGGTGAGGTCTACAATGGAAAATCCCGGCTCACCATATCTATAATATTTGCGTTGACCATCCCAATAACCCTTAATAGGAGCCTGCATATTAGGAGAAGTCTTCATTTCTGCTATGTCTACATATATCTGTCGTCTGCTCACAGTTTTATCTTCACTTAACTGTGCTTTCAGATAGTCACATACAGCTTTTTGCAAATCCTCTATAAAGAATTTACGAGAATAGTTACTAAAACACTTATCAAGTGCTTCGTAACGTAACCGCGCGTTTTTATTAGTAGCCAATTACAATACTGCTATTAAATCGTTATGTATATATTTTTACTTTCCTTGCTTTTGCAATATGAGTTTGGGTACAAAGTTACAAAAGTATTCTTTTCAAGCCAATAGATTATTAATCGGAATATTAAAGTCTTGTGAAAGCGGAGTGGAAGTTTTTGATTTCGACTCCGTTAACTGAGGGCAAATCAGGTCCGGAATATATTACGGACATATATCGGTTAAATCAAAGGAAGTATTTAGCAGCCTCAATTATTGAGGGAGTCCTCACTCTATTAATGTAGATACCTGCCATATAATAAGTGTAAGATTTTATGCAAATTTTCAAT
>CAZQSD010000120.1:5136-10289 GCA_964595885.1 uncultured Sangeribacter sp.
CGGTTACGCTTGTCTGCCTCCGGCTTATTCTTCTTCAAAGTCTCCGGTTTCATAAGGTCAATAGCAGTCTCAAACACGTTCCACGTCTCAGCCTTATCCCAGTTTTTCTTCAGATTTACGATCTTGGGATAGTAGTAAGCTACATCAGGCTGACGGTTTAATGCAAAATCTCCCGTGTCGTAGAGACCATTGCCATTGAAATCCTCAAATATACGGGCATAATATTTGCCTGCAGGCAGATAATTGAACGTGACCTTCCCATCTATCACCGGCTCACGTCGCTGAACAACATCAGACGCATTCAGAAGCTCCACAAAAGCCGGGACTGTGTCAACAAAATTAGTTATGGTAAACGACAAGGCACAGTATTCCTCTTCCGGTTTCACTTTAAACTTATGTTCAAAGGGGTCTGTAACCAGTCCATATATACCGGTTGCCGCCAATGAATCGACAGTAAGACGATACTCAGTAGCAAACTCCCAGGGGTATTCAATCTTCAGCGTGCGCGGATTGACGGAATCAACAGGCTGAGGGCGCCATTCCTTGGCAACTGGCTTCCAGACGGAATCAATCATGGTCTCCAAATGGAATGCGGCAGTGTCAAGATGAGTCAGAGGAGTGGCAAACTCAACCACCAATGGCTGATACACCTCATGAGTGTTGCTGGTCAGCACTTTCATGTCAAGAGGCTTGGGTTTCGGAGGCAGGGAATCCATCACCTCCTCCTCTTCTTCCTTTTTCTTCTTTTTGTCTTCTTTTTTCGCTTTCACTTTCGGACGCTGGAAGAAGAAACGTAAGGTGTCGGTGCCCCACACAAGATTCCGGGCTGAATCAGGACGCATATAGGTTGTCGCCAGGCGAAGACTGTCTTCCGACACTATACGCTGAGGGAGAAGCCAATAAGTCAGCGTATCATTTTTCGCTGACCTTTCCAGGATATACCAATCCTTATAACCATCAATCCCTACCAAGTCGAGTTTGGGCAGGGAATCGGCAGGGGCATTAAAGATCAGCTTTACACGCGTAGAATCCACACGTTCATATTTCTGAAGGAATTGCTGTCTATAGTCGCTTTCAAAAGAACGCAGCAATATGTCGTTGGGCAGGAAACGTGTCCTCTCACGTGTCAGCACGGTGTCAACTTCCCCTGTAAGAAGATTGAAGACAGTGTCAGTTGCCGTGATGCGGTCAGATGTAGGGGAGATTGTAAAGTCATAAAACGCCATTGCCTCTTCCGGATTGGCACGTTTATAGTCGTTGTCAACATCAGCCAAGGCAAAAAGCCGATAGTCACCCGGGGCAAGCCCACGTATGGAGAAACGCCCTCTGTCATCAGTCTTGGCCACTCTCTCAAGGGGAAGGGTGGAGAAAGCCGTGTCAGAGAGATTAGAATGCACACCAACCAGCATCCCCTGCTGCGGTTCAAGGGCATCGGAAGAAAGCACCATGCCTGAAATCTGAAGGGTGTCAAGCTCAGGACCGGTAGAGAAAGAATAAGTGAATCCTTGAAGCTTATTGCCTTCATTGTTATCCTCGATGGCGTTGGCGAAATCGATAGTGTATGTAGTGTTGGGCTTAAGGGTATCGGTAAACTGCACAGTCACTCTCCTGCCCGACGATGACACCCGGGGCACGGATTTGGATGTCGGCGACACCACCACCTTAGTGAAAGCGTCTTTGACATTGACAATTTCATCAAACTCGATCACGATTTTATCGCGATGCACATTCACAGCCCCGGGAGCAGGATTTGACCTGACGAAAACAGGAGGATCCTCATCACGCGGGCCACCGGAAGGATTGCCTATGGAGGCGCAGGATGCCATTATGCCGACAGCCACAAGCGCCCAAAGAAGGAAAATTGTATTTCTGCGGGATTGTCTCATTTCGGGGTCAAAAGTAGCAATTATTTTTGATTGAATCACTCATCAGACCTCGGTTTTTGCCTAAAAAAAGATAAAAACACCATTTTTAGGATAAGTTTTGCAGTTTAGGTGAAAAATTTGAACTATATTTGCAAGCTGAAAAAGCATATAGTCGCGCGGAGCGCGGCTTTGTGTGGTTAACCTGACACAATACAAACAACAATAAAACCAACAAAAAATGCAGAACAAAGGGTTTATCAGCACCATTGCCGTCCTTTTGATCCTGATTTGCGGATTTTATATCTCTTTCTCCTTCGTCACTTCTCATTATGAGAAAAAGGCAGAGGAATATGCCGCAATGATGGCTAAGACAAATGACGTAACCAATGATGTCTACAAACAAAATCTTAAGCAATTCAACGACTCGATAGACAAAGAGAAAGTCTATCTCGGCTACACCTACAATCAGGTGCGCAAGCTCGAAGTGGGTCTCGGTCTGGACCTCAAGGGAGGTATGAACGTGGTGCTCGAAATATCAGTGCCCGACATTCTCCGCCAGTATGCCTCAGGTGACCAGCAGCTACGTGAAATCAACGCCACAATCGCCAAAGTTCAGGCAGAAGGCGTAAAGGGAAGCGACAAGGATTTCATTTCCCGCTTCGCCTCATTCATCCAGCCGGGCGCGATGGCAGGCCTTTTCTCACGCGAAGGTGAGTTCCTCGGCAAAATAAAGAGCAACTCATCCAATAAAGAGGTAGAAGAAGCTCTCCAGAAACAGATTGACAGTCAGGTTGACGCTGCATTCAACATCTTCCGCACCCGTATCGACCAATTTGGTGTGGTGGCCCCCAACATTCAGAAACTTCAAGACAAGAATGGCCAGATCCTTCTTGAGCTTCCGGGCGTGAAAGAGCCGGAGCGCGTGACTGACCTTCTCAAGTCATCAGCCAACCTCGAATTCTTTGAGGTATATAACTATAATGAGGTGGCAAACGACCTCAACAGCTTCGCTCAGATATGGGCACAGCAGGACACAATCAACCACACCAACCTCATAGAGCTCCTTGGCGGTCCGCAGCGTGCCGGCAGCCCCGTTATCGGTATGGTGACTCCTCAGAACCGTGCCCTCGTAGACAGCATCCTCTCCAGCCCCCTTGCAAAGCAGAAGCTTCCAAGCGATTTCTCGGCAGTCTGGACAGTGAAGCCAATCGATTTCCCAGTGTATGACGCACAGGGCAACGTGATGAAGAAAGCCAACGGCCAAGACCGCACCACTCCTTATTATGAGCTCGTGGCCCTCAAAGGCGAGGCAGCTCTTGAAGGCGATGCAGTCGTATCGGCTACCAGCGAGTATGACAACATGCAAGGCAACATGGTCAACATGCGTATGAACGATGCCGGTGCGCAGGCATGGGCAACCATCACCCGCAACAACATCGGCCGCCCCATCGCAATCGTGCTTGACAACAATGTCTATTCATTCCCGAATGTAAATAACGAAATCACAGGCGGCAGCTCACAGATCACCGGCAACTTCACACCGGAAGAGGCCAATGACCTTGCAAACGTGCTCAAGTCAGGCAAGATGAGCGCCAAAGTAGAAGTGGTCAGCAACAACGTGATCGGCCCGAGCCTCGGTGCAGAAGCCGTTCAGCAAGGTTTCATCTCCTTCATTGTGGCCCTCGTGCTTCTGATGATCTTCATGATCGCCATCTATGGCGTAGTGCCCGGCCTTGTAGCCAACGTTGGCTTGATGCTTAACCTTTACTTCACATTGGGTATCCTCGCATCTTTCCAGGCTGTGCTGACTCTCTCTGGTATCGCAGGTATAGTGCTCGCCCTCGGTATGGCGGTCGATGCCAATGTGCTTATCTTCGAGCGCACCAAAGAGGAACTGCGCCTCGGAAAGAAGCTGCGTCAGGCCATCTCTGAAGGTTACAGCAATGCCTTCTCCGCTATCTTCGACTCAAACCTCACATCAATCATCACCGGTGTGATCCTCCTTATCTTCGGTTCAGGTCCTATCAAGGGCTTTGCCACTACCCTCATCATCGGTCTTGTCTGCTCATTCTTCACAGCGGTGTTCCTCACTCGCGTGGCCTTCGACCTTATCACCAAGAACGGTCGCTGCGCCAACATGACATTCGACACCAGCATCAGCCGTAACTTCCTTGCCAACACCAATATCAACTTCCTTAGCAAGTGGAAAGGCGCAGCCTGTGTGTGGTTGTTCCTCATTGTAATCTCCATTGCATCGCTCGCAATACGCGGCATGAATCAGGGTATTGACTTCTCCGGCGGCCGCAACTATGTGGTTCAGTTTGACAAAAACGTAGAGCCGTCTGACATTCAGGCACGCCTTCTCGACGTACTTCAGAAAGAAGCAGACGACAAGACTGTCAGTGTAGGTGTGATCACTATCGACAACCCGTCAAAGGTGCGTATCTCCACCAACTACAAGATTGACGCGGAAGATGCCAATGTTGACAAGGAAATCACAGGCCTTCTATATGCCAACCTGAAACCGGAGCTGACCGGAGCTGACGGCAAAGTCATGGATGAGACAGCATTCACTATCGCTGACGAAAGCCGAGGCATCATTTCAATCCAGAAGGTAGGTCCGTCAGTGGCAGACGATATGCGCCGTGACGCATTCTGGGCAGTAGGTATCGCAGTGGTCTGCATGTTCCTCTACATTTTGCTCCGTTTCCGCAACATCGCGTTCTCAGTAGGCGCTGTGTGTGCAGTGGCTCTTACCGCCTTCCTTATCATCGGCTTCTACTCCATCTGCTGGGGCTTCCTGCCTTTCTCTATGGAGATTGACCAGTCGTTCATAGCAGCCGTGTTGACAATCATCGGTTATCAGATCAACGATACGGTGGTAGTGTTCGACCGTGTGCGCGAGATGATGAAGCTTTATCCGAAAGAAGACAGATACCTTACATTCAACAAGAGTCTTAACACCACTCTTACACGTACGATCATGACATCGTTCTCGACATTGCTCGTGCTTCTCTGTATCTTCTTCCTCGGTGGCGACACAATCCGCAGCTTTACATTCGCAATGATCTTCGGTGTGATTGTAGGTACATTCTGCTCACTCTTCTGTGCAGCCCCGATTGCCTACAATATCATCAAGAGAGAGAATAAGAAAGCTGAGGCTGAGAATTCCGGTAAGCCCAAACTTGAAGGCAACCGCAGATTCCGTTAATCAGATTTGAAACAAATTCTTAAAATCGAGTAGGAGGTAAACACTAATCATAGGTGTTTATCTCCTACTTTCGTGTT
>CAZQSD010000121.1:0-8198 GCA_964595885.1 uncultured Sangeribacter sp.
TAATAAGGACGCCAGTTAAAACATGCAATCGGTTGCGAATCACCAAACTTTCCTATTATCTCATCATTATAGAAGGAATACCAATCATTTGGAGTTCCAAAATCATAAGTAATTTCTTCAGTTGTTACCAATCCGGTATCCATTGGCAATGAGACAAAATCTTGTACTCCTTCTTCTGTGAAAAAAAATGTAGGCATATAAGTCCCTGTATAATTATATCCCGCCAGAACATCATTGCCTTCCTCATCTTTCTCCCAGACTTCTGTGGCAGCGTCTGTCTCAAATCCGGTAAGTGCGGCTTTTAGAAGCTGATTATCAAAGAATAATCCAGCTGCTCTTATTTCAAAACCATTGGAATCCATACCGATTGGCATGAAAAATTTTTCACCGTTAGGATAAACGAAGTCAACGGTAAGCATACTTTTGGGTATTACTTCCCACGCAGCATCCGGAATCTTATCAAACATCTCTGTATGAGCAGTTGAAATTATACAGTTGGAAGAGTAATCCGTGCTCCATTCACCCTTTTGTGAACTTTGGATACTCTTTATCGGATTCATCATTGTTAAATAATACCCATCTTGATCTGTAGTGGCGAAAGTCCCACTAAAAATTGATATGTCAGCTGAAAGTGGATTGATATATAAGGAGCCTTGATCAAATATGTTAGATATGCCACCAGTAAAGTTGGAACTACCACCATATGAATACAGCATTCCATACTCTTTATGCCATGTAATATTAAGAACAGCTATTTCTTTTGTATTACCTGGAATAACCTCCAATTCATCTGTTTCAGGATTATACCACAAAGATGGTAACGACATACACTCACCATTAGGTAAAAGAGGTTGGAAATCCACAAGGCAGGTTGCCATGTCGGGATTTAATTCGACAGTTATATCACTATCTACGTTAATGTTCTCTACGATAACCATTCTGGGAATCTTGCGTTCCATTGTACTTGTATAAGAAGGATCGAACAAAATACTTACACAGTATATACCTTCCGGAAGCTTCACTGATGCTATCCCATTTTCGTCAAAAATAGGATACTGAACGATATCTTTATTCAGAATGCCACATTGCATTGTATGCCTATATTCATTAAGATCGTAAACTGCTTTCAGCGTCACGGTGTGCATAACTTCCTCCTCTTTCACATTGAAACGAGGTGTTTGTTTGGGATCGAAACTCTTTGCTTCCGGTTTAAATTGTTTCACAGCCTCAGTTTTGAGGACGGCTGTCTGCATGTCTGGGATTGTGACCAAGGTTCGTTGGGCACTAGTTGCCAAGCTTGAAAATGACCCTACGACTATAACCAACATAACAGAGATTTGTTTAAGTAGGGATTTTCTCATGGTTGGGGACGCAATACTGCGTAACGTTCCATTCATAGATTATTGAGGGTTTGTGTCTCTTGTGCCCGAGAGAGACGGTTAGTAACTGAGTTGGGAAAGATCGGGCACGAATCCTCCGGAAGTTCGCGAATCCGATGGCAAAGTTATGTTTCCCAACTCTCTTAGACAAGAAAAAGCAGTAACAAAAAGGTAACGCGCCGTCATTTTTTCCATAAATTACCGTTTTATTACCGCATCTAATTATCTCACTCTTTATTCTAATCTTCTAATAATCAATTCAATTAACAAAAAGGTACTACTTACCCCCATCTAAACCACCTAAAATCCATACCCTATACCCCGTTCCCTTATTGTGCATTTAGCAGAGAAAGTGTTCGACCGTTGCCACCCGATGTTAGAGTTGATATTTTTCAGAATGAATTTCCATGCCGGAAATCTCAATATTTAAGCCATTCTTTTCAATAGGAATGAGGGCGTATCATAATTGAATAAAGCACCATGTGCTTATCAAACTATGATAGCCCTCTTCTTTTGGCGTACTATTTAAGGATCAGTTGCCAGCTTTTTCAATCAGTAGGCCGTCAATGATGGCGTGGTTGGTGGAGAGATTCATGTTGCTGTCTTCAGGATTATAGACGAGTTTCACCTCGTGGGTGCCGGGAGCAAGATGCACACGCACGCTGTTGGTCATTCCCCAGTCGTTCCAATTGCCTACACCACGCTGCGGAAGCACGATAGTGCCCACGTCTACCCCATCTACATAGAGGCTGCGGATCGCTGCCTTATTTTCCGTGTTGACAGGACCATTGCCATTGGCATAGCGGAAAGATATGACATACTCCCCTTCAGGCATCATCTGTGGCTTATTCTCAAATATGGCAGTCACCGCCCCTGACTTAGTATCAGTTTCAGCAAAACCATTGCCACGATACCCTTCAATTTGCTTCTGTGGCTGATAAGACACTTCCGGAGAAGACATGGAAGTCTTCTCTTCATTCATTTCCCAGAAACGGCTTGTGCGATTGCTACGCGGCTCTGAGGCAAAACTCTGTGTGCCGTCGCCTGCCACGCCTATCACCTGCCACTCTCCTTCCTCAATGGCCGGATAAGAGGTCTGACGGGTGCGCGCCACTTCTTTCCCATCGCGCAACACTATGTATTCTCCGATATATTCAATCGGATTCCATTGAAGCAGATTGTTGACCGGCACACCCGGGGCATTCACGCTTTCGTCAAAACTGAGCCACGTAATCGGAGTGAGCGGAGCCTTGAGGTTTGCCACACGGTTCAGTTTCATCGGCGAGATAGGTTGATTGTCCATCTCCACGATAATGTCAGCACCATCTTTCAGCAGCTTTGCCGGAATCACCTTACCCTTATCCGGATAATAAGACTTCCCGTTGACGCTGATTCCATGTACTCGGTCGCCATAACCTTTCACTGTTATATTGAGTCGCGCACCCCGGTAAGGGAAGTTGGAAAGAGTGCGTTCGCCACCGAATACTTCCGGTACAAACGGCTCTATGCGCAGTCCGTCTTTCTCAAAATGGATGCCGAAGAGCACTTGATTGGTCAGTGCCAATTGTCCGGCAAGACACCAGAGCATATTTGATGAGTTCAACTCTGTGAAGATGTCGCCGTTGTCAAGGTTAAGATTCTCCTTGTTAGTTGTAAAGAGTGCCGCAGGACGAACTATACTTCCAATTCCTTCCACTACTCCGGCTTCGTTTCCTGCCTTTGCCTGTGCAAGGGTCCAGTAAGCCGCTACCCAAGGCCAAAGTGCATTATTATGGTAGTTGGGAATATCGGAGATTTGGGGATAAAACACCGGGGCACCAAACTTGGTGACAGGATTATTCTCTGATATTGATTTCTGATGCTCTTTCGGAGCCACATCAAAAAGGATAGCTAATGACTCTCCAAGCGTCTCCGCACGCGGATTCAGTATCTTATTGTCGCGACCGTAGGTGTACATGCCGTAATACCCCTTGTCGGGCATCCAGAATGTCTTGTCAATAGCCGCTGCCAGCTCTTCCGACTTCTTGGCATACTCGGCAGCCTCTTTTTTCTTTCCCAAGACATCTGCCATCTCAGAGGCACATTTAAGGGCGGCAGCATACATCACGTTTGTTCCCATCGCCTCGCTCTGGGAAATATCGGCAGTCTGCATCCATCTTGGATAACTCTGTTCGCGCCAGTCAATGAAAGAGGTCTCCCCTTTTACCAATCCGTTTTCACTATAGATGGTCTTGTCATCTTTGGCAAGCGAATTCTTCACTACAGGATACACAGTCTCGAGCCATTTCTTATCGCCCGTCACCTTATAGATTTCCCATGCAGCGATGGTCCACACCATGCGGTCGGTAGAGATAGGCCAAGCTCCTCCGGAACCCGTGTCCTGGATAATCTGTCCCTCAGGATTGATTTTCTTCAGCAAAGAAATCATAGAAGCCTCGGGCTGCAGGGCAGCCATGGAGAGGATTATGGAGTAGCTGACATCGCGGGTCCATACCCCTGCCCATTCTTTCCCCGTGCGCAGCGTAGTGTCGGGTTCCACCGCATTCACCATTTCATCGAGACTCATATTGTAGAGGGCTTCCATGAGGGGATTTCCCCCTGACAATTTTGGATAGTCAGAGAGGTCATTCTTCCGGGTCCATGTCTGGTTGATTGGCATGAAATAACCGGGACGTCCTTTGTAGGTTGAACGCACCTCGTAGGGATTCACTGCCCATGCTTTAAATTCATCCTGATAAAGTGTGTCACCTTTCCAGGTATATGCGTCGGTGGAGACAATCACATCTCCATCGGCAAAGGCGGCAACGCTGCCTGCAAGGAGAGCCATGATGCCTAATATTGGTTTCTTCATATCGATTTATGATTTAGCCTTTGGTTTGCGTGGTTGTTTCTTTTTCTTGTCTTTGGGATTATGACGCGGATTCTTCCCTTTTGAGTCACGGAGTGGCTTGTTGGGGTTGCCGGTGTCAGAGATAAGAGCGAAGTCAAGTTGTTTGCGTTCAAGGTCTGCACGCGCCACTTGCACCTTCACCTGGTCGCCAAGGGTATATTTATTATGATATTTCCTGCCCACGAGACAGTAGTTCTTCTCGTCGAAGTCATAGTAGTCGTCGGCAAGGTCACGCACCGGCACAAGACCCTCACACTTATTGGCGTCAAGCTCAACGTAAAGCCCCCATTCCGTGACGCCGGAAATCACACCGTCGTAGATCTCTCCGAGACGGTCTTGCATATACTCAACTTGCTTGTAGCGTATTGAGGAACGCTCCGCATTTGAAGCAAGTTGCTCCATGTCTGACGAGTGTTTGCACTGGCTTTCCAGTTTGACTTTGTCCACGCTTCTTGTTCCATCGGCATACTTGGCAATCAGACGGTGTACCATCATATCCGGATAGCGGCGTATAGGCGATGTGAAGTGGGTATAATAGTCAACGGCAAGCCCATAGTGGCCTACATTGTCTGTGGTGTAAATTGCCTTTGCCATACTCCTGATTGCAAGTATGGAGAGCATATTTTCCTCACCTCTTCCCTTCACCTCTTTCAGCATTTTGTTGAGGCTCTTATTGACCTCTTTTGCTGTGCCGTCAGGTTTTACTTTAAATCCGAAGCGAGCTGCGATCTGAGCCAGATTGTTGATTTTCTCTGCATCAGGGGCATCATGAACCCGATAGACAAAGGGTTTTGCTTTCTTCCCTTTTGGCACTTTGCCGATGCTCTCGGCAACTGCCATGTTGGCAAGCAGCATGAATTCCTCAATAAGTTTGTTGGAATCTTTTGACTCCTTGAAATAGACGCTCACAGGTTTGCCGTCTTTGTCAATTTCAAAGCGCACCTCGGCACGGTCAAACTCAAGTGCACCGTCATCATAGCGGCGACGGCGGAGTTCCTTGGCGAGTTTGTCGAGTGTAAGTATCTCTTTGGCGAAGTCTCCTTTGCCGGTTTCTATGATTTCCTGTGCCTCCTCGTATGTGAAGCGACGGTCAGATTTGATTACGGTGCGCCCTATGCGTCGGTTGACAACGTTTGCCTTTGGGTCCATCTCAAAGATGGCGGAGAAAGTGAGTTTCTCCTCATTAGGACGAAGCGAGCAGATACCGTTTGACAAATGCTCCGGAAGCATCGGGATGGTGCGGTCAACGAGATATACACTGGTGGCGCGTTGCTGTGCCTCGCGGTCAATGATTGAATTGGGGGTAACATAGTGGGTCACATCAGCGATATGCACACCCACCTCCCAGTTACCGTTGGCAAGCTGACGGATTGAAAGTGCGTCATCAAAGTCTTTGGCATCGCGCGGATCTATTGTGAACGTGGTTACTCCACGGAAGTCCTCACGTTTTGCAACCTCCTCGGGAGTGATTCCTGCATCAATCTTGTTGGCAGCTTTCTCCACATTCTCAGGATATTTGTAGGGTAATCCAAACTCGGCAAGTATGGCGTGCATTTCGGCAGTGTTCTCCCCTTTCTTGCCAAGGATATCCACCACCTCTCCGCGTGGGTTCATCTCCTCGTCGCGCCATTGGGTGATACGGGCAATAGCTTTGTCGCCTGTCTTTCCACCTTTCAACTTAGAGCGAGGGATTATAATATCGGCCGCAAGGAACTTGGAGTCGGTCACGAGTGATGCGTAATCTTTCTCAACGTTAAGAGTGCCGATGAATACCTGTTCTTTCGGCTCGATAATCTCTATCACCTTGGCCTCCGGCTCCTGACCTTTGCGGCGTGCGGAAATCTCTACGCGGACTTTATCACCGTTAAGTGCGTGCATGGAGTTGCGCTCTGCCACAAGGATTGGCTCGTCTTCAATGAGCACGCTGTTCTTACCGTTGCTTCGGCGCACGAAGATTCCGACGCTTTCCGTGCCTCGGTTAGAGTTGGCTTTATATCTTCCCAACTCCACCTCCATTATCACGTCGGCGGCAGCCAACTCGTCAAGAAGATTAATCACGTCATTGCGGTTGGCAGGATGAGTCGCATCTACGGCAAACGCCACCTGCTTATAATTGAACGCCTGTTTTTTCTCTTTCTCAAGGAAAGTCAGGATCTTTTCCTGAAGCTCCTTTTTTTTCATTCGGGGACCTGCCCCCTTATTCTTTTTGTTGTCTTTCATATCTTGGGTTACCTTTTGTTAATTAGAAATGAGTAATTAGTAATGAGAACCTGAAGGTCAGTCATTAGTTAATTAGTCATGGGTCAATTAGTCATTAGTCAGTTAATCATTGGTCAATTTGGTGGTGGTGATTATGCCGAGATAAGTATTCAGCCATTGCTAATTCCCAATTACTAATTGAATAATAACTGCCTATAGTTATAACGCAAAGTTAGGGATAACTTTTTTATTTTAACCAAAATTTATGCAAATTTGGTGCCAAAATACTCAAATATATGAAAAACGGCGACGTCTTATAAAACGTCGCCGTTTTTCATATATTATACAACTCAACTTATATTAATCTTATTACCAATTCGGGGGGCAGTTCATGCCTTCTATCGATTAGTTATTTTCGATACCTTTCGGCTGCCATCGGTAAAGAAAGTTACCTTTATACAAATGCCATTTGAAGGGTCATTAATCTTTAAACCGTTCAAATCATAGTAGGCAATATGATCAATAACTTTATCATCCGATTCGATAGGAGTTATACCGGTGGTTGAAATATAAGCTATCTCAGAATTGGCATGTTTATCCCCATTGTCATAGTTAAGACGTACACCTAACGAAGAATAATTGTCAGCATATATATAGACCATGAACGAATCATTATATTGCAGGAAGTCATACCACCATGCAGGCACAAGATATGGCACATCGGTTATCGGTTCGTCAAGACCTTGATATACCTCAGGATCAAAGGTAAATATTTCCCCGTCTATATAGATGTTGAAATTTAAGTATTTCGTGTCAATCCATTTATTATCTTCATCAAATTGTGGAAGATGGAAACAGAATGTACCGGGTATGTCATACTCAGGATATGGTTCTATATATTCCAGTTGTTCAGGTGTGCATAGTGTTGGATTGGTAGGCACTATATAGGGATACAGATATGGATCATCATTACGCTGGAAATAAGATAACTTTCCATTTCCTGCGCCAATCATCCAGGAAGTGTTTTCAGGCGCACGGAGTGTCTTTGTGTCTGTATCAAATTCCATTGTCATTTCCGGCAGATCTCCAATAAGCCGGAACCCATCTTTTTCAACATAGAAGCCTGGTCGGAAGAATGCATGATAACCTACCTCGTCTACTAAGCCAAGATATTGATTATGGAATATATAACCATCATTGCTTTTCTCGCCTCGCACGTAGAAATCTGTAAGAATAGGGTGAAGATTCTTTAACCAGCATTCATCATCAATAAAACCTACTTTTAAGGTGGCGCCAAGCGGCGTGCCAGTGTTAGGATCAGTGTATGCGATTACATAGTCCTCATATTCTAAGTCCCCGGGAGGCACAAGAGCTGTATAAGGACATGGCTGAAATTTCTGTTGCATGTCTGCCAGACCATACCATATCCATCTGCCCTCGTTATTTACATTCAAATCAGAATTCCAGAAGCATGCTCCCAACCAGCCATCAATCAGTGTGAGCGCTTCTCCATCCCATTTATAGGTTATTACTGATTCTTCGGGATTTTCTACCATAATGGCATATTGTGACCCGTCTGGCTCGGTTATAATCTCTTGTTGAATATTTATGAGATACAGAGGAATCTGGTTCCCTGTATTATTATCTGTCAAGGCAGCTACACATTGTGGTGTCTTCACCTTAACATTCCCCTCCTCATCCATCTCTCCTTTTATCCAACACGTCAAGCC
>CAZQSD010000121.1:8298-10161 GCA_964595885.1 uncultured Sangeribacter sp.
TGTCTCGGCAAAGTTACAAAAGCTTATGAAAGGTCGTGTGCAATACTACAAGGGCAGATGGAAATCAATAAATGCCTATTCCTCTTATTCAGGATCACTGGTAAATCTTGACTCTGCCCTATACTACTACGGAGATTCAGTTGCGTTTCCCTACGCTTATAATCGAATAACTTATCTTCGCAATCTAATACCCGGCGCTCCTTTAGACCAGATTTATTATAAAGATCGTGAACTGGCAAATTATTTTAAGAATTGTGGTGACTCGATAATGTATGCTGTTAGTCTAACTGCATTAGGCAATGACCTTATGAATATGGGTGACACTATAGCCTCACAACCCTATTTTGAGAAGGCCATACCTATTCTTGAACGGGTTGGAATGAAGCGCTGGGCTCTAAAATACAGGCTTTCTTTAGCTCAATGCTACAACTCTTCTGATCCAGCTAAAAGCCGTGAGATTCTTGAGAACCTACGTCACAATAAATATATACGCCAAGATAGCGTATTTTATAATGTTCTGTTACACGTATCCTATATACTCACTAATGACATATCTTACGTTGAAGACGCATTAAAGTTTATTGGAAATAATAAAGACTTTGACATTTCGCAGGGGCTTTATAAAGCTTACCTTGTCCAAGATCATATTAAAAAAGGAATGCCTCCAGACTCTGTAAAAGGATTGGTTGAGGATGCATTATCAAAGACGGCAGCCAGTCGATATCTCAACACCCAACTTAACGTTTCGGATGCCGGAGCATCTTTCTACTCTCTTTATGGCCCTCCGGACAGCGCGGTGAAATGGTTAAATACTAAGGCGGAAGTTCTTGAAAATTTACTCCGGGATAATTCCCTCAGCAAAATCCAACAATTCGAAATGCGTCTGAAAATTGTAGAAAACGAATCCCGCATGCGGGAGAAGTCAATTAATGAACGTTCATTTTGGGGAATTATAGTGCTCTCTACCCTTCTTGTCGCTTCCATTATGGTCATGACATTATATAGGCGTAATAAGCGTCTTCAATTACAACGTATGAAATCAGAACTTGATTTGACACGCCATAAACTTACTATCGCCTCTACAGCAGTGGTTATGGAGGAGAAAGATAAAGTTATGGAAACTGTTCTTAATGCTGTTGACACCCTTCGGTCAGAAAGCAAAATCAGCGACAAAGATGCTCAATTAGTAAGCTCCGCATTGAAAGTGCATGCCGGTGTGCGCGATGAGTTAAAGTCTTTCCAGGAAGTATATGAAAATATCCATCCATCTTTTAGAGATCGTTTGAAAAAAGATTTTCCCGACCTATCGGAAAGTAATATACGTTTGGCAGCATATATCTGCATAGGAATGAATAATAAACAGATTGCCCGTGTCAGTGGTATAGAATACAAATCTGTGATAACTGCCAGACACAGGCTCAGACAAAAAATGGGTATTCCACCGGAAACCTTACTGGAAGATGCCTTACGTTCCTACGGAGAAATTCCCATTGGCAAAGATTAATACTAATCAAACTAACTGTTTTTTTGTTAAGTTAATATAGTGCCACTTTAATTTTCCTACTTATGTTTGTAAAGATTGTCATAATAATCATGTGTGTGGCTTTGGGACTTATGCCGCTATCGTGGGTTGTCGTCAGAATTATCCGTCAGTATAATCCCAATAGCCGGTTTCAAGACGAGGCATACCGTAAGAAATTTATAAACATCTTTATTAGGATGTGTTTCGTCCTGTTTGGTTTTGCACTAATTGCCTTAATTCAATACTGGACACGTTACGCCATATGGCAAAATTAGCTGATTAATTGTGGAAATGGTCGAAGACGAGCTTTCCTTTTGCTTTGCCGATGCAGGCTTCAAGGT
>CAZQSD010000122.1:0-10129 GCA_964595885.1 uncultured Sangeribacter sp.
GCTTGTTTTACTCCCGATGGAGAAGAGGTATACAGCGTTACCGATGAATCCATGTTGAATATACTAAGTTACCTGAGGGGTGCCTACGCGAACGAAGGTGATGAAAACTCCTTGATAGTGGCATCCTCCGGCTACAGCGTTTCAGCCCAGAAAGCTATGCCCTGTCTTACCAAGATAGACGCAGCAGGAAACATCACTTCAAAATTAATCACAGAGTTTGAATATTCCACCAATGTAGATGGCAGTATGAGCGATGCCGAGGGAAATATTTATATTCTTGGCGATACTGCAAATGAAGAAGGTATAGCTTGCCCTATGATTCTAAAGATAGACAGTGATCTTCAAGTGAAAAAGGCATTTGTGCAAGAGATAGATGTATATTGCCCACTGTATTGTGGTGCTGTTGATGAGCAAGGCCGAATCTTCGTTGTAGGCAACACATGGTATCATGGTATGCTGTTTGTATACGACAAGGATTTCAATATGCTTGGCTATCATATCTATGATTCTTCCACATCTACCCAATCTGTATATCAGTCTCTTTCACTCACCTCAGAAGGCAATGCCTTGATAACGGCAAGCTATATGGATGAAGAGTATAACAATTCCAGCTTGATAATATGCTATAACGATAAGGCAGAGCTGGAGTGGCAGTATAATCAGGCTTACGAAGGCAATGGCTACTATTACCTTTATGACGCAGCACAGTATGGAGA
Organism: uncultured Sangeribacter sp.; assembly: GCA_964595885.1. GTDB lineage: Bacteria > Bacteroidota > Bacteroidia > Bacteroidales > Muribaculaceae > Lepagella. Next base: position 717 of record CAZQSD010000122.1, read on the forward strand.
CAATATTATTGCAGTAGGATATTGCAACTCCTCATTAGGCGCACAGAATTATGTAATGGTTCTTAATGAAGATCATGAAATACAGAAGGAGTATTATACGCCTCAGGATAAGGGATACGCAAGCTATTCTTTCAGATATGCTGACATAGTCAATGGAAATGCCTATATATCTTTCGCTTATTCACTTGGGAAGGCGATGTTCGGCAATCTGACATGCTTCGGTGACAAGACCACTACAGGAATTGAGCCAGCTCTTACCTCTGTTGAATCTAACGGCATCGTGATGAAAGACGGTCAGGTTCGTTTGGCCGACAACACGGCTGCATTGTGGGAGGTCTACACCACTGACGGTGCCAAAGTGATGAGCCTCAATGCCACTGAGATCAATCTCAACAGCTTGACTCGCGGCATGTATATCGTCTCTGCTAAGAATGCCAACAAGGCTTATACTCTCAAAGTTATGAGATAATCCTCAATGTAAACTCATACGGTAATCTCTATAAAAAGTGTGACCCGGTTCAGACGAACAGCAGTCTGAACCGGGTCCTAATTTATTGTTCCATCAGTTAACCGTCTTCAGATCTGTCAACACGTTTCAGTGAAGGTCAGTCAGAGTCCATAACCTAATTTAAATATCCAAATACAATTCTACAGAAAGTGTCCAAAAGTAGATAAAAATATGAGATTTGGATAGTTTCTGTAGAATACATTTATATTTAATTATAGATTTGAGAATACTCACTGGAACAAACAATCGGCAGTGAGTTCCACATGGATATTCATTTTGTTCCCCTTATTAGTCATGCCATTAGACGTAATCATGACGAATTGAAGTCCCTTTTTCGGAGGCATGTGAAGAGAGTAAACTCTCATTCTTGTATTAATCTTACTTGCTTCAGATGCAGTCATCGTATAGCCATTGGGAGCATATTTCATTTCACATATACTCACTACATTGTCTGCCCTATCAATAAGGAGATCTATTTGAACGCCAGGGTGGTCTTCCGTCTTTGCGATGTGCCAAGAGAATATATTGGCCATTATTCCCGAGATACCAAGGGCAGATTTTATTTGTTTCGTATGCAGCAGACATACCCTTTCAAAGGCAACCCCACACCATACGCTATATGCATGGGTGGAAGTCAGTTTAAGCCAATAATTTTCGTCTGTCCCATGGGCATTTTTGACAAAATTATAATAAAACAATGTATAGCAATCAACAAGTTGGTAAAGAGCATCTTTAATTTTTTTGTTAGTGTGGCAATATTTTCTTATAAACCCACATTGTATTAGATCTTCAAGCATTTCTGAGAATTTGCCATTACTGTCGATTTTGGTGTTTGCAATAATATCCCCTCTTGACATACCTGCCTTCTTAGTGGATAGGCACTCAATGATCTTGATGTATTTCTCCGGGCGAGAAAATATTGATGAATAAAGGTCATTGAATTCATACCGTAATTCTCCATGCTCACAAAGGAATATGTCATTAATATTCTGCGCCAAGCTCTTGGATTTATCAAGCTTTGACCAATACAATGGCACGCCACCCATTACCATATAGCCTTCTATTATATTATTACGCGATAATCCCAGACCTAATGATTTAGCATATTCCTCACATTCACACAGAGAGAATTGTGACAGGTGTATGCTCCTCGTTATCCTATTGTGAAGCCCACCTTTATTTTTAAATATTTTGTTAATAATCCATGAAGTGGAACTGCCACATATTATAAGTATGAGATCTTTTCGTGACGATCCCCACCCATTCCAGAAATGCTCAAAAGCAGAAAGAAACCCTGACCGGGGTGCATCCATCCAGGGCAACTCATCAAAGAAAACCACTTTCCTCTCATCTTTAGATTCATTAATCAGCCTTTTAAGGAGCCGAAAGGCATCGGGCCATGTCTGCGGGACAGAGGCTTTATGAAGACCCTGCTCCAAAAGCGCATCATGAAAATATGATAACTGCGTTTTGGTAGAGCAGTGTAATGCCCCTGTATAACAGAAGGTAAGGCGATGCCCAAACACCTCCTTTATAAGATACGTCTTACCAATCCTTCGCCGTCCATACACAACCACAAACTCCGGTCTCTCTGAGTCAAAGGCTCCCTCAAGAGTTTGAATTTCTTTTATTCTTCCAATCATTAATCCAATTTTCCTGCAAAGATAGCGATTAATTTCCACAGAAAGTGTCCAAAAGTGTAAAAAAATATGAGATTTGGACAGTTTGCATAGGGACTTAGTAGTCAGGTTCTCTGGGAATATAGATAATACTTTATCAACCAGACTCAACGATTAAGCTTGAAGTCCGGTTGGAAAATGAAACTGTATGGTTAACCCAACAGCAAAATCGTCTTCAGATCTGTCAACACGTTTCAGTGAAGGTCAGTGCTTACAAGCCAATCATTGATGCGGCGATCCTTCGAAGAGTAGGAGATTCCGATGCAGATTATCTCTCTGCCATCAGTGGCAAAGGGAAGTGCATACCCTTTGCGCTCAATCTGGCAAAGTGCCTCTTGGGCTGTGCCGTCATATTTCAGCTCAATGACATAGATATACTTGTCTGTCTTGCAAAGCAAGTCTATGCGTCCGTTTGATGTCTTGACCTCAGCCTTCACATATAGCCCCACCAGAGTCATAAAGACATAGACTGCATTATGAAAGTTGCGTTCATTCCCCATGTCCATATCGTATGGAGTCGCGGCAAAGAAACTCTCAAGTCTCTTCATGAAATCATCCACCTTTCCTCTTCTTAAATCGCGCACAAATGAGCCGACAAAGAAATTGGCATCTGTGCCGTTTAATGTAGAGTAATAAGGAAGCAGTTGGAAAAAAAGACCTTGCTTTACCTCTTTATTGGGTATACCGAGTTTATACCACATAAACTCTCTGTCATACCCCTTTATGGTCAGGTAGCCCGTTTGGTAAAGCAATGCTACCGGTCGTGGGGTCTGAAGGTCAAGACCCATAAGCTCATTGACTGAACATTCTGTGTTGAGGAACTCCTCGAGGTCGGTATCTATCCGCTTAAGCGACTCAACGATCAGCGTGGGCATTCCCGTGCGGTTCCAATAGTTGGCAATTTTCTCGTTGTCCATTGCATTGAGCAACGACCAGGGATTATACATGTCAGAGCCATTCTCCGCAAACCGATAGCCGTCGTAGTTCTCCTTGAGTTTCATGAGAGTCTCATCATAGCTCCAGCCGTTTTGTGCCGACATTTCTTCAATCCCTTGTCTGAAATTTGCCTTCAGTTCCTCTTCCGATATGCCACAAATATCAGCATATTCGTTCTCGAAGGATATATCTTTTAGATTATTTAGGTCGGAGAATACACTCAGCTTGCTGAAACGACTTACTCCGGTTAGGAACACAAGTCTGATATGATCCGCACTGCTCTTGAAATTAGAATATAGAGATGCTAATTCAGCACGGTAATGTTCAAAGTTTTTATCCCTGTTCAGGTTACCGACAATCGGCTTGTCATACTCATCCGCAAGAATCACAACCTGCTTGCCGGTTATAAGGTGAGCTGTCCTTATAATCCTTTCAAAACGTACCGACATATCTGTAGAAATATCAGTAATGCCATACTTTTTTTCCCATTCGCTAAACATGTCGTCAAGCACCGGCTCCAGTCCTCCCATCTCTGCATACCGCTTTTTATTCAAGTCAATCCTTAGCACGGGATACTCCTCCCATTTCCAATCGGCTGAATCAATATAAAGACCCTTGAATAACTCACGCTTGCCCTCAAAAAAACTCTTAAGAGTGGAAAGGAACAGGCTCTTGCCAAACCGTCTCGGTCTGGCAAGGAAATAGTATTTGCTTTTTGACGACACAAGTTTATATACATACTTCGTCTTGTCAACATAGAGTGCCCCCGCTTCCCGAAGGGAAGGGAATGATTGCTCCCCGATAGCGTATATTTTTCCTGCTCTTTCCATATTCTTAAAGTATATTGTTTACGGGAAAGTTTATCCCCTCAGATTATACTTTGCAAATTTAATTAAAACTTTCCTCTTAGACATAATCCCAGAAGATAAATCTCACCGGGCATGCGGATAAATCCTTCTATATATTTGTATATTTGTCAAACCAATCAGGCGTTAAATCCCACCAAAAGGATTAATGTTGCAAATTGTACCTTTAGGTGGGATTTTAGATTTAACCTGTTTTTGAAAAAGAAAAATAGGTGGAGGCGGCAAACCTGGAGTGGGAGTGTGTGGTTATAACTAAAAAAGAGTTCTTATGAAATTTACCAAGATAGTAGCCACCATCTCCGACAAGCGTTGCGACGTAGATTTCCTGCGTAAGCTCGCTGATGCCGGCATGAATGTGGTGCGCATGAATTCCGCCCATCTCGAATATGAGGGCATTAAAAAAATAGTTGGAAATGTAAGGCAGGCTGACGAACGTCTGGCAATAATGATTGATACAAAAGGCCCGGAAATACGCACCACACGCACTGTGACCGGTGAGCCTGTTGAGTTTCACACAGGCGATACGGTTGAGGTGGTTGGTAATCCGGAGGGATTGACCTCACCGTCGGTTATATTTGTGAATTATCCCGACATAGCCAAGGATGTGACTGCGGACAACCGTCTGCTCATTGATGATGGCGAGCTGGCTTTCACTGTGACTTCCGTAGAAGGTGGACGTCTTCATGCTTATGCTGAGAATGGAGGTATGTTGGGATCGCGCAAGTCAGTCAATGTGCCGGGAGTGTCGATATCTTTACCTGCGGTAACAGATCGTGATCGCCGGAATATCGAGTATGCGGTAGAATTGGGGGTAGACTTTGTGGCACACAGTTTCGTGCGTTCAGCTTCGGATGTGAAGGCAGTGCAGGATATCCTTGACAGTCTTGGGAGCGACATGAAGATAATATCCAAGATCGAGAATCAGGAAGGGGTAGATAATTTCAGCGAGATTCTGGATGCTTCTTACGGCATTATGATTGCACGCGGCGACTTAGGCATAGAGGTGGCTGCGGAGCGGATCCCCGGCATCCAACTTGATATGATCAACAAGTGTATCGCCGCACACAAACCGGTGATAGTGGCCACACAGATGCTTCACTCCATGATTGAACATCCGCGTCCCACCCGTGCGGAGGTCAGCGACGTGGCTAATGCCGTTTATCAGCGAGCAGACGCTATGATGCTTTCAGGCGAGACCGCTTCCGGTAAGTATCCGGTGGAGGCGGTGCGCACAATGGTTGCCGTCGCCCGGGAAGTAGAGCATTCCCTCATACAGAAACGTGAAGTGCCTCCATTGGTTGGCCATGAAGTGCCGGCGTTTCTTGCCCGTCTGGCAGTTGTGTCGGAAGGAGAGGTCGGGACGAAGGCAATAATCACCGATGCCTATCATGGTCAGACGGCCCGGTTCATCGCCTCATTCAGGGGAACGAACCCTACGTTTGCAATATGCTATAGCCACGCCGTGCAGCGTTGGCTCGCACTCAGCTACGGAGTGATAACTTATCTTGATTCATCCGAGCAGGATAATAAGCGGAGTCATCCGGTAGATGCCATGAAGAGTCTCGTGGCTGACGGTTTGCTTAAGGAAGAGGATAGGGTGGCATACCTGTCGGGTACGCATCGCGGTGCCACCTCGCTTGAGATTGACACGATAGCCGCTCTTTCTTGCGAATGACGTGTTGATTGTCAGTCCACCGGATTGTTGTAACGCCGGAGGAAATCCTCAAGGCTGTCTTCAGTAGAAAGGCCGAGGCGTTTCCTTAGTCTCCATCGGCTGGTGTGGACAGATGCGTTTTCTATATTGAGGATACTGCCGATCTGTCGGCTGTCAACGCCCACTGCAATCAGTGAGGCAAGTCTTAGCTGGCTTTCCGAAAGATTCGGGAAGTCAGCCTTCAATTGTGTCATAAAGCGGGTGTCAAGTTCCTGCTGCACCTTTAGGAATCCCTGCCTGTTCTCCTCATTGCTCTTGTGCAGCCTCAATTCTTTCATTAATAAGTCTGATGTTTCTTTGTCAATCTCTCCTTGTTCACAGAGAGTAGAAATCCGGTCGGTAATTTGTGTGATCAGATTATTGGTTTGTTCCATAATGGAACTCTGCGCAAGTAGAGACTGCTTATTCCTCCGAATGTCTTCTTCCATGCGTTTCTCTTTCTGTTTCTTTTCGGAAATACGTTTTTGATATATGACTACTATTATCATTATTCCACTAATAAGTCCGAGACAAGAGATTATCCAAAGATCTGTAATTTTACTACGTTTAAGGGAAGCGTTTCTTTCCGACATTTCAATTCGGCTTCTGGCATCAAGAGCGTAAATTTTAGAAAGATTATGCTCCCGGTTTATACTGTCTGTCCAGTAAATTGTTCTGTCTAATTCTGCTAAAGCAGAATCTTTCTCACCTAATGCATACCATGTGTTAGCTTTAAATGAATGCATTGCATGGATATAGCGTGAAAGATAATTTTTTGAACCGATAGAATCAAATCCTTCCTGTATATATTTTAATCCGGTTATGGGGTCATTATGTCTAGTGTGGTAGTTGCCTTTGAGTGCTAATAGGATTGGTAATGTTTGTCGAAGCGGACGATTCTTAGAAAGATATGCTTGTATTGCATTATCAATAAATCTTAGGGAGTCAGTCCGTATAAAGGAATTTTGCATTAACTGTATGTAGGAATTAGTATATTTTTGGATGTCTGGATTATTGCGCAATGAAGAGTAGATACTATCGGCAATTACATATGGAGAAGCGGCCGCTATATTTAAAGTAATGGTTATATGGTAAGCAATTAACTTATATTTTAAGGCTATATTATCTGCCTCTTTATAAGCTTTCAGTGCTTTTACGGAATCATTTAATTCAAACATAAGATTTCCTAAATGCACTAAATGACGACAGTATTCTACCTCTGCCCCTATTTTCTGAAAGTATGAAAGATTATCAATGATCATATTATATCGTTTAACATAATTCTGTTCTCTTTCAATGAGAAGACCTGTGATCATATGCCAATCATATGCCATTTCTGATGAGTCAATCTTGGAAATACAATTCAGAATTAAAGATTTGGAAGATGCGTCTCTCCCAGATTGATTGCAGACTTCTAAATATAATTTTCTTGCCTGAAGAATTTTGTTGTTTTTATGAATATTGGCTAATGAACAGAATTTCTCAATTAATTTTCTACTTGATTCCTGGGTTGGGGCAGAAGTACGGTTTAGTTCAAAAAGAAGTAACAGGGAGTCTGCTTCTTTGACATTAGATTTAGGCCATAGAAAAATATCGTCAATTGATTCTTGACGAGTGCAGGAAATCATACCCACAAAAAAGGAGGCAATTAGATAAAACAGAATTTTCATAATGCAAAATTAAGAAAAAAGTTAAAATCAGACAGTAAAAATGCATCTGTCTATGTGTTGTCTATATGATTTTTTTTAGGAATATTCTCGAAAATGTGGAAATTTGCATTCGGTTATTTGAGTTTAGTTCACAACTCAATAAACCTACGAGATAGTTAAGCTGCAAAATCTATTTGCAGTAGGTTGAATTTTTATAATTAAATTTTATGAGAAAATTGTTATTTTCGGTTTTGATGGCACTGGCGGTTTTGAGTCTCTCGGCACAGGGCTTGCCTGGGGTAGAGAGTCTGGGCTATTCCCTCTTAGATGGAGAGTCACCTCTGTTATCAAGTGATCTGTTATCAAGTGCTCAGCCGGATATGAAGATTGGCCGGAAAGCAGTTGTATCTGCTCCTGCAAGAGCAGGGTTGGAGGGTGAGCCTATCTATGATGAGCCGGAAGGTGAGAAGGTTGATTACTTAAGGGAATCAATCGGATTTTATGTGCTGGGTGGAGCATGGCAATTTGGGAAGACTCTGAATTTCTCATCTATTATATATTCAAATGATGGGAAGGCCTATATCTATAACCCTTTTGGCGGATGGATTACCAATTCTTACTTGGAATGTAGCATTGAGGAAGACAGGCTTGTGGCTAAATTACCACAGCCCATCTATCAGCAACCAAGTGCAATAACAGGGGAACCCACTGATTTTTTTATTACCCTGCTTTATAAAATGGAGACTGAAAACAAAGTGTCTTATGAGATGCCGGATGAGGATGAAGAACAGTCAGTTTCTTTTATAATTGAGGACGGTAAAGTATACTTAGATATAGATTATGATCCTGTTATCAATGAGGCGGGAAGGTATGAATACCCGGAAATTATGTTGGGTATGGTTGAATCAGAAGGTAATTGGGTTACTGTTGGTGATTGTAAGCAGACGTATGAACTGAATACTCTTACATTGGTAGAGGCACCTGAGGATCTTGAACTTCAGGACTGGCTGATATCAAGCGGAGGAGTAGCGACTCAGATAGGTATTGGATTTTATGGTGACGAGGTTTATATGAATAATCTTAGTCCTTATTTACCTGATTCATTTATAAAAGGAAAAATGGTGGGTGATAAGATAGTATTTGAAGCTGGTCAATATGTTGGAACCTACACCACAAATCTTATCTATTTTATAGGGGGATCATATGAGGCTGACGGAAGCTATCAACTTCTTGATAAGTTAGAATTTGACTATGATCGTGAAAATAATACGATTACAATAGATGAGGGTCATTTTATTGCTTATAGTGCGTCGATTGAGACTTTAATTTATTTAAGTATTTATTTGGATCCATCATTTAAGATAGTTAACCCGAATCCTAATCCAACCCCATTGGCACCTGTCCCCGTACAGTATGCTGATTACTATGAAAATTATGGTTATTCGATATTATATATTGATCTTCCGAATATGAATATCGACAACGATCTTCTTGACACATCCAATATGTATTATAAAGTTTACATGGATGGTGAACCGTTTGTCTTTTATGCTGAAGAATATGGATTTGAGGAAGATATGACAGACATTCCTTATAATTTCAGCAATAATGGAGGCATTATAATGGTGTCTTCTACAGGAAGATACTTGTATTTCTTCTTGACAGGTTATGAAACTATTGGGCTGCAAATGTTTAATGTTAAGGATGGTGAGGTATATTCTTCTGAGATTACCACTTATAACGTTATAGATGACACGGTAACCGGTGTTAAAGACGTGGCGTTTGATAATGAGTATGTGGAAGAATATTATTCTGTGTCTGGCGTTAGAAATACGAATTTAGTGAAAGGGATTAATATTGTAAAGAAAATATTTAAGGACGGTAGAGTGAAAATCGAAAAACTATATGTCAAATAAGTGGATGTAACACTTGTGACATATTTTGGAGATTAACATTTAGACAGTCTGAAAGTTAACTCGTATAATTTAATACCGGACAAAAGCTGTAGTAGTTTTGTCCGGTATTTTATATGACAATACTTCGTTAAAATTTAATTTATGCCGTTGAAAATAAATGAGTTAG
>CAZQSD010000123.1:0-6535 GCA_964595885.1 uncultured Sangeribacter sp.
AAGAGTGAATGGAGCGTTGATTATCATTCTAACCCGATGTGGGATATGGATTGCTATCGCGACAATAGTGAAAGGATAGTTATGGCAGACGGTTGTGTGATCAACCGCTATGAAAGTGGAATCAAGACTCCAAACAGAATGGTGACTCATCATGCCTCCCTGCAATATTCTTATGCGGAGGGAAGTAAAATGCTGTTGAACATTCAATCAAGATTGATCCGCAGAAATGATAGATATGCATCGAGAGGATATATAACCACCGAAACGGAAGGGATGACAATATATGGTCAAGAAACAGAGGTGGCTCCAATAAAATCATGGCAAGGTGACTTAGACTTATATTTCCACTATAATATCAATAGGCAGCACAAAATATATTTGAACGTAATTCCCTCCATTATATCCGGCTCTACAGGTCGTTATTATGAATCGCCGGAAACATTTATTGCCTCCGAGATAGATAACAGTAGTCGTAATTTACTTGCAGAGGGAGTATGGGAGGGTAAGATAGGAGAAGGAAATCTATCAGCCGGAATTAATGGCAAAATAGGAAATTCCAAAGCTGTGTATACTCTCTCCGGATATGTGGTAAGAGAAAAAGAATCAGTCGGCAATCTGTTTTGCGAATGGAAACAAACCTATAAAAAGATACAATATTCTGTAGGGCTAAAGGGTACTTTCAACACCATACATAAGCCTGTAAACAGCAGGGGTGCATATATTAATCCGAGACTTTGGTTCAGCTATCGGCCTATAGACGGGGGAGGAGTGTCCGTATTATTCAATGCGCAGACCATGTCTCCAACAATTAATCAGCTTAACCCTGTGGTGCAACGAATTGACAATTACCAATGGTCAGAAGGAAATAGCTATTTAAAACCATATCAAAGATTTGAGAGCATGATAGAGTTTGATGGAAATTATAAAACTCTAAATGCCAAATTAACATTCACTAACCGGTATAGTCGTAATCCTGTGATGTCTGTTAAGGAATATGCCGGTAGTGATATTGTCACTACTTATGTTAATGCAGGGCATAACAATGATTTTGAATTTAGTGGGACTCTGCGTATGCCTCTAATAAGTCATCATCTTACCCTCTCATTAGAAGCCGGGTGGCACCAGGCCGTTAGTAGAGGAAGGAATTATCGGCACAAGTATTCGCAGCCCTTTGTAAACGCCCAGATGATGCTAATGATAGGAGAATGGTGGGTAATGCTCAAATATAATAATGCCTATAACCAGCTTTGGGGAGAAATGGTGTCAACTGTCAATCAGAATCTATTCAATATAGGTGTTGGCTATAAATATCGTAATGCCACCTTCATGGCAGGAATTGTCAATCCATTCGGCAACGTAGCTCTCCATACAAAAGACTTGAGTGAAAAGGCTGGCTATGACAGGACTTATGTTGTGTCAGGCTCCCGGCAGCTTATATGGGGTGGAGTGAGCATGAATCTATATAAAGGGAAAAAACGGGTTTCTGCTCAAAAGAAACTTGATAACCAGATAATTTATGAATCAATTAAAAACCAAATGAAATGAGAAAACAGTTAGTTTTTATTACAATGGCAGCCATGTGTAGCATCAGTGGCAAGGCACAGACCTCTGATAGTCTGTTAAATTTTAACGAACTTCCATACGCGGAAGGAACGCTCTATGTGTCAGTGGCCTGTGGGGAGAAGGAGATTCTGCGTGAGGCAATTGAAGTGGATAGCGATCAGGTATCCTTACCGGTAAATCTCAGTGTGTACGTAGGTAGCGAACTCTCTGTGAATGCCTTCTTGGATCTGAATGAGAACAGAAAGCTGGACTTTGATAACTACGGTCGTCCAACGGAGCCTTGTCTACGCGAAAAGCTCACACCTGAAGAAGGTGGAAATGAATATGATTTAAAGCTCATTCAATATTGATAAATCAGTTTATTTTATCAACAAAATTTCTTAATTTTGCATGATAGTGACGGTTAGACTATGAGACCGGAAGAAAGTATCGACATAATAAGCCGTATGATGACTGACACGCGCCGGAGTGTGTTGGAGCATGCGTATGTGCCGTTCCTGACATGGGGAGGGGTAACAGTCATTGTGGCATTGCTGGTGTATGCTTTACTTAAGCTCACCCATAATCCCTACTATAATTTAGGCTGGTATCTTATCCCGGTGTTTGGTGTTCCGCTAACAATGATCTACCGGTCACGCACTAAGTTGATAAGGACGGGAATAACAACCTCATTGCGAAGTATATGGTGGATGCTGACAGTGTTATTAGTGTGTTTCTCCGTGACCTCCTTTTTTATTCCGTTTAATGTATTGTTTTTCATCTTGTTGCTGCTTTCCATAGGCTCATTCGTGTCAGGCGCGGTGATTTCTTACCCATTTCTGACTTATAGCTCCGTTGCAGGCTTTGTGTTTTGTGGGGGCTTACTGTTAATTTCGGGATTAAATCAAATTCCGGTGTTTGCAGTGGCGATAATGGCCATGATGATCATACCGGGATTAAAGATGAAGCAAGATTTAAAAAAATTATGACAGAACTAAATCCAATAATTCATTCTCAGCTCAGGCTTTCCATACTCTCGATTCTGATGAGCGTGGAAGATACGGATTTTATGTATCTTAAGCAAAAGACTGAGGCTACGATGGGGAATCTGAGTGTCCAGATAACCAAGCTTGAGGAAGCCGGATATATAGAGGTAGAAAAGACATTTCAAGGAAAGAGACCACGTACCGTCTGTCGCATGACTGAGACGGGTAAAAAAGCATTTGTTGAATATGTCAGTGCCTTGAAAGAGTATATTGCCCCTGCGCTAAAATCCGAACAGACGGATGTGGATATAATGCCCGGAGGAATATTGTGTCCGGGTATTTAGAGAAAAATTCCTTCTGTGCGGGTATCTTCAGCTATACCCGCACATTAGGACATAAAAAGGTAGATTTAATCACTGTTGGAGATCTGTGTTCCGGAAGCTTCAGATAATTTTGCTATCTGTTCCGGGGTGAGCACTGTGTGACGTTTGTCACAGTGTATTTGATTGAGTTCAAGAGGAGAGAGGCGGTGGGCGCTTTTTAGTTGCGGATGAGGTATCTGTTTGATTTTTGATTTCATAACCTGTTGTATTAATCTTTGTGTTCAATGAGTGGCATGATTGCATTCAGTCCAAGCATAACGGAGAGGTAGGCAAGGCCGAGGGCAAAGAAATTGAGCGACAATGGCCATATCTCTTTCAGCCAACCTCCGAAGAAATAGCAGAAAAATAGTAACCAGAGTGATCCTTGTACACATACGCAGAGCGTACACCATTTATGGGCGCGAAATCGCTGATACCAGATGCTCCAAAAGGTGAAGGGTAGGCAACATAGGTTACATAACGCAAGCCATGGAAGCATTGAGGGAATGAGCAGCAGAGTGAGCAGACTGACTGAGAAATAGGCAAATCCCACTTCACTCCAGCCAAATAATCCAAAGAACTTTGATGCCTTTGTCTCCAGGATACTGTCGCAACCACCGGCCTGCAGCACACCACATACCCTGTCGGCAGCCGCATTGTGGATATTAAGCGACTTCTGCACGAGCAAATAGGTGAAATATATTCCTCCCAAGTCAATGGCAGTGATCAGTACTGTCGACAAATGAGCCCATATGCCGTTAATAATAAAGAGGTAACCTAACAGCAAAATCACTGCTCCCAACAATACCCAACGTTTTGCCCTTTGAAAAAAATCTATTCGGGCATGCTTGGTGTAATCAGGTTCGCGTGCATCCGGATTTGGAAAAGAGAGTAGCACGTTGCCGTCCCACACTTTCTCATAATCGGAAAGCGGGACTGTCTCCGGAATGCCTTGAGTAAGATAAGTAACCTTTTCTGACTCTATGGCAGTCACAATAGTGGGTCCTCCCACAGTGTTGGCTATGAAAGGAGGAGTAAGCCGAGTTATCTCTGATTTGTCAGCAAGATGATAACCCTCCGATGGCACGCCATATTCACCCAAAAGTTTTGAGAACCCGAAAAGGGTTTTGAAAGGCATCGTCTCAACCCTACTGATTGAATAATCCTCGGTGTGAGGCACGCCGAGGACTTCAAGATAATCAGTTATGAGGGTATGTATATTACCGTGTTTTTGCATAACTTAGGGAACTTTTAATCCCTTAATTTCAAATAATCCTTATGCCTTTGTGCAGATATAAGGATCATTAAGTAAATCAAAGGAAAGATTGAACTTTGTCAATAAGGGCTTGGCCTTCCATCTCACCGCTCTGACGCCATACTTCCTGACCGTTGCGATAGATGATAAAAGTAGGAATACTGTTAACTCCTTGCGCGTCGGCTACAGCCTGATTATCGTCAATATCATATTGGAAAACATTGGCGGTGCCTTGAAGAAGTTCCTGTACCTGTTCCACCACCGGCATCATTTTCTGGCAGTGAGGACACCATGAGGCGTAAAATTCCACCAATACAACTGTGGATGAATTGATAGCTTCTGTGTAAATCATAGTTTTAATAATTTTAAGTGTATATTCTATTAAGGTCATCGGAAACCTGTTCCGACAACCTTAAAACGTAAAAACTCAATGGAAAGTTTAATAACTTACACCATATGGCTATGTTGCCTAATTTAATCTAAAATGGTTGTCGAGTCAACCATTTCGTTCTTTTGATTGTTTTATAGATGCTATGACGAATGAAAAGAACATATATGGAATGCCCAATGTGGGGTGTATGCTGGGAACAGCATATCAGACGCTCGTAAGTCAGCTGGCTGAGGAATTGGCGAAGTCTAAGCTGGGGATTACGGTGCCGGAATACCTTATTCTAAGGGCGCTCTATACTCAAGATGGTATGCAGCAATGCGAAATTGCATCTATGGTAGGGAAAGACAAGGGTGCGGTAAGCAGATGCGTGGCTTCTATGATTAAAAAGGGGTTAGTAACCACCGAATGCGTAAGCTATAAATGCCTGCGAGTTTATCTTTCTTCACAAGGGAAGGCTATCGAGCCGACAGTAATGGCGATTGCAAAATCCCGGCATGAGACATTAAGTTCGCTACTTACTCCTGAAGAGAGAGCTATATTCGCCACAGTGTTAAAAAAGATAATTCAAGAAAAGTAATAACTTTAACCAAAACTAAATAAGAAAGGAAAAACACTATGATGACACTCACGATTTGGAGCGACTTTGCATGCCCCTACTGCTATATAGGCGAAACACGACTTCAGCGTGCAATAGAGCAACTCGGCATAAAAGACGATGTGCAGATTGATTTCCGTGCATTTGAGCTTGACCCGACTGCGCCAAAAGAGGTGACCACCACAACTCCTGAACGTTTTGCCATGAAATATCGTCTTTCTCTTGAGGGAGCGAACGAGCAGATACAGCAAATTTCAGACTTGGGCAAGGAACTTGGCATTGATTTCCGCTATGCAACCACGAAATATTCCAACACACGTGATGCCCATCGCCTTATGAAGCTTGCTGAGGCTAAATATGACCGCGACACAGTTGGCAGACTCAATGAGGCTTTGTTTGCCGCATATTTCACTGAGAATCTTGTTCTTTCTGACCATAAGGTGTTGCTTGATAAAGCGGTGTCGGTAGGAATGGATGAGAAAGAAGTAAAGGATGTTCTTGAGTCTGATAAGTATGATGATGAGGTTCGTTTCGATGAGCGTGAAGCCATGATGCGCGGCGTGCATGGCGTGCCTTATATCGTGTTCAACGGTGGCTTTGCCGTGCCGGGTGCAATGACTATCGATGGATTTAAGTCTGCATTGAGAAGAGAGCTTAAGAAACAGGAAAAGGAGACCGAAGATAAAGGCACTGAGCGTCCACACGCATGCGGTCCGGAAGGTTGTCAGCTTTTATAAGGGGGGATAGCTATGATCAGTGAATTGACAGTGCAAGGCGTATTCGCCGAGAATTGCTATTTCTATATTGATGATGTGTCGAAATCCGGATTCCTTATTGATCCGGGTGCACAGGCAGGGCTTATCTATGACACTATAATGCGCAATGGATGGCACATTGAGAAGATACTTTTGACTCATGGTCACTTTGACCATCTCGGAGCCGCTGAACAGCTGCGAGAAAAGCTTGTGGCACCGATATATGTCTATCCTTCCGATGCACGTTATCTTACCGACCCTTACCTGAATCTGAGTGGAAATTCCGGAAATCCAATTACAGTGCCTCATTATGAGGAATTGTATGACGGTGAGACAAGTCGTCTGAAAGCTAATTCGGGGTTTTATCTGAAGGTGATACACACACCCGGCCACACACCGGGTTCAGTGACTTACTATGCACCGGAAGCCGGGGCAGCCTTTGTGGGTGACACGCTTTATCAGCATGGACCCGGACTGACCAATTTTCCGGGTGGCAACCGTCATGAACTGGAGGAGTCTATTGTGAATAAGATACTGACTCTGCCCGATAATACAATTCTGCTGTCAGGTCATTCGTCGCCTATAACGGTGGCTGAGGAACGCAGGCTTTTTGTTAGGTTAAGATTTAATCGTCTATAAGACCAAAAAC
>CAZQSD010000123.1:6635-10007 GCA_964595885.1 uncultured Sangeribacter sp.
GACCAAAAACAGACTTATCCGCAGTGCCACAAATGATCATCTCGGTAATCCGGATGGCACAGTGAGTGATGAGGAGATAGAGATGCAAACGTGCATCGGTGATGACAGATATTCAGCTAATCCATATTACATTGACTGTAAGTTATGGAAACCATAATTAGAGCCTGATGATATCCTAATAAAAAATGGAAAATTTCATTGAAATTTTCCATTTTTTATTCTTAGTGCCTTATTACCTCCGTGAATTCCGGAGCTTGTCCGTAAGGGACTGTCACGTAAATTGTAGAGGAGGATTCGTTGCCTTCGGGAGTTTGAGATTTTACGTCAAACTTATAGTCCTTGCTGCAAGAAGTGGTGCGCGTTGCTACACTGACAGGATTGCCAAGAGGGTATTTATAATTACCGCAAGCCTCATTAAATACTTTTACGTCATCTTCTGTGACGGCAGAAGATGATGAATACTCAGGTATTCTTTCAATCTCCTCTCTACAATATCCATTTATAACGAGGAATCTCTCAATCTCAATAGGTGCTTTCGCAACACGGACATCCCTCACGCCATAACCACTTATAACGTTAGCGCCGGGTTGAGCCTTAGCTATATCTTCAGTGGCTGTATCGATCCCTCCGCTGCCAAAAGTGGCGAAAGGCACCACTTTCTTACCTTCAAGAGAATTATCAGCAAGAAAGGTAGCTATGGGTAAGGCATAGGTTCCTCCCCATATTGGAAATCCCAGGAAAATAGTATTGTAATTGTCAAGACTTACCTCCAGAGGTTTTATTTCAACCTTAACGCTGTCTTCAAGCTCTTTACGCCAGCGTTGAATAGTAGCGTCATAATCCCCGTCATAAGGATTCACCGCCTCGATAGCTGTGATGGCACATCCTAATTGTTTTTGAAATTCTTCTGCAATCGCCTTGGTTGATCCCGTCTGGGAATAATAAACTATGAGTGTGCTGTCCTTACTAAATTTTCGAACATTATTTTCTGTCTTGCCAGTCGTATGACTGCCACAGCTGCATAGTAATCCAAGTAATCCAACAGCCATTATCGGCACAAGATAAGGTCTTTTCATAACATTGTGGGGTCTAAAAGATTCAACAAATTCAAACTATAATGCAAAAGTAACAAAAATAATTAAGATTACATCATTTTTGATTTTTTTACTTCACAATAATCCCGGTGTCTGAGTCAGAAATGTTGATTGACGGTTTGTCGTTGATCTGTTTCTTGCCAAACTGGAAGTTCCAGGAGAACAACACCTTCACCAGATTACACATACTGCGGTTGTCGGTAAATGAGCTTACATGCACTGGTGCTTCGGGCACGGTGTATTCGCCGCTTCTGAATGACTTTCCAAATGGCTTTGTCAGTTGAAGCCCTACGCTGACATTGTTCGATGGCCTGTACTGGGCCACGAATGCCCAGTATTCCGGCTGGGGAACTATAAGCTGACCACTGGAAAGTTTACCGGGATAGCTGTAAGTGCCCATCAGGGTCCAGCGCTGAATGCGGTAGACAGCCGAGATGTTCCACAGGTAGCGATACCCGTTCCAGCTGTAGCTTGATCCCTTTCCCCATATTTTCCCACCTATAAGCTGGGACATGATGGTAAAATTATTCTTGCCGAATGGATAAATATAGAGGTTGAGGTTGCCTTTCAGCTCCGAGAACCTTTTCATGTTTTCGAGTGTCTGAAGATAAAATTCTTTAGTAGTGACGAAATGGTCAAGTATGTAGCCGGGCATGTTGTCGTAGGAGGCGGTCATGTTGAACATGAAATACCTGTTGTGATACCATGAGGCAAACAGGGAGACATTGTGGGTCTTGTAAGCCTTCAGATTGGGATTACCATGATAGACAAGTCTTGTGTCAAGCCACTGGTTTGTCTCGCTGAGCTGCCCTATGGAGGGGTTGGTCTCATAATATGAGTAGGAGAGCTCCAGGCGAAAGCCTTTCCTGAGATTGAGGTTGAATTGCAGCTGTGCGTATGGTTCCCAGATGTTCTGCACCTGTCCGTTTGTGGTGATGTGGTTGTACTCCACGCCAACTCCCGGCATGATTGTCAGGTTCCTTACCATGAGCCGATGACGCAAAGTGGCGCTCAGCTCATCGGTTTTCTCTTTGATTGGTGTCACGTTGTCATCATACGAGCTCTCACGATAATTATTGGAGACGGTAAGGCTTGTGGCGCCCCATTTCATGGCAGGCATGCTGTATGACAGCCACGCCATGAGAGAGTTATAGTCTATGTCATATTCGTTGTCGGAGTTGACAAGCTGAGTGTCAGAGCCGTTGCCGTGCTCACGGTAAAATGACGAGTAGGAGGTATTACGGTGAGTATACAGCACATCAGCCGATATGTTGCCCAGGCTTCCACGGTCACCAAGGTATTTCTCAAAATAATTCTCGAAAGTCAGGTTCCTGGCGTTGGTTGAGAGATGGTTCTCACCCTCAAGCACTTGTCCGCTGACAGTCTCCACATCCTGCATGTAGTTTCTTTTGGACGAGGCAAGGGAACCTCCCAGGCGGACGTTGTAGATATAGTCCATTGACTTACTGTTCTGAAAGCTGAGCCGCAGATTGTTATTGTCGAAATCGCTCCTTGATTTCATGCCCTCCTTGCTCTTGTCATACTTGATTCCTTGAAACTCATAGTCGAGTTCCTGGTCGTATCTTACGTCATTGGCATGGCTGTTGACGTTGTCGTAGAGGAGTGACCATTTTGAGCGTTTGTAGTTGTAATATACGGCGGCGGTGTTGTTTCCTTGTGTCGGGTAGGGTGCCTGGCTGATGTTTAGTCCGACGGTTCCCCCCTGCATCCCGCTCTTGGTTATGACGTCTATGACGTATGCGTATCCCTGGTCGATATATTGCTGTGGAGGATTGTCGTATACGTTGACCCTTGATATGTCATTTTTTGAGATTGTCTGAAACTCGCTTACGCTTGTCTTTACCCCGTCGACAAGGAGGGCAACGTCGGAACGGCCACGATAATATACCTCGGAGCTGCCGGGGAGCACCGTCATCATCGGAATCTCATTCAGGCATTCAAAGAAATTGCTGTATTTCAGCATGTCTGCCTTTGACAGCCTGAAGGTCTTGTAGCCCCTGTTTTTGGCGCTGACAACCACCTCGTCAAGCATTTCGGCCGAGGTCATTGTTATGGTGTCTGATTTAGTGATTGTTTTTGCCGATATATGGGCAAAAGCGGTTGCAAATAAAAGTGGTAGAATCAGTTTTCTCATTTTCCAGTTAAATTAGTCATGAATTCGGTAGTAGTCCATGTGGATGGATCACCAAAACTTTTTCATATTACGCCTTAAATATTCATTTGTGACATCCGGGATATAAAATTTTATGCTTTGGCA
>CAZQSD010000124.1:0-9939 GCA_964595885.1 uncultured Sangeribacter sp.
TCATAAACCGCGTCACCAATGTCACCGAAGCCCTCTCCATCCTTTCCGATATGGAAGCGGCCTCCGCAATTTAGAATAATTCTGGTAACTTATATTTTATGTTAATATACTTTTGTAGATGAAAGAAAATAGTTAACTTTGGAAGTGAAAACTATTTTTGCATTAATAACCTTAAATAACCTTACTGAAATGATTGACGAGATATTGAAATTCAACAAGGAGTTTGTCAGCTCCAAGGGGTATGAAAAATTCGCCACCTCAAAATATCCTGACAAAAAGATAGCTATCGTGACCTGTATGGACACTCGTCTTGTGGAACTGCTTCCTGCAGCCCTCGGCATTAAGAACGGCGATGTGAAAATAATCAAGAATGCTGGTGCCACAATCACAAATCCTTTTGACTCCACAATGCGCTCTTTGCTCGTAGCTGTCTATGAGTTGGGAGTGAATGAAATAATGGTTATCGGTCACACCGGTTGCGGAGTGCAGGGGATGAATGCTGAGGAAATGCTTCATCTTATGCGTGAGCGTGGCATTGATGAAGAACATATTTCTCTGATGCGTCATTGCGGTATTGATCTTGATAAGTGGCTTCATGGCTTCACTGACACAGCTGATGCCGTCAATGAGACAGTGGACCTTATCCGCAATCACCCTCTTATGGCAAAAGACGTGCGTGTGGCCGGATATATAATGGACACTCTTACCGGACAGCTTGACAAGGTATGAAATCATCTACACGCTCCGTGATGCTCGGAGGGGTGGCAGTCTTGAGCTGGTCAACAGTGGCAACAGCTTTTAAGATTGCCCTATCCCATATGTCGGTTTTTGAAATGCTATTTGTGGCATGTGCTTCGTCACTTGCCATTTTTACTATATGGATGACCATAACCCGTTCGTGGAGAGAGTTGAAATCGCTGACTCCTACGCTTTGGGCAAGATTTGCATTGCTCGGATTAGTGGCTCCGACCGCTTATTATCTTGTCCTTTTTACTGCCTACGATTATCTTCCGGCTCAGATAGCTCAGCCACTCAACTACACATGGCCCATTCTCCTTGCTGTGCTCCTTGCTATGTTGGCACATAAGCCGATTCCGGTTTCCAAATATTTAGGCATGGTGGTGTCGCTTGCCGGAGTAGTGTTTATTTCCATAGGAGGAAAAGGCGTGACCGGAGATTTGTCCATGACTGGTGTGTTGCTTGCTTTCGGAAGTGCATTTTTATGGGCACTATACTGGATTATCAACGACAGCCTGAAAGATAAGGTGAGCGAGGTTGCTTCCCTTTTCCTTACTTTCCTCTTTGGGATTATCTATCTCTCCATAGGCACCATTTTCAATCCAATTTCATCTCTTGCGCCTGATGCTATCTGGTCAGGCATCTATATCGGTGCCTTTGAGATGGGCATTCCGTTTATCTGCTTCGGTATGGCCATACGCACTACAGATAATCCGGCTCTCATCAACCAGATGTGTTATCTTTCACCGTTCCTGTCGCTCTTTCTTATAGCAATGGTGCTTGGCGAACCGATCATGACTACCACCTACATCGGCTTGTGTCTAATCGTAGGCGGTCTCGTCTACAACGAATACTTCGCCGGCCAACGGAAAAAGTCCGAAATCACCTACTGAGCCCATCGCATTACATATAAAGATTGAATTTCATAAAATCAGTCCGGATACCTGAGATAGAGTATCCGGACTGACTTTATGAAATTAATAGGATAACCTTATCTGACAGCTATCTTATTAACCTTATTACCTTGACGCACGATATATATGCCGGTGGGAAGTGATTCAGTTGAATTAGCGATTTTAACGCCATTAAGATTATAAACTTCCATAGGCAAATCGTTATCTTGAACTATGTCTTCTATACCGGCACTTCCGATTTTATTTTTAAAGTTTTTCCAGGGTTCTAATTCTTCTGCTTGTGGTAAGGCAGACTCAAGCACATATAAAGTGGCTTGATCATAAATGATAAACCAAGGATCTGCGCCAAACACACTGCGATCTGCTTCAATTAAGTCTTCAGCATAGTAGTAAACTGATTCCAAATCATAACATTCATAGAATGCACCGCTCCCGAGATATGTTACAGAGGAAGGAATTTCAATGGAAGAAAGGTCATAACAATGATGAAAGGCACTGTTGCCGATATACCCAACGGTTGCCGGCATCTCAATTGATGTCATGGCATAACAGTAGGCGAATGCTTCGTCACCAATATATCTTGCAGAATTGGAGATCTTTGCAGTATTAAGTTCCCCGCAATATCTAAAAGCGCTGGCACCTATAAAAGTGACAGAATCCGGCATTGTAATTGATTCTAAAGCCGTGCAGCTATCAAAGGCTCGTTCCCCAATTCCTCTGATTGATTTTGACAACTCTATGGAAGATAACCCCCGGCATCCCAAAAAAGCGCTGTCATCTATATAAGAAACATGTTCAGGGAGGGCTATGGAAGTTAGGGAGGTGCAGCCGCTGAAAGCACCAGAATCAATAAAAGAAATAGAATCAGGTAATTTGACATCCGTCAAAGACCAACAACTTCCAAACGCGTACTTACTTAAATATGAAATAGAAGAAGGTAACTCAATAGATGTCATTGATGTGCAGCCGCTGAAAGCACCATCACCCATATAAGAAATAGATTCGGGAATATTAAGTGATATTAAGCCACTGCAATTTGTAAAAGCATATTTCCCTATATAAACTACAGATGTGGGCAAATCTATAGAATTTAGTGAAATGCAGTCATAGAAAGCATTGTCTCCTATAGAAAAAACTGAATTAGGTAGATAAACTGATGTCATTGAAGTGCAACCGCTGAAAGCACTTTCTCCAATATATGCAACCGAATTGGGTATTGTAACGGAAGATAATGCTTCACAGTTTGAAAACACACTCTTTTTTATAGCTTTGAGTGAATTGGAAATTGTAACGGATGTAAGTGAACTACACGAATCAAATGCAAATTCTCCTAAATAGACAACAGAATTAGGAATCACTATTGACTGTAGTGACGTACATTGCTTAAAAGCACTATTGCCTATGTAAGAAACCGATTCGGGCAATGAAACAGATTTAAGCGAACCACATCCCACAAATGCCGCTTCGCCTATAAACGACACAGATTTAGGGATAACTAAAGACTCCAGAGCATAGCACCCTCCAAAAGCTGAAAAATCGATCTTTCTTACTGATTCAGGAATATAGACAGAAGTTAGCGACGTGCACATTCCAAAAGCATTATACTTTATGTCTGTAACAGAATTGGGTAGCTCAACAGAAGTTAAGTCATATGCATGAGCAAAAGACTCTTTTCCTATAGCTACAACAGTGTATTTTACACTTATATCTTTTCCGGTATCAGGATCTTTTTCCTTATCATAAACATCTTTTGGTATTATACATTTACCAACGGGTTTATTCCCCTGAAAAAATCTGTCAGGCTCACTTGTTTGACATATCTTTTTATCACTGTCAAGGATAGTGTAGTTTATTCCTTCGTATTCAAAACCATATGACGGAATTGCAAAAAGCAGTGTGATTATAAGAGAAATAAGTATTTTCATAATTTTAATGATTTAGCTTGATTTGAATTAATAATCTTTTTGTGTACAAATGACTTCCAGGGAGATACTTTTTCTACATCAGGGAAAGCATCTTCAAGAAGATAGAGAGTCGCGATAGAGTAAGTGATAGGATCAAAAACCCCCTCATTAGCCTCTATAGCCTTTAGTGGATAATAATACACAGATGTTAAGGAATAGCAATTACTGAAAACATTATTTCCAATTGTAGTTATTGAAGCAGGAATAGATATTGAGGTCAGCGACCTGCAAAATTGAAAGGCATTATCACCTATAGAGGTAACAGTATTTGGAATAGTAATGGAAGATAGTGACAAACATCCGTTAAAAGCAAAGTTCCCGATTGAAACTACTGAACTCGGTATTTCAATTTCTACTAAAGATTCACACAGCATGAAAGTATGATTTAATGATGTCACTGAAGTTGGAATGTTTACTGAAACTAAGGATTTACAGTTAAAGAATGCTCCATCAATATTAGTGACAGTATTCGGAAGCTCTATATGGGTAAGTGACGTGCAATCTCTGAAAGTATCAATAAGCTCAGTTACTGAGGCTGGAATTACAACACTTGTCAGGGATGAGCAATAGGAGAAGGTATCTTTTAAACATGATATTGAGTTTGGTAGCTTTACGGAGATCAATGAAGAACATTCTCTGAAAGCATACTGACCAAGCGTGGTGACCGAGTCAGGTATGTCAATGGAGATAAGAGACGTACAGTAACTGAAGGCATTATCACCTATATAAGTAAGTGATCGAGGAAGGTCTAACCATACAAGGGATGAACACGAATCAAAAGCACTATCCCCTATAGAAACCACTGAATCAGGTAACTTTACGGATGAAAGGGCTAAACACCCCCAAAAAGCACGGTCACCTATTTCCTTGACAGTAGGCGGTAATTCAATAGTGGTAAGAAATTGATTGTTTTTGAAAGAGCATTTTCCTATAGCTACCACCGTGTAGACATCTGTTTCATCATAGACAGTGGAAGGAATTACCAAATCGCAATAAACGAAATTTGGTGACACAACATCAACATTTTCATCTACGGATTTAGTTTCACAGGTTTTTGCTTTTTCATCAAGCACAGTGTACCAGATACCATTGTACTCGAAATCACGAGCAAATGCCGGCAATGCAAAAAGCATTATCAGCAGAAGAAAATTTAAATTTCTCATGAACATGAATGGTTTTAATTAATAACTCTCGTAGCCCAAAAGGTCAACATAAAAATATTACCCTGCTCTGTAACAAAAAGAGCATAACGTAAGATTAGGTGCAAAATTATAATAAAAAATTCACTCAACAAATATTTTTAATTGTAATTTGTTGAGTGAATTCTAAAACTCGGTTTCTGTAGCCTCCTTGGTTAGTCCAAACTAAGATACACCGTTTTCTGCTTCCTACATAGCTGCTAATGTTGGAGTTTTATCCAAAATATTCTCAATTGCGGTAGCGTTCTTTGATTATGCCGTGGCGGTAGGCATAGAGGAGTTCGGTCAGCTCATCGATTTGTGATTGCAGTTCCGCACCTTTGTCGGTGTCGCGCACACGCATGCGCTGGCTGCTGAGCTCCACAATCTGAGTGGTGCTTTTGATATCCGTGCCGTTGATGATGGCATCTTCTGTGGAGGTGAACGGTTCGTGTTGCACAAGCACAAATCCACGGCTGTGATATACAAGCGTGTAACCCGCAATGCCTGTTTCCCGATGGTAAGCTTTGGCAAAACCGCCGTCAATCACCATCAGTTTGCCGTTGGCCTTAACCGGTGTCTCGCCTTTTGTAGCCTTGACAGGGACATGTCCGTTAATGATATGACGATGCTCGCCGGTTACGCCAAAGGCATCGAGAATCTTGTCGCATATCTCCTCTTTGTCGCGAAGATGGTAATAACTTCCTTTCTCTTCCTTTCGGATTTCCTTATCTGTAAGAAAATACCTTTCAAAAGTAGCCATCTTTGCCTTGTCAAAAAGCGGTGAGTCAGGTCCACACCACAGGTACCAATAGTAGTCAACGGCAAACTTCTTTTCTTCCTCCGGGGTGTCGTCGTTAAATGCTGAACGCATAATCATGCCCACCTTGTTAAGCAACTCCTTTCCCCTGTATCTCTTCCCATTTATCTCCACCGCTTTCAGCGACCCATCGGCATTAAGCGGCATTGAGGCATGATAGAGAAGATTGGAATTGCATATCGCGTAGACCTCCCCATAAGAAAGCATGAACTTCATGTGCCTCTGTAGTCCCGGACTCATTACAAAGCAATGGTGAAGTTTCTCCACCAGCTCCTCCTCCTCAGGGGTAAGGGTATAGGGATCATTAGGGTCAACTGTGGGGAAATGATAATCGCCCATCTCATATTCTTCTCCATTTATCTTTACCACCCCTTTTTCAAAGTCGATATACTCCAAGAGTTTCCTGTCTTCCATCTTCCATTCCGGGTGAGAGTCAATCATCTGCCCCTCCAGTTTGAACTGTATGACGGTGATTGCCTTATGCATCTTTGCCAGGAGCTTACGGCTCTTCTCGTTATGGGTCTTGTCTTCCGGATCGAGTTTTGGCTCAAAAAGAGTGCATGGGTCATCGGCATATACTTCCATGGCAAAGGTAGCTAACGGGACGAAATTGATGCCGTAGCCTTCCTCGAGAGTTGCCATGTTGCCATAACGCAGCGACACACGGAGCACATTTGCTATGCTGCATACGTTTCCTGCAGCCGCGCCCATCCATAATGCATCATGATTGCCCCATTGAATGTCGAGAGAGGCATATTTTGACAACATATCCAGAATGAGATGCGCACCAGGCCCACGATCATAGATGTCACCAAGTATGTGGAGGTGGTCTATACAAAGCCTGTGGATCACGTTACACATTGCCACGATGAAGGCATCTGCCTGACCTGTGGAGATAATGGTCTCTATGATTCTGTTGAAATATGCCTGTTTGTCGTTGTCGGAAGGCGATTCATGCAGGAGCTCCTCTATTATATAGGCAAATTCTTTCGGGAGAGCCTTCCTCACTTTGGAGCGCGTGTATTTTGATGATACCGACTGGCACACCTTCACCAGTTGATGGAGAGTCACCAGATAGAAGTCGTTGAGATCCGTATCGGAGGCACGGATAAGTTGCAGTTTCCGTTCCGGATAATATATAAGGGAGCAAAGCTGTCTGATTTCCGAGTCACGTAGTGACGTGCCGAACACATCGGTCACTTTTCTCTTGATGTTGCCCGAGGCATTACGCATTATATGGAGAAATGCCTCATACTCACCATGTAGGTCAGCCACAAAATGCTCGGTGCCTTTCGGCAGATTAAGGATTGCCTCAAGATTGATGATCTCGGTGCTTGCTGCCGAAACATTAGGAAATGTCTGCGCCAGAAGTTCAAGCACTCGCAGGTCTTTCTCTACTTTCTCAGGTGTGAATTCAGTGGTTTGTGAGTTAAAAGTCATGGTAATTTTTCAGATATTAGATTCTGCTGCAAAAGTAGCCAAATTATTTTAATCCGCAATACAACCGACATAAATAATTCAGTTGCGAAACAGGCGGTTCGGAAACAGTCTGTTCGCAACTGAATATCTACTGAAAATCTGGATTAATGTTTACTTGATGACAGTTTTAACTGCCTTGCCTCCTTGACGGCGGATTACTACTGTCCCTTCTTTCGGGTTGGATATGCGCACACCCTGAAGGTTATAGTATTCTGCCGGTGTGTTGTCACTGTCTATTGCCACATCCTCTACACCGGAGTTTGCAAGAATCTGGAATGCCGGATAGATTACCTGTGTCTGTTTGTTGCCATCCTGATCCTCCATAGAGATGCGGAGCTGATACCAGCCTTTATCGGTTGTGCCCTCAACATTGCTGAGGTCGCCTTTCCAGAAATATCCATATGAAGGCATATATAGGTTGTCAGGTTCCTCAATCATCTCGATCTCGCGGAAGTTTGAACTGTTGGCAGGAGCATACTCCACTTTCAGAGTTACGGGCTGAAGGATCCAGCCGTTGCTGGAGCCACCGTATTCAAAATCTCCTCCACTAAGTAGAATCTCACCTTCTGATGCAGTCTTAAACGAATTGTTGATCGATCCGGCATTATTCCGGAACTGGAGCATTGTTGCTGTCGGGCCATATGGATGTGTCATGACGTTCTCATAATATTGCTGGGTTATGTTCTTTCCCTGAATGCCGTCGACAAGGATGTTGCGGTCATCTGCCATTTCAATGGTGAAAGGCTTGTCAAGTTTGCCTTCATTGCAAAGAGCGTTAAGTTGCGTATTGAGTTTCGTCATTTCACACTCCACTTCATCTTCATCTGTAGGAATGATAAAGGCGGTGCTCATTTGTTTGTCAGGACGGTCTTCACCATAGATGCCTACATAGTTTGTAGAAACGCTTAGGTATGGGTAGGGGTCACCATCATATGAAACCATTGTAGTCAGATTGACGGGTGCTGTATATCCTAACGGTATGTCGAGTTTTGTCACAGCGGTTGCAAATGCTGTGTTGCCGGGGAAGACCAAAGGATTTCTTGAATCCTCAGCATTCCACCATATTGGAGAACTGAAAAATCCTGCACCGGCCATTGTGAACACTGCACTTTGAGCTGCCACATCATAAGTGACAGGGGGTGTCTTAGTTCCTCCCATGGCTTGCATAATCCAACCACCTGATTCCACTTCATAGTCATAGTCTACCTGTTGTGCCTGCAGATAGTAGTCAACAGGATATTTTGAAGTGGCTACAGATTTGGGAGCTGTCAGGAAATATTTGTAGACGGCATCTCTTGAAGAAGTCCAAAATCCCATTCCGGCTTTTTTGTTGTCAAATGTCGGTGAGACTACATACATGTAAAGGAAATCCTTACGTCCAAACTCGTCTGTAATAGGATTGATAGCGAAATTCGCGTCAAATTCCGAATATTCAAGGTCATTGACCGGAGGAACGGTATTGACACCCGTCACGGCTGAAGACATCATATAGAGATTGTAGTCAACTGTTTCCATCACACGCAGCTGTGAAAAACTCCACTTATCGCTAACTTCGTTGACAGCGAATTCAAGGCTTTTGTAGCTTGTTAATCCGGTTGGGGTTGTATAGAGGATGTTGGTCATACCCGATGATACAAGTCCCAGATCCTCGTGATATGCCAACGTGGTGGCTGACACATCCCGACAAGTGGCATTTGTCCAGTCATAAAGGTCTTCATATAAGTTATCATCACTCGGATTCACAGGCATCACCGGCTCCTTTCCGTCTGGAAGAAGGCCATTGAATGCAATGACCTTATTTGCTTCCATAGGGTCTGCAACGAACTCGCAATCTTCAGTGATTTCCACACCCTCTTTGAAAATATACATCCAGGAGGGATAGTTGGGAATGGATTTGTTGTTGAATGTGTAGACAAGTGTGTATTTCCCGGGAGCCAGTCCTTCAACCACTGCTTCGCCATTCATGAAAAATCCCATGTCATCATCAAGTGTCTCTTCGTTAATAAGGTAGACAGGGTAGGGATAGAAATCATCTTCGTTTTCATATCCTAACTTGAAGGTCAGTGTGACACCATTTTCTGATTCAGCACGTGTTTTTGCTTTACGTTCTGTATTGTAGAACACGCATTCTTTGAGTTCACCGGATTTGAAAACCGGAACTTGATCTCCCTTGAAGAATACTTGCGGCTGCGCTTTCTCCACAGCCATGGCGCCAAATATCGTGGCCGCCATAATTCCTGCTGTTAAAATTTTCTTCATGTGTTATAGATTTATGAAGTGAATATTGCCCGTAGAGTCTGTTATGGCATGGACTCTACGGAAGTTCTTTTATTTTACTATGATTTTAGTTGCTTTTCTATTGGAAATTCGGATAACCATATCGCCCTTAGAAGGGGTTTTTATCTGAAACCCTTGCAATGATACAAACTTGTCCTGACTGTTGGAGTCTGTGGGGATGGTTTTAACCTCACTGGCATCCGGAGCTATGAACGGGTATATGTCGCCTACCTGTGTGTCTGTGCCCTCTTTGTCGGTTACTATTAGAGCGATTCCGTAAGTAGCCTCCGGATTAAGGTCGGAAATGGATCCCTTGAAGGAAAGTGATTGGGAAGTACCGGGGCCTAATGTTACGGATTTTGAATCTGCAAGAGGCAGAAGCGGCTCATTGTCGGAGTTATAGATCCATGCAGAAGCTTCACCGTCAAAATAACCGGCCTTTAGTTCAAGTTTGCATGAAACTGTCAGTGTCTCGCCTGAGATTGTATTGGATTCTGTGGTGGCGAGTGTGCGGTTGAAACGTACGTTTGAAAGAACGAATTCATTCTCGATATCCTCACCTGTTACCA
>CAZQSD010000125.1:0-9870 GCA_964595885.1 uncultured Sangeribacter sp.
TATTCTGATAATCACTTAAATCAATAAATGTTAAAATATATTTTGTAATGTTAATACATGAACTCTTACATTATTTTGGTTGTTATAATATTCCCGGTTTTCTCGAAATTACTTTCGCCCACACATAAAATCATGTAATATTATGACTTCTACCAACCGATGGATTTACCAAATTACCCTCCCCATACCTCCCGATATTATTCGCTTTCCTGCTATTTATGACAACGACAGGGTGCATGCGTCCAAAACATGACCCCCGGCTTGAAGAAATAGCGGACTATGCCGCCAGCCAACCTCGCGAGGCACTTTTATCTCTTGACAGCATAAACCCGGAGCAACTAAACGCTAAAAACCGGGCATATTATAATCTACTTTTGATTAAGGCGAGAGACAAAGCATATCTAAGGAATACGTATGATTCCTTAATTCAGACCGTAATTGATTACATGAGCTTTTGCTACAGCCCTCCCGCTATAATTATCAGATACACGACCGAAAACGCGTAGAAGCTGAGAGAAAAAGCCGTAAGCTCACCATTGCCTTATTGTCTTTAGCTCGTGCTATACTTGGTATCGTTATTATCGCGCTTTTTATTTACATCAGAAACCGAAACAAGATAATCGAACTCCAAAAAATTATTAACGATCTTAATAAACTTGCAGAATCCCTTAATCATGAAAAGGGGGTAAACGCTACTTTGGCTTCAGATAATAGTCAATCATTGAAAGAGGAAATAAAATCGCTTCTGACCGAAATACAAGCTTCAACGCAACCGGCTGCTATATCTGACCGAATCCTTAAATCGGATGCTTACCGAGTGTTGCGAGAATATACTGAAAAAAAAGGCTTTGCTACCTGATTCCAAGAAATATGTCTGGGAAGAATTGGAGAGGATAGTTTTAGAAGAGTCGCCAAATTTCATAAGTCGTCTGCAGCTCCTTCTGGGAAGCAAGATTGACGAACAGAGTTTCCGTATGGCATTGCTTATAATTTCCGTATGGCATTGCTTATAAAATGTGAAGTGACCCCCATTCAAACAGGATGGTTGTTAGGCAGGGTAAAGAGTACTATATCATATCGGAGAGCCATACTTTGCTCAAAAATTCTTGGAGACAAATCCGAAATTAATTATCTTGATGATGTGATCCGCGCCCTCTGAAAAGGGGATTTTTCATAAAAATGGTTCGAAAGTGGTGGGTTTAGTACTTTTTCGAACCATTTTCGAACCGTTTTATACTCTTCGAACTGTTTTTTTCCTTACCTTTGCCCCAAAAACGACATGAAACACCTTACCAAATTCTTATTCGCAAGCGCCCTGCTCACACCCTGTGCGCTCTTCGCCACAGAAACCAGCTACACTACCTATCATTGGCTCTTGACAAAGATAGAACCTGAAAAGAGAGAGAATCCTTCCAAAAGGCAACGCATACCCTCCCTACCAATAGAGTGTACCATAAGGCAAGAGGTTACATTATCGGAGGGATTCGTTGTGGAGGGTAATGCAAACGTCATCCTCCAATGCGATGGTGCTATTGACACCGCTGGAATCATGGTGAAAGACAGTGGGGAGCTCACTCTGTCGGGCAGTACAGTCACATTAGGTCCAGACACCACAATTGAAAAAGGAGTGACATTTAATATACAGTAGACTATACGATACTCCATGATTTATATATATAAAATGTGAGCGACATATGAAGAGAGCCTTATTATTAACGGTAGTAACCTGGTGCATGTGTCTGGCAACCCATGCATCAGAAAACCGCCTCATACGAAACGACCGAATATGGGTAAGCACCTCATGGGAGCGTGAGCGGCATGTTGCCAAGTACATGAAATTTATGGAGGATGGCGACTTCGGTGGAAAAACGTATACCAGGGTGGCAACCATAAAAAGGGTGGAATGGCTTATGGATGACGAGGACAATGCCACAGTAGAGAATGGGGTTGACCTTACCGAGGCATGGATGAGGGAGGAGGACGGGGTGGTCTATCTTCTCCTCGACGGATGGGTGCCATTAACGGATCCCGATGAGGTCCCTGATATTCAAGAGGGGGTCCTCTATGACTTCAATGCCCCTGAACATGCCACCTATGGCGCGGTATCACAGTACAGGAGCTTTGAGGGTGATTTGGGATATTACCTTGAGGGTGAAAACTATGTCTGCGCACTGGCTACAGACATAGTGGGTGACGACGAGGTGCAATGCTGGGAAATCAAGTTTAGACCCACAGGGGAGGACTACGACCCCACGGGTCCCGTATGTCCGGTTGTAGAGGGTGTCGGCATAGTTGAGCACGGTTGCCTCTACTATGCGGAGACGTACCTTCTGACCTCCGGCTTTAACAACTACAATGAGTTCTATTGCTATATGGACTCCTCCGGGAATATCCTGTATCCGGTTGGTATGACTGACGAGCTTCCGGGGGGCGGGTTGACAGGCACGCCGGCTGTCCAGCAGGAAGTTGGACATATCATCTATGACGGGGATTTAGTTTCTTGCCCCAATGCCTCAATAGCGGTCTATGACATGGCAGGCAATTTGGTTGTCGGGGACACAGGTGAGGTGTCAACTTCCGGTCTTCGGCCGGGAATATACGTGGCTAGTGCAGGAGCAAAGACACTGAAAATCATTGTAAAGTAACCGGCATTTGAATTCTTAACACCTTCCAACATACAACCAACTAACAAAAGCGGTGCCGTGTCGATTGAATCATCAGTCGGCACGGCTTCTCGCTTTTATGAAAAGGGATATTATACTATCAATATATAACTGAGAATCTACATAATTTTTTCTAAGGAGAAATGGCAATATTATCGATATATCAGGTGTGATTACCTCACCGGACCCACTTGACTTTGGACTCTTTGATGCAAAGACTAAGGGGAACCTGTCATTAATAACGATACCATCTCCTTCCAATATTCGGCACAGGGAGTTACCGTCTTTGACCTTTATATAACATCAAAATAAGAAAGAACTGAGAGGGTAGCCCGGGAGAAACGAAGACAGTTTGCAAAAAAGAAGGTCAGTAAAACTCAGGTTTCTGAGTTTTACTGACCTTCTTTTTTTGTCCGTAATTTAAGGGCGGCTGTGTTTTCTATAATCTTGTGTCGTCTATAATATCGCAGAAATCAGAATTTATATGTTACGCCTACGAGGATGGGCAGGCGGCTGAAATCTTTCATATATTGGTATTTGAACTCGAAGTTTGCAGCCCAGTTAGAAGTGATGTCATATTCTGCACCGATACCCACATTGAAAGCAAATTTATCAGCTGTATTGGAAAGGGTCACTCCACTAATGTCATAGCTTGATTTCACGCTGCCATAACCGATACCTACAAGAGGATAAATAGAGAAGTTTTTAGCGCAAGGAATCAGGAAATGAGCGTTTGCCATAGCATTGAAAGTGCTCACTCCTTTATCCTTGAAGCCGAAATCTACATCAGCCTGCAAACGGATAAGGTTAGTAACCTGATACTGATATTTTACTCCAACAATGAAGTTTGTAAGGTTGGCATCTTTTTCAATGCAGGGAGCAGCCCCAAGATTAAGACCTACACCCATGTCGCCCTTTGATGCCGCTGAAACAGCGGGAATGCAAAGCAGAGAGGCAACGGCAGCTAATAAAATTTTTTTCATATGGATAATCAATATTAAATTAATACTAATGACGCCTTATGCCCATCTCAGCGACCAGAATAACACATTATTATACCAATCTTAAAGCGACGTGGGCATCGCCACTTTGTATATGTATAATGATAATTGACATTAAAATGTTCACAGTAATGTTAAAAAAAATAACTATTAGTTAATTTTTTATTTTATCGCATTAATAATCAAATCCTTATCCTGAAGAATTTTTTTAAATAGAAATGCAGTAAGCGGGTCAACCATACGAAATGGATGACCCGCTACTGAGAGAATACGTATACTTTTCTTAAACTTGAGTTAGAAACGGACTTTTGATACGAATTTAACGATAGTCTTTAAGAATTTCACGAAGCCTTTTACGAGTGAAGAAAATGCGACTCTTTACAGTGCCAAGCGGCATTGAAAGACGATCGGCGATCTCCTCATACTTGTAGCCTGCCACATGAAGCGAAAATGGCTCGCGGTAATCTTCCGGGAATCCGGCGAGGATTTCCGAAATCTCGTTCACGGCATAAGCTCCGTCAGGGGTCTCTAATCCTGAATCCTGCTTGAGATTAAGGTGATAGAGATCTTCCGAAGTGTCGATCATGGTGTTCTCTCTTGCGCTCTTCCTGTAGTTGTTGATGAAGATATTGCGCATGATGGTAAGCATCCATCCCTTGAAATTGGCATTATCAACAAACTTCTCAGCATTGTTGAGAGCCTTTAGGGTGGTGTCTTGCACAAGGTCATGTGCCTCATCTTTGTTCAGAGTGAGCTTCAGAGCAAAAGAACGAAGATTAGCCTGCATCCCAAGTACTGAATTAATGAAGGAGGGCTTGCTGCTCATTGATGTGAACAATTAGGTGATTTGGTATATGTGTTATTATCTCACCGCAAAGGTAGGCAAAAGATTCTATTCTTACAAATAATTTTGACAAAAAATTAACTGAATTTGTTAAAATCCATTTCGCCGGATTTTAACAAATTCAGTTACAGGCATGAGCCGTAGCCGGTATGACTACTTATCTTCTGTCTTTTCTACTTTCACCAGTTCAATTCTGGTGGTTGCCATGCGCATGATGGTGAACCGCAGACCACCAATCTCAAATGTGTCTCCCTGCTTCGGAAGTTCTCCAAGCTCATCAAGGATAAAACCTCCGAGGGTGTGATAGTCTTCCGACTCCTTTATTCCTAAACCGAACTCTTCGTTGATATTTTCAATCTCCGCACGTCCGCTGAACTCATACACCCCGGGAGCCACCTCACGGGCAAGCAGCCTCTTACGGTCGTGCTCATCCTCTATCTCGCCAAAGATTTCCTCCACAAGGTCCTCCAGGGTGGCCAGGCCCGCCGTGCCTCCGAACTCATCCACCACGATTGCCATCGATTTCTTCTCGGAAAGCATGCGCCGCATCATCTTGTTGGCAAGCATTGTCTCAGGGGTAAAGATTACCGGCTTCAATTTCTCGCGCCAGTCAGCATCGACGTTAAACATTTCCGAGACATGTATGTAGCCCAACACATCGTCAATATCCTCGCGGAACACCACTATCTTTGACAGTCCCGTAGCAATAAACTTCCTGATAAGCTCTTCCCGCGACACCATGTCAATTCCCACTGCCACTATCTCATTACGTGGAATCATGCACTCCCCTATCGTGGTATCTTTAAAGTCTACAGCCTTACGGAAAATCTTCACCTCATTCTCCACCGCCTCACGATGCGGGTTGTCATCAAACTGCTGTTGCAGATAGTCATCAAGCTGATCCATAGTAAGCTTTTCCTCTACCACAGTCTCACTCTGTATACCGAACAACTTCATCAATCCCTTGGAAATGCCCGACACCATCAGAGACACCGGATAAAGCACAAGATAAATCAGATAAAGCGGCAACGCAAAAAGGCGGATCATGAAATTGGGATTGATCCTGAAAGTGGTCTTAGGAAGAAACTCCCCTGCGATCAGCACCACTCCTGTCGACAACAAAGTGTTGGCAATCAACACTAAAGCCTCATTAGGAAGCCATTTTTCCAGCAAAGGGTTGATAATGACTGAGAAAGTGATGCCATACACCACCAACACCACATTGTTGCCCACAAGCAACGTGGATATAAACATATCCTCATGACGCGAGAAGCCACGTATAATCCTATCGACCAGCCCGCCCCGGGCGGCATCAATCTCCATTCTGACCTTGCTTGACTGTACGAATGCAATCTCCGAGCCGGAAAAAAGTGCCGACAGAAGCAATGCAATTATTGTTACTATTATCGCGGTAGCTAATGACATTGGCTTATGGTTTAGGTGTGATGGTTGTGTCTGGCGCAGTAGCGGCAGTGCTAACCGGGGAGGGCGAATGCGTTTCCGCCGGGGAACGTCTCGAATTATCGGGAGCAAGATTGCTGCGGTCTACCGGGAATATGCCTGTCGGATGAAGAATCCTATACTTGTTCAGGCTTTCATCCGACACGAACCCTGTACCCTCTATTATGTGGGTCGCGTTTTCTATATGGATAAATGTGTCAGAATAGAGCTGAGCCTTACGCTGATCCCAAAACACACGTTCTGAAAGGAACAGATCTTTCGGGGCTTTGGTCATTTCAACATTGCCCATAAGTTTCCAAAGTTTCTCCATCTTGAAAAATTTGGCTGAATCGGCAGCCACAGTCGCTATCACCTTAAATTTAGGGTCAAACTTCTGGAGATAGAGTCCCTGGGGAAACGACCAGTAGGGAGTGTCGCATTCGTCATATACATACCATACGGGCGACACTATCTTATATTGTGTAACTCCGGAATCAGACACAAGCGTATTGACCTTATGAGTGACCATCGAAGGCATCTTCGCCGGATTGAGATTCTTTGAAACATCGATCTTGGTCTCCTCCGTGCAACTGCCTGTGGCAATAGCAATCGAAATAGCCATTGCTACCGCCAGACCGAAACTCCTCATGCCCTTGGCTCCACTCATAATCACTCTCATTAATCTGTTAAAACGCACATTGTCAGTCAGTCATAATTATCTGATCTTGCGCTGCCAGAACCAAAGTTCGTTGAAATTAATTCCGAGGGTAATATTAAAATAATTCTCCGCAATCAAAGGATTCGGATGAGCCTGCCGATGCTTCCATTCCAACCCGAGATTTATGACCGTCTTGTCGGCCGGGGTATTGAATCCGAAACCGGCTGTCACACCATATTCCCTCAGGCCATTACCCTGAATGTTAAGGTAATCATTGCAGTAATAAGCGCCTAAACGGTAGGCCATTCTCTGAAAATAGTTTCCCCTTACCTTCGGCACATATTCCCCTCCGATGGCATAGCGTGTACGGTTGTTGAAATTCATTCCCTGAAACACCATATTATCCGGTTTCCCTGTCTCATAAAGTGGTGAATATTTCGCCTTTGACCATGCCTGATAAGTGAAATCAAACTCAACCATCCATTTAGAGAGGCGCTCATGTTTATAGGAAATGCCGGCTCCGACCGACATAGGGGTATAATAGTGGCCGCCGATC
This sequence comes from uncultured Sangeribacter sp., assembly GCA_964595885.1. Taxonomy (GTDB): domain Bacteria; phylum Bacteroidota; class Bacteroidia; order Bacteroidales; family Muribaculaceae; genus Lepagella. The sequence goes on from CAZQSD010000125.1 coordinate 7,163, forward strand.
TTCATGTTCGCCACAGTGTCTGCCGTGCTTCCTTGAGTAGTTTCCTGCAAGGTGGCCCATGTATTGCCATGCAATGATTTCTTGGGAGAGAACGTTATGCCTGCCGTAAGCTGGTCCGTGCGCGAAATGCGGGCATCATATTGTGCCCCAATGGAGAGATCCCAGTCACGTATCTCCATCACATGCTCGAAAAGAGCCTGCCCGGATGATATGGGCGATGTAAAGACATCATTGATTATGTTGCCGAAGGTATAGGAAACATTTGCACCCAGAGAGAATCCGGCATATTTTCCGGCAATGCCTATATAAGCCTGGTTAATGCCACCCGAACCCTGATTCTGTCTCGCTCCGTGAGCTATTGAATTACCAAACGCATAGCCCACTGATGAATAAGGAAGCATACCGATCGAACCGCCCATAAACTTACAGATGGGGAACTGCATGGTGATGTAATCAAGACCACCCCCCACCGAGTGTTCCTTTACAGTCCCTTCCTTTTGCCAGAGCAGACACAAGTCGGCTCCCATATCAAAAAGGAAAGTCAGTGAATCGATGGAGGCATATGAGGCCGGATTCATCACATTGATCTGGCGTCCGGAGTTCATAGCATACCCCACAGAGCCCATCTGCCGCTGCATAGAGGTGGCACGGTCGCCTAAAATTCCATATCCATACATAGAATAAGGCGTAGTGACGTTCTGGGCATGAATGCCACATACTGCCGCCACCATCATAATCAATATCAGTCTTATCTTGTTCATAAAGTTAGAATAATCCTTTTATGTCCTTTCATTATAAAGATATATTGCAAGCAGTCCCCTCCCCACAAGATTCGGTTCGACGGCTACATCAAGCCCCCTATCTTTTAGGATTTGACATAACTTACGGTCATCCCTGCCCGCCATCACCACACGCGAACAGCCGTAGAGCCTACGGGCACTCTCAAAACAGCAAACTATTTCGTTTGCCATACCGTTGACTACACCGCTCCTTATGGCAGTCAGTGTGTCATAACCGAACGGAGGCACCTCTCCATTGTCGTCAACCAATGGCAACTGGTCAGTAAAATCATGGAGCGACTTGAACCTCAGCTGCATGCCCGGCGATATGTTGCCCCCCATGAAGTTTCCCGCTGCATCTGTTACGTCTATGGTCATGGCTGTGCCTGAGTCAACCACCAGCAGCGACTCACCCGGGAACATCGAGACCGCACCGGCCACTGCCGCCACACGGTCGCTGCCGAGAGTGGCACGGGTGGCATACTTCACTTGCATCGGCAACGCCACACCGGGAGTAAGGACCAGAAGATTGCCGTCTACCAACCGACGTAAAGTCTCAAGAAACTTTGCATCAGTGTGGCGAACGCTGCAATAGGCACATCCGTCAAACTCACCGTTTTCCATCAGTGGAAGCAGGTCTTCAATGATAAGCTCCTTTGACTTCAATGAAGCCAGCGGCTTGCCATCTTCCCACACCACTGCTTTGGCAGAAGTGTTGCCCTGGTCTATGGTGAGTATCCTCATTGTTATTTTGTCGTCACATCCTGTCATTTCTCACCCTGCTCTTTTTTTGTGCGTGAAACTATCAGCCATGAAGCAATCACCTGTATGGCAGCTCCAACGAGAGTAAACAGAATTGTATTGCGCATCAACGCGAGAGTGCCGGCATAGGGTCCGAGGTGTTTTTCCTCATAAAACCAGAAAGCTGCCGCGATAACGAATGCCATGCCGGCCCAAAATTCCATTCTGCGCAGTCGGCGCAGACGCATGGAATCGGAGGGGTCGTTGACATCCACCACTCTTGCCACGACATATATCAGTGCCCCGGCACTATAGACCCATTTGAAAATACTGAGAACCGCCAGATTGCCAATCCCGGCAAACGGAGAAATGAGTGCCACGCAAATAAGCAGCAGCCCAACGGTGGCCGTTGACTCAACCTTCTTCCTACGCTTCTCCAGAGGCATTCCGGCTATATTTTTTTTCAATGACATGTTTCCGAATTTATTTTGGCTATCACTTGTTGAGTCTTATCATCTTTCTTTCAATATGAACACGTCTTCCGTAGGACGCTGCATGTGAAAATTCTCACGGGCGATATGTTCAAGGTTGTCCTCACCGTGCACTATCGCCTCCCGCTGCTGCCGATAGAAGGCGGCCGAATCGCGACACTCGGCTATTTCTTCCGTCAGGCGGTTGATTTCACGCTGATATTCCATATTAAGCGATATGGATGCATCATCATTGAGAAACAGCACAATCACTACGAGCACACCAATGGCTATCAGAGGAATATGAGATCTTCTTCTGACCCAGAAATTGGCTTTCTTTATGTTTTTGCTCACGTCAGTCCTTATTTTTATCCACTAATTGCGAAGACAGATTCTGATGTAATGGAAAGATGAAAAAGTCTCCAACAGTGTCAATGACCGCAAAATTAATGATAATAAACCATTCCACAGCAAAACCACGCCTAATTTTTGAAATTTTAACGTCTTTTTTCCCTTTACGGCTTCCAACCCTCCTAACTGAGATTGGAGTCAGCAAGGTCAAATCTGTAGTTTATCTCTGGCACCTCGTTTAGTGAACACCATCCATAGATTCTTTAGAAAATAATCTGTGGAATACGCAACTATATTGTTCATAAGTATTTTGCAGTTGAGGAACAAGTAGTTTGGGAATCGAGTAGGAGGTAAACACTAATCGTAG
>CAZQSD010000126.1:0-9702 GCA_964595885.1 uncultured Sangeribacter sp.
GGGGGCTGATTCATCGAAAAATCCATTGCACTTCTTATTGGAAACTTTCTTTTTCTGTTTTATAAACTTTCCCGTACGAAAATTTGTATTATATGAAAATTCGTATTAACTTTGCGGTGAGATTTTAAGTATCATTTAATTCTTAATCATATCTTTTTATGAAGACGTACGAATTAAATGAGGATGAAGCCGAACTCATTGAGATCATACGAAATCTTAGGAGAGCCTATCCAAACGGATACAGAAACCAACTATGGCTGGCTCAGCAGATTTTTGATGCGCTCACTGATCTCCCCTAAATCCTCGGCAGTTCCCTTAGACGGAGGGGACTGCCACTTAGAATCTCATAATCAACCTTTCTCAGATATGGATACTCTAAAAAAAGAAGATTTGATCATCTCAGATGCCAAGACAAGATTGTCCGATATTCTAATGACATTGTCATGGCGGGAGATTGCCCGTAATTATTTCGGCAAATCCAGTTCGTGGCTATATCATAAGCTGGACGGCATCAGAAGCGACGGAACACCCGGCGGGGGATTTACCCCGGAGGAAACAGCGAAGCTGAAGAATGCCCTCCAGGATTTGGCCGACAGAATTAACAAAGCTGCCTCATCCTTGTAACTTAATATCTCATCCCGAGATTATCATGTCCGTCCCATGATAATCTCACCCCTCGCCCCGGTTGTCCACCGGGGTTTTTTATGCGCAAAAAAGATCTTGATGAAGTATGCAGATGATGAGTCTGAATACGCATTGCCGAAAATAAAGCTGTCATGGCTCAACCAGCTTCTTAAGAAAATAGGAAAGGAACTGAATTTTGATACTCCAATAACCATATCACAATATTACGGTAACAATAGGATAAACCGGACTGTACCCAAGTATGAGCTATTGGCCTCACACTGTGCAAGGCGGACTTTTATCTCAAATGCGATACAGATGGATATTCCGGTGCCGGTTGTGATGAAATGGTCTGGTCATACCACAATGGAGGCCCTCAAGCCATATCTCGCAATCGCCGAAAAGAAAAAAGCAGCGAGATGAAGAAATCTGACTCCAAAGACGAAGAATCATTTCATTGCCATGACGAGTTACAAGTATACTCTACCGAAACCAAATCCGTAACCATTTTCGCCCAAATAGCACACAATACAACCAAACATAACCAAACATAACAGATTTTGGCTTTTTAGACATAATTACTTATAAATTATAATATTTAGGATACGATGTATTGATATAAAAAAGATAGGAGCGCTTCCACTACGCTCCTATCACGATTCCACTATAAACTATATCTAACTAAACTTAAACCATATTCAAACTTTCTCCCGAAACCTTAAATATTTAATCCATATTGCTTCATTGCTTTTTGTACTATTAAAACATCTCAGAATATGGATGGTTGCCTCCTTTACATCAGTTTAAACTTATTCAACACGTATTAACACTTAACCTAAAAATACACCTATTCTGCAAAATTATTTAACACTAAGGCTTGTTTTTCCGTTATAAGATTATCGGGGGAAGTTCCACCGATTAAAATTTTATAATACTATACTATATGAGACTTGATGGAAGACGCAGTAGCACTAATGTGGAAGACCGACGCGGCGCGGGCAAAGGAAAAACTATAGCCGGCATAGGCGGAATCGGCGGTCTGATAATAGCCGCCCTGTTTGTATGGCTGTCAGGAGGAAATCCTCTCTCTGTACTTAACAATGGCTCATCACTCACAACATCTAACGAAATCAGCAGTGACTATCAACCCACTGCCCAGGAAGAAGAGTATGCAAACTTTGCCAAGAAAATTCTTGCGGGAACAGAAGATGTGTGGACTGAAGAATTTAAGAAAATGGGCCTTACCTATCGGCCACCAAAAATGGTATTGTTTACCGGCTCCGTACAATCAGCATGTGGAAACGCCACTTCAGCCGTCGGACCATTCTACTGTTCAGGCGATGAGACTCTTTATATTGACCTATCATTTTTCGAGCAAATGGAAAAACAGATGAGGGCTGGCGGAGATTTCGCATATGCTTATGTGATTGCACATGAGGTTGGACACCATGTGCAACATCTGCTCGGAACCTTGTCAAAAGCCCACAGCACAATGTCACAAGTGTCGGAAAAGGAGGCTAACCGCATAAGCGTACGCACCGAATTGCAAGCTGACTATTATGCCGGAGTATGGGCATATCATGACAACCGCATGTTTAATTCTCTTGAGGAAGGGGATATTGAAGAAGGCCTCAACGCCGCCTCCAAGATCGGAGATGACTATCTTCAGAAACAAGCACAAGGCTACGCTGTGCCGGAGACTTTCAATCATGGACGTTCCGACCAGCGCGTAAGATGGCTTAAAAAAGGTGCGTTAACAGGCAGCATAAGCGGAGGCGACACCTTCTCGCCTGACTATAACAACCTTTAAATCATCTGAACTGCCTTGTTTCAGAATTAAACGTGAAGCCGGCAGCAGCCAACTTATCAGTCAGTTCTTTCTCATCTATGCCGAGCGAAAGGCAAAGATCGCTGAGAGAATCATAATTCCCGTCTCTGAGTTTCATATTGATAACACTCACGAGCATATTGGGATCCTGAGGTAATGTCATAAGGTAATTAAGTTTTTGATGTAAGAAATCAGTATTAATTTACGTTTAATAGTTGAGCCTCGTTTAAGCGTGCCGTGCTTACAGCTTCCGGCACGCTTTTTGGCTGATTCTGAAATATGCCAGAATCCTATTTCATATTTATAACGAAGATTTATGGTTAAACGATATATCATACTCGCTTGTTTCGTCATCTCCTCAGTTGCATCCGCATTGGCATGCACAAGCGCCATAATCGGAGCAGAGGCCAACCCCTATGGTCGTCCCCTGCTGTGGAAAAACCGTGACACGAGCACTATTGACAACAAAGTGGAATACGTCCCTGGTTCTGACGGACATCATTCTTACGTAGCCCTATTCAATTCCAATGATAAAAAGCTTGAACAGGCCTGGATGGGAATGAACGACGCCGGATTTGCCGTCATGAACACTGCCTCCTATAACATAAAGGATGACAAAGTGCCCGAAAAGGACATGGACAAGGAAGGTTATGTGATGACAATTGCCTTGAAGACCTGCCGCACTGTTGATGATTTTGCCAACCTCCTTGAATCACTTCCCCGCCCTATGGGAGTGGAGGCTAACTTCGGAGTGATTGATGCTTATGGCGACGGAGCTTTTTTTGAGACCAACAATCATTCGTTCGTAAGATATAATCTCTCCGACGCAAAAGATCATGTGCTTGTAAGAACCAATTACAGTCATTCCGGACGTCCGAATGAAGGATATGGCTTTATCCGTGAGAACAACGCATGCCATCTGCTTGCACCATACGCCCCAGCCGGAGAGATTACACCCGAACTGCTTACGGAGACTCTTAGCCGCTCATTCTGGCATGATCTGAAACAAAAAGATTTTGCATCCGCCGACATCCGATGGGTTATAGACCAGGATTTCATCCCCCGATACAAATCAACCGCCACAGTCGTGATTGAAGGATGCAAGCCTTTGCCCCCAGACGCTACCCCTACTCCCCAATTTATCGAAGAGCAATATATAATGTGGACAGGTCTGGGCTATCCTCCCTGTTCGGAGATTATTCCCGTGTGGTGCTCATCTGATGGGGTTGCCGGTGAATTGCGTGGCCTGCTTCCTAACGGGCATTCCGAGATGGGCGATAAGGTAAAGGCACGTCGTGATGAAGTCTTTCCAATCCATAAAGGAAACGGCGACAAGTATATTGACATGACCAGACTTTTCAATAAGGATGGGACTGGCTACGTGCAGGTGCTTGTACCCAAGAATCTTGAAACTTATCGTGTCACCAGACAGAAGAGAGATCATAAAGAATAGTCTTGATGGAACCGATTTCCACCGATATCTTCAAAATCAAAGGGGGCACCATAAGCCGGACCATGATGACCCTTTATGGCAAATCATGGATCCTGTGGACCTTAATCATTATCCTTCCCTTCATCGTGGCCGGCATTATATTTGATCTGCGGTGGGTTATCATTGCCCTTATGCTCCTTTTTATCATTATGCCTATGATGCTGGCTGCCCTTTACTTCTACTATGGAATGAACCGCATAAGCGTAATCAATTCCACTTACCATAAATTTGAATTTAGCAGTAAAAGCATAAGGGCATATATCTATTCTAAGGAACTCCCCACGCAAATTCAGGCTTCCACCTCCACCGACACAGTTATTTCAGATGAGGATAAGCCTGATTATACGTTGCGTTCACAAATTGACATCCCTTATTCCATCATCAAAGATTTTGTAGTTGGTATGCAGGAGGTGATTTTACGGACAAATTTAAACGGCAGAGGTTTTTTGCTGCTGCCTCTCTCTTCCTTCCAGGATAAACAAATATTCGCCAAGACACTTGAGATAGTGACAACGGGAATGAAAATGAATAACAATAAATCTACTCATGAGAATACTGAAAGACAATAAGACTTATTGCTTCATAATGGATATGGAGGTGCGCGACTATGAACTTGACTGTGAGCAGATAGTCAACAATGCCAATTACCTTCATTATATGGAACACACACGTCATAAATTCTGTCAGGATGCAGGCCTCTCGTTTATCGATATGCACAACCGTGGAATTGACGCGGTGGTAAGGAAAATTGAAATTGAATATAAGACTTCCTTACGCGGAGGCGACAGTTTCCTGAGTTGTCTGCGCCTTGAGCGTAAGGGGCCCCGTTTTATTTTTCATCAGGAAATCCTGAAGCCGGACGGCGAATCTGTGGCAGAAGGGACTGTGACGGTTGTGGTGCTTAAGGATGGGAAGCTGACAAGAGGAGATGAGATAGCAGGAATATTCGCAAAGTTTATTAAATGACAATGGAGGCTATGGCTGACAGCGACTTAACTTATAAAATAGCCCTTTCCATGCTAAAGTCGGTTAATGCTGACTTTGTCCGCAGACTTAGTGATGCAGGTCTCTCCCCCGGTGACTTTTTCTCCAAGAATACCTCTGAAATTGCGTTGGCCCTTGGCTTAAAAAACGCCAAGACACTTGATAAGATGGTGATCGACGAAGCTCTCTTCAGAGCGCGTAAGGAAGAAGTTGCAATCAGTCAGCATCATATCAAGACTCTCTTTCTGCTTGACGACAATTATCCTTTACGGCTCTTTGAAGTGGCTGATGCCCCTGTGATGCTTTATCAGCTCGGCGATGCTGATTTAAATGCAGAACATATAATCAATTTGGTAGGCACGCGCCACTGCACCCCCTACGGAACCGATTTCTGCAATAAACTCATCAGTGATCTGGCCGTTTATTTTCCTGAATTATGTGTCGTGAGCGGTCTGGCCTATGGCATAGATGCCGCTGCCCACAATGCATCTTTATCTAACGGCGTGACTACCGTTGCAGTCGTGGCGCATGGCCTGAACATGATCTATCCGTCTGCCCATCGCGATCTCGCAAAAAGCATCCTCTCATCAGGAGGAGCGATAATAAGTGAATATCCGTTTGGTGAGAAACCTTACCGCCAGCGTTTCCTGGAAAGAAACCGCATAGTGGCAGGCTTGGCTGACGTGACCATAGTGGCTGAAAGCGATATAAAAGGAGGCGCCATGTCAACTGCCAACACCGCCTTCTCCTATTCTCGTGAAGTAATGGCTCTTCCCGGTCGCACCTCCGACCAATACAGCAGCGGATGCAATCATCTTATAAGAAAAGAAAAAGCACACCTCGTCGGGTGTGCTGCAGATTTGATTGAACTGACCGGATGGAAACCGCTCGGAATGAATATTGACGTAAAGCAACGCAATCTCTTTCCGGAGCTTGAAGGTGAGGTAAAGCTTGTATATGAAACTCTTAGGTTTGCTCCTGACGCCATGCACCTTGACCGCATCCACCAGTTGACCCTAATCCCGGTTGGCAAACTCCTTTCCATTCTTGGAGAGATGGAATTTGACGGCATTATTGTAAAATACCCCGGCAATCGGTTCGCAACTTCCTGAGCTACTCAGAATCTTTCAAGAACTTTCTCCACCAGTCTTCTTACAGCAGGTTTATAGTCAGTTTCGGCGTCCTGTTCGCGACGCTGTGCTATTATGCAGCATACGGTCATTGCCCGATGGCCTAACAGTCTTGCCATCCCCTGCAGGCATGCCGACTCCATCTCGAAGTTTGTGATCGGACGTCCGTTATATCTGAAGCTCTCTATTTTGGAGTTCAGGTCAGGGTCCTTCAGCTTTAGCCTTACCATTCTTCCCTGCGGAGCGTAGAATCCAACTGATGCAATAGTATAGCCTCTCAACATATCGTCCCGGCCAATTCTTTCCACCAACTCATAATCAGCATCCACCACGTAAGGAGCCGCCCAGCTTGGATCCCAGTTGACATGTTGGCAGAATGCTTTCTCAAAATCAAGGTCACAGATCCAGTCACGGTCAGCATAGAAATTAAGGATGCCGTCGAATCCTATCCCTTTTTCCGCTATCACGCAGTCGCCTATCTTCAGATCATACTGTAGCGAACCGGAGGTGCCGATCCTGACTATATTCAGAGTCTTGTGGTCCGGTTTGACTTTGCGGGTTTCAAAATCCACATTGGCCAGAGCATCAAGCTCAGTCATGACTATCTCTATATTGTCACCCCCTATTCCATGAGATATGCACATTATCTCCTTGCCATTATACTTGCCCCCTATCGCATGAAACTCGCGTGAGCTAACATTGTAGTCAATCTCGTCGAAGAATGATGCCACCATCTCCACCCTTCCCGGATCACCCACTAAAATTATATTCTCGCGCAGTTGATCGGGACGTAAATGGATGTGGAATGCTGACCCATCCTCATTTATAATCAGTTCCGATGCCGGTATGATTCTTGGTATTTGCATGATAAAACTTGTTTAAATTTGTTATTTCCAACCATGTGTCAAACCCTTACACGGGCTATATGTTATTAACGCTCTTAATCCTATTATATATCAATTATATGTTATAAAACATAATCAAGCATAAATGTTGCATATGTCGGATAATTCCTGTAAGTTTGCATTGTAAATTATATACCCTTCCACCTAAAATAAAAAAGTATTATGATTTGTCACTTCCCTTTTAAAGACCTCTTCTTAAACAAAGCATTCCGATATGTAAGTTGGTTGCTGATGATAGATGTTATATTGCTCATAGTGTCAGGATGCGTGCACAATTCTTATTCAGACAAACTTACATTAATTGATTCCTTGTTGCAGGCCGATCCCGATTCTGCCTATAACCTTATATGCGATTTCGATACCTCCTTGCTAACCAAAGATAATGACCGCCATTACTACTCCCTACTTATGGCTGAAGCACGCGACAAAACCTTTCAAGAAGATTCCACACATAATGTCATCAGCGATGCCGCAGATTATTTTATTATGCATGGAGATAAAAGAAACGCCATGCGCTCTCTTTTTTATAAAGGGAGAAAATATCAGGATGCCGCCAACTATGGTGCGGCTATAATCACCTTTCTCAAGAGCATTGAATTGACTGACACAACTGACCATCTTTACAGAGGCAAAATCTACAATAGTATCAGCGAATCCTATAAAGCAGTTAGCGATGCCCCACAAGAACTCGAATATGTCAGACGCTCTTTAGAGGAATATCAGAAACTCGATTCTCTTGTCTTTATTGAAGACATGAAGCTGGCATATGGATATGCTCTTTGCAGAAATTATAAAATGATGGAAGGCCTACAGATAATGCAGGAAGTATTACATGCGGCTGAAGCTCGGAATGATGAGGAAAGAATGAATGAGGCCTTAATAAATCTATCAATGGGATATTTGTGGGGAGGTTGTGATAAAAATGCAAAAGATTGCATGTCTCTCCTATATTCAAGGAGTAACGATTTTTTTCAGAGTAATGAGTATGCCTATCTCTATATTGATGCCCTCTTGACAGCAAATACTCCAATTGACAGTATAAAATTACTAATAAACAAATTAAAAACATCCGGCTCTCTCCAAGAGATTCCTTTCAGATATTATGCTTATAACAATAATTATGAAGAAGCTTATAACTCATTGCTAAAAATTTGTCAAGAGAATGAAGCTCATTTTGCAGATCGAATACACAGTAGTGCCAACCAAGAAATAGAAGAATATCTGGAGCAGGAAAGAAACACCTTATATCATGAGGTTTCACACTTAAATGGGGTTATACTTTGGGTGTCTATTTCTTTTCTGCTGTTGATCTGCCTAATCTCAGCATGCATATGGTTATACATTGTCATAAAAAGAAAAAAAGAGAAAGATGTCTTATATTCAATGGAGATTCTAATCAAGGAAAAAGCCGAGATTACTAAAATAATGGAAACCCTTAAAACCGAAAATCAATACTTGGCTAACAGGAATAGCTCACTTATAAAAGAACAAAACAATAACCCAAATCCTAACCCCTGTGAACAACCCCGAAATAACAATAATTATGAAGCAGATCTCCTCGCCCGTTTGTTTAAAGAACTTGATATGCTTCATGCGGCATATTATACAGGCACTTCTGACGGACATGGAAAGACAACAGTCTTGGAACAGATGTCAAAACAACTAAAGTTGCTCCGAGAAAACAAGGATATGCTTAATAATATGGAAGGCCACATAAACAACATTAATGGGGGCTTACTCGCAGATGTGTATAGGGAAGTAAAACTTAATAATGAACAACGACGAATAGTGGCGTTGCTCTGTCTGGGATTCTCAAAGGAATCAGTCAGCCAGATAATGGACGTGTCACTACAGAATTATTACACCAGAATGTATAGGTTAACAAAAAGAATTGAAGGTTGCTCCTCCCCGAGAAAGGAGGAACTCTTGACTCTATTTCGGCGAAAAGGAGGATAATGACCTCGAAATCTATCTAAAATAACTATTGAGTGATAAAAAACACTTTCGGGAGGAACCCGAATTTATACAAAATATGTTGCAATTCTATGTAAATAATTTATACCATAAAATTTAAAATATTGATTAGTAATCTAATAACAGCCGACATACCCGAAAGTTGACGGATTTGGTGATATGGAGTCTTTATTATAACTTTGCCGCTGAAATACTAATTATAACAACAAAGAGATAATATGAAATTGACAAATAAATTCATCTTGGGAATATGTCTGTTGTCAGGTATTTGCTCTTTGGGATATGCCCAATCTACCAATCAACCTACTACCGGGAATCTTGGAAAACTTGACAAAGTCACCCAATCTAAGCGACACCGTGTCCCCATCGAATATTTCATCGAAGTGCTCTCCCGCAAGGTATCTAAATCTCTACAATTACGGAATAAGGATCATATTTTTTCTGCTGTTTATGCCAATTCTTCTATTTCTGACAATACTTTGGAAGAGATTACGTTTAATTCTATATCAGGTGAAAGTCAATCACATGTTGTGTCTAAAGAACGAAATTTGTCACCAAGCGGCTACATCTGCCTAACCTGCAACCTTTAACCTATAAAGACATGTCACCGTGATAAGACAGAGAGTTCTTAAAATTATCATGTACTAAAAAAGAGTCGCTATATGAAGATTTTAAACAAAGCCTATTTTTCCCTGCAAGGCAATACTGACAGCAAGTCTAATCTTGCTTCTTTTCTCCGCCTCATCGTGTAGTAATGACGAGCCC
>CAZQSD010000127.1:0-9701 GCA_964595885.1 uncultured Sangeribacter sp.
GAGTCTTTCTTTATGGAGAAAGCGCTACTATATATGATGGAGCAAAGGAGTGCTGGCGTGAGATTTTCTGCATATAATGGAGAGGAATTGACAACGCTAAGAAGAATCGAGATTAACAGTAAGGTCGCTATGGAGAAGACTGGATTAACTTTCCCTATGAATACCGTTTTAGGTTTGATTCAGAATCGGAAGGATATCTATATCCCGCTTGATGAGTCGACATTAGATTCTGAATTCTGCAATGGTGTCTCATGGAGAAAACTTATAGGGAATTTAGCTGAAGAATATGGAAGTGATGTGGTAATCAATGGCATCAGATGCCGTCTGCTACGTCTTAATCCTTATGTGGATGGATTTGGAGATGTCTTCATTGATATTTGGTCTCCTTTAGATAGGAAGCAACGCCATGTTCTGGTAGCAGGTATCGGTTATGACAGGCAATTCGGATTAGCAGATTCTTCTACTGAGGAAATTGTATCATCGACTGAAACAATAGGGAAAATATCGGAAGAGGTCCCGGAAAGTAAGCGGCAGGTTTTTTCTCGAAGTCAGCCAAAAGCAAATCCGCGGGTGAAGCAGGATAAAAAAGAGGATTCAAATTCGCAATCTTCAGAAGAAAATAAGCCCCCTAAGTCAGACTCTAAAAAGATTGGAAAATACCGTCACCAACCATTGCTTTCCACAGACACAATAATTCTTTTGGATGGCACTGAGTTTTTTTGGAAAAGGATAGATGATCAGATTCCATCTATGTCACTAAAGGAACTTGATAAGACATTCGTGACTATTGACAAAGTCTTCAAGGTGCTGGCTTCCAGCTCCAGGATAGTAACGGATACTAACCTTTGGGTTACCAGCTCACCAGAAAAACCGAGGGAGATGGCTTATGAGGAGGTGATAGATCACCTCAGAAGGCGAAAAGATAGAAACAAAGACATGGTCTTTGAGGTAATAAGCGAAGTGTATGATGAGATCAATAAGCTTGATAAGCTGAAGGTTGCAGCCGCCCATAAAGCTAAGGATTTTATTCATGCCTATCAAAGAATGGATTTGCTGGATACTCCTAACCTGACATCTGTTGTCAATTTGAAAGCATACGCAGACGAACCAATCGGAAATAGGGTGTTGCAGCTTTACGAGGAGGGAGTGAACTTCTCCATTCTTACCAACGACACAGATGCAAGTATAAGATGGAGGTCTGAGTTAAAGAGAATGAAGAATGACCTTAATAGGCAGACACTTCCTAATATGATCCTCTGTAGAGAGTTATTGACATTATTTAGAATGAGAGGCAAGATTATTTCTCATCGTAAACAAATGGAATCTGGTAAACAATGAAAGATCTTAATGACATGCTTCACAACACCCCACTTCGTGAAGCAGAAGAAGAAATAACATCCCAATTTTCCAGTATCGATACCGGTTATTACGATGCAAAACTGGCTGTAATGATGTCTATGATCATTACAGAGGGGATGAAGAAACTGGAAGAAACGGAAAAAGAAGATTATCCCTCCAAGCTAAAGGAGCAGTTTGAAGCCATCAAGGCGCTTTATACTCGTAAGTTAGACATATTCAGGCAGCATCTTGAAGAAAATGCCCGTCTAATACGGATCATAGATGACGCAGACACCGACTATCCTGAGTTGGAGAGTAGAATCACGACATTGCTTTCTGAATTTGATTCACTGATAAAGCTTAAAGTTGATACACGTGACCGGACTCCGGTAGGACAGCTTTGATGTTATGGATCTTCTGAACGTACACGCCATTGACCGTAGAGGTGTCAGGAGTTTAGGTCCAGGATTGAGATATGCCATTTGGTTGCAAGGCTGCCCTTTCGATTGCAAAGGATGTGCTACTCCAGAAGCTAAGGGTGTAGTGGCAAACAAGATTTACACTGTAGATTCGGTTGCCAATGATATCATCCAATCCAGTTGTGACGGTCTGACAATTAGCGGTGGAGAACCTTTCCTGCAGGCTGCAGGCCTTGGCCGTCTTTTATCTAAGGTGCAGGTTGCCCGACCAGAGATGTCGGTTGTGATATTCACTGGCTTTCAACTTGAGAATCTGACGAGTAAAGATGCATTGGACGTAATACACCACGCAGACGTGATTATAGATGGCCCATACATTGAAAGACTTAATGATGGAAAGGGTCTTAGGGGATCATCCAATCAACGAGTACATATTCTCACAGATCGTCTTATCTCGTGGAAAGACGAAATGGAAAACGGCAGTAGACATATAGAGATCAATATAAACAATAGTATCGACAACTTAATAGAATCCGTAGGAATTCCATTAAAAACCGAATAACATAAAGACCAAACCCTTATGAGTAGAGAATATAAAGTTAGCACCATACATCAGGCAGATAACGCTATCAATAACCTTAATGACAAGATGAGAGCAGCCAACCGCCAGATGGCAAATCAAATAGCTAATGCGAGAAGGGAAGCTATACAGGAAGCGGAACGTCGTGCGAATTCGGCGATACGCAATGAGCGAATCAATATGCAGAATGCATTGAACCGCGAAATAAACGGAGTCAATCAAAGCATTCGTGATCTTGACCGAGCTCATCGCCAGCGACTTCAAGATACCGCTAACCGACTTGAAAATCTTATAGATAGAGAAACAGATGCAGTAAGGCGTGAAAGCCGTCAGGGTATCGAACGCCTTGGGCGACAGCTTGATTCTCTTTCCGCTTCTACGCAACGCCAGGTAAATGCTTTGAATTCTCGAATAGATATTGTCAATGAAGCATCTAAGCAGCGGTTTGAGACTCTCCAGAATCGGATCAACAATCTAAGTAGGGATGTGAATAAGCGTTTTGATGAGCAACAACGCCAACTTGACCGTCATGATCAGCGGCTTGCTACCCACGATGCGCAGCTTCAATCGCTTACAAAAACCGTCAACGGAATACTTGACCGTTTTAGCAGTGAGGATCAGAAGCGCCGTGAGGCAGTAGAGATGGCAAAGGTGATATATGAAAATGCTTTCAAGCGCACCCACATTGACCGGTTCAATCCTGAGGAAGCATCCAGAGTTCACGATCGCATGAGAAATCTTCTTCGGGATGCAAATAGTCCTGCTGCGACCTCCCTTGCCATCGAAGCCATAATGAACATACAATGGGCTGAAGAAAAGGCACTAAAAGCTAAGATAGTATATGATGCGATTCTCCACCAGACCATGGAATCACTTGAAAGCGTATTGCTTGAAGTGAATTCAAACAGAGAAGTCAAGGTAAAAGATCCCTCCGACCCTGTAAATGTAGTGGATATAGAGGTGGATTTCTGGAATAGAGGTGAATTCGAAGCTATCAGGCAGCGTTTGGAGCAGCTTAAGAAAGAACTTGAAAGTCAACCTGATGAGGAAAGAATCAATCGTATTGCTTTGGAAATTGCTGAGTGTGAGGTGAAAGCAGCTGATATGATAGGAAAAGCTTCCGACCGGGCTATTCTCAGCGAAAACCGCGTAATCATAACCGAGGATATAATAACAGCCCTTCAGAACCAAGGATGGCAGATGGAACGCACTACAGACGGCATTGATGAGGTAGGGTATGAAGGAGGAGATGTAGACAATGACTGGCGTGAAGGAGTCTATGCTTATCTTCGAGGTATGAACGGGGAGCGGATAGTGATTCGTGTGACTCCGCAAGAGGGGATGCAAGATAATGATATAGCTTTCCATCGCGTTGACAACCGATCAATGACGTCGGCTGAATTCATGCGTTCGCTACAGACACTGAAAACCCAGATAGAAAAAAGCGGGCATAAACTCGGGGAGATACATGCGCCAAAGGGAGATGGCGGAGATGCACGTCTTGCAGAAATCACGTCATCATCTCGTCTTGGCAAAAAGGGAGCGGCACAGAGTATTCGTAGAAAAATGAGAGGTCAAAGATAATGGCTATTAGTAGAATCGACAATCTGGACATAGAGAGCAAACACCTCTTTTCCGGTATCTTCGGAAGAGGGGTGGAAGATATCTTTATAGATGAGGATCTAAGAAGATATGGAATATTCGAGGCTCTCTATACCTCCCTTAAACGACAAGGTTACACCGTAGTCTTCTATAGCCAGGATCCACGAAGGAACTTCTTCAGTTTCCGGAAAGAGGATCTTGCCATACTATATGGTCTAACCCCAAGTGGATCTTCATCTGTGTCCTCTTCTGGGGCATCTGATGCTCCTCGCCGCTATACAGCCAATATCAATAGTCCGTTTGGCAACCGGCGTCGAACTCCACAGGCTTCTCAAGAGAGCCGCCCTCAAGGCAATAATGAGGAACCAGACTATGACCAGATTCAGGCAGAGGACCGCGATGAGCATAGATTTTTCAGGATTTCTGATTCCGTAGATCCATTTATGGTGGTCACTAACTACATAAGCAATCATCCCGAGAGCAAGACAGCGTTTATATTCGCTACTGGATCAAGTGATCGCTATAGTGATGAGCAGACCCATCATATTGACTCTATGTTTGAGACCTTCAGGATTACGTTTGCCAGCCGTGGAATCAAGACACGCATAATTGTACTTTACAATTGCACGTCGAGCAACCGGATATTCTCTGATTCGGAAGATACCTATTTCACCAATAGGCAATTCCGCAACAAGTTTCTTGATCTCAACAGTGGTGGAAGTGAAGAAGCATCTGCCGACCCATCGTTTGACCTATACGAAATTCCCGGGCCTGATGCAGGAGAATTCCGTAATCTGCTCAACCGTCGACGCCTGAGAGAGGGATTGAATGTATTTGATACAAAATGCGGGCTTGAAGGGGCTGCCCGTAGATTGAGTCAGGACATACATAAGTCAAAAGCAAGCGATAACAAAAAGAATCCCTACGTTGAGCGTATGGCTCATTATCATAAGATTGGAATAAATGCCCTACAGGGAATGATAGCAGGCTATGACAACGACAAGGCGATTGATAAACTTCGTGCCATGAGAGGCATGGAGAAGATTGTCGTCCAACTTATGGATTACATAGATGCACTAAAAGACAGTCGCGATGGAAGCCAAGGTCCCCGTTTCCGCCCTCATCTCGTGTTCAGTGGCAACCCTGGTACTGGTAAGACCACTGTGGCTCGTTTGTTGGCAGAGATATTACGAGAAGAGGGGCTTCTTGAAAGCGGACATTTAATAGAAGCGACCGTAGGAGATCTTGAGGGGGAATACATTGGCCAGACACGTGTCAAAACAAAGGCTCTGTGTGACAGAGCCCGTGGAGGTGTGCTTTTCATTGACGAAGCATACGGCCTTATGAGTGGCTCAAATCATGGCGACCATGCAGACTATGGCAAGGAAGCCATCGAAGTACTGATTCAGTTCATGGAGAATTCTTCTGATTCGCTTGTGATTCTCGCAGGATATAAGGAAGATATGGAGAATCTTATTCAGAATGGTAACAAAGGTTTCACCCGTCGCTTCAATGGCAAGGAATCTTTTGTGCAGTTTGACGATTATTCTCCCGAAGCTCTATACAGTATTTTCCAACGTCAGATTCACGGTAGGGAGACGACAGAAAAATTTGTAGCATGTATCAAAAACATCATCAATTATCAATATGCCCATCGTAATGCTCGGTGGGGAAATGCTGGGCAGATGGAGATACTGGCATCGTCGATTATAAAACGTTATAGAAAGAATAAGAGGACTGGTCCTCTTGATACAGTCGATATTCCTGAGGATTTAATGCGGCTAATCTCACCGGTAGTATCTATTGATGATATACTAAAGGAAGTGGAAAGTCTTGAAGGGCTTAATCAGGTAAAGCATCACCTGAGAGTTCTTGTGAAGTCATCAATGGGGCAGCGTAAACGCGCTCTTCGCGATCCTAAGGCGGCCGCTGAGAAGCGAAATTTGAACTTCATATTTACAGGTGCTCCAGGAACAGGGAAGACAACAGTGGCCAACCTGATGGCTAAGATTCTTTATACCGCTGGTCTCATCAGTAGTGATCAAACTAAGGAGGTAAAGAAAGGAGATATTATCAGTAGTGGAATAGGGGAAACTCCAAAAGCAATAAAAAAGCTTTTTGAGGATCACGCAGGGAAGGTGATATTTATGGACGAAGCATATAGTTTGACTCAAAATGGTTCGGAGGTAATAGATGAAATTACCAATTGCCTGACAGATCCTCGGTATAAGGGCAATCAAGCTGTGATTCTTGCGGGCTATACACAAGAAATGGAGACAATGCTTAGCACCAATAGAGGTCTCCCAAGTAGGTTTGAGAATATATGGCTTTTCGAGGACTATACTAACGATGAACTGTGGACTATATTCTTGAAACGCACTGATGCTGGAGGGATGCAGATTGCTGATGTTGAGCATTGCAGGCGACTTGCCAACGCATATTTTGATGAGGCTCGTCGCACAAAGGGCCTAAAGTTCAGTAATGCAAGAGAAGTAGAGCAACTGTTTAATATCATCATGGATCATTATGATATTCGGGAATTTGAAGAAAATGTCACGGATAAAACTATTCTTCCACGCGATTTTCCCAATTACTCTGCAGAAGCAACCGAGGCAGTAAATGCAACCGAGGCAGAAGAATCGAGTAATGCTCCTTCATCTTCCGTATCCCCTACCTCCTTCGAACTGGACCTCTCCGTAGAACCTGAGGATCGAAGAGTAACTGAAACTGGACACTTTGCCAAGGCAGTTGGGTTAGTCTCAACTTCCAAAGGAATGGGCACAGGGTTCGTGATATCTGTTGATAAAGGTCTTATACTGACGGCACACCATGTAGTTGACGGATTCGGAAATGCTGATTTCCACTTAGAGCGAGGATCGAAATCTTCAGCGGCGAAAGTCGTATGGACTGATCCGGTTGGGGATTTTGCTATTCTGCAACTTGATTCCATACCGGAGGATATACGCTATTTCTCCATAGATCATCGCAGCGAGGAAACGCCGGCATTGTTGGAGCCGATTGTACACTGTGGATTTGTGAAGGGATTGAGTGTCTCAGACAATTTCCAGGTCTACGAGGGGAAGGTAAGCGGTTATGATCCTCAGAAGCAGGTAAGTGCAACCAATCGTTTCGATGCCATACTTTCTGACATTGCGGCCATCAATGGTTGCTCAGGAGGACCCGTTATGCGTAAATCAGACATGACAGTGATCGGATTGCTGCAAGGCGGATTTGAAGGTGCTCCCACCCGAATCATCACTGACATCCATCAACTTCATAAACACAACTCTCTCATCATAATACGATAATAGATATGGCGAATATTGTTTTAAAATGCCCGGTATGTGGCACTCCACTGGAGGATGATCTCTGTCCGCAGTGTGGCTATGTGCAGATATACTTTCCCTCCTCAGTCCCGAAGGCGATAAGTGACTTTCAGAAAAAGAGGGTAGATATCATTTCGGATGTCGCAAAGCGTCATTCCGACCAGCTTGACGAGTCTAATCGTCGGAGTGCGGCTGCCCTAAAGGAGGCGGAAAAGCTTCGGGGTGAGCTATTGAGTGCAAATGAGAGAGTTAGAGAGCAAAATAATAACATTACGTTGTTAAATACCCAAAACCAACAATTAACTACCCTCAATCACAAATTAGAGCGAGATTTAAATACCCACATAGGAAATTCTACAAAAGAAAAGGGAGCCTTGGATGCAAAGATAACGGATCTTCAATCGGTAATAAATCTCCAAACTTCTGAGATTTCGGAGTTGAAAAAAAGTCTAAAGAGTGCTCAGGATAAATTACTCGAATTCTTAGCAACCCCTTCAAAGACATTGAGGGGAATAGTCATTGTTGAAGACGTAAGGCATTCCACAAGAACAGCTCTTCCTGTGTATGAAGGATTGAACACCTATGGCTCAAATCCAGATAAAGATTCCCATTATCAGATAAAGTTTAATGTGAGAGGATTTAGATTTCTGCCATTACATTTTTCTGTCAGGACTTCCCCAAAAGGTCTTATTCTGGAGGGCGGGTCTGGTGCAACTATCTATCAAAATGGTGGACTTATAAAATCAGGAGTCTATGCGCGCCAAGCGGATAATTTTATGCTTGAGGATAAAGTGAGAATTAACGTTACACAAATTTGATAATTTTATAAGATATGGCTTATGATCTTCCTTGGGGTACTACTCACCCCGGTCTTCTTATTTATCTCGTGGATCTTTCTGGATCAATGTCGTGGGATGAGAAGATAAAACGTGTCAGCAATACAATATGGAATGTGGTGGACTGCTTGTTGGCTCCATGTCAGGACATGGGCAACTACAAGGAAAGGTTTCAACTTGTGGTGATTGGGTATAATCAGTACACCTATGAATTGTTTAAAGGTGGTGTCAATGACATGCTTAATAGGGTTGACAATACTGAATCTACAATGCAATTTATAGATACGGAAAAAGAAGGGAAGGCTCAAGGGTTGACCCACATGGCAATGGCCTATGAAAAAGCGGGCCAGGTCATACGCAACTGGATAAAACAGCAAGAAGCCAAGGGGATCCCTGTACCCGCTCCTGTGGTACTCAACATCACAGATGGGTATCCGGAAGAAGTAGGAATCTCTGCGACTGAAGCCCGAGAGAAGGCACTTAGGGCAGCCAACGAACTGCGCAAAATTGCTGTTCCAGATGGTAACGTATTGCTGTTTAATATTCATATTGATGGGGTTGCTGGAACACAGAAAGAGATAATGTTCCCGTCATCACGCCCTTCAGAAAGTGGAACAGCCTTTTTATATGATGCTTCTACCGAACTTAACGATCTCTTTGTGACAAGGGCTCAACGTGCAGG
Source organism: uncultured Sangeribacter sp. (assembly GCA_964595885.1). Lineage (GTDB taxonomy): Bacteria > Bacteroidota > Bacteroidia > Bacteroidales > Muribaculaceae > Lepagella. Next base: position 8,784 of record CAZQSD010000127.1, read on the forward strand.
ATTACCTGCAACAAAAGGATCGCACTTTATGGTCTCCAATGTGGCTGACGCAAGTCTATTGGGTCGCTTGGTTGTATTTGGGTCATCGGTTTCCGGCTTTACTCATTCGAATGGACGAACTGAAGTGCCTATCCCATGATTTCGCTGCGGACCAGATCCTTTCTGTTGGGAAAGGATAATGAACTTGATGGCAGACAGGATGCACTGTCTGTCAATGACACCTCTGCCATGTATGCCGTGGCAGATGGTGTCTCCAATTCCTTTCATCCAGAGATAATTGCTCGTCTTCTATGCGAGTCTTTTACTGCGTTAGATGAGGATACACTTTCTGATTGGGAAGAGTATGCAGATGACATACTTTTGCCGATGGTTGCATTACGTTGGGGCACAGAAGCTGAAAATTATCTCAACCAATTAAGTGGAAGGATGTTGCGTCATGAGAGATTTAATTACGAACGGTGGCGTATGGGAGCTTCTACGTTTTGTGGAGCTTATGTTGATAAGAAAAGAGAGAGCCTTCGCTATTTTATCATCGGTGACAGCACTCTGTTTGCTCATGACAATGAGGGCCGGATGCTTGAATTAAACTCAAGCCCGAAATTGACGGATGAGAACGGAGAAGAAAGGACAGATTACTCTAATTTTACGTCAGCCGTTACATCTGATGCATCAATTTCAGGAGAATGGTTGGTGGGAGAGCTATCCCTTGAGGGAATTGACAGAATTGCTCTGATGACCGATGGGATGGCTAAATGGTATCAGAATATGTGTCTTAGAAATCAGGATCCTTTTGAGATTTTATGGGGAATAAAGGACATAAATGAATTTTGCATAGTTGCCAATAGAGTCAGGTCAGAGGAAATGGAAATGGATGATGACTTGGCTGTAATATTGATTAGGAAGGTTGCAGTTGCAGCT
>CAZQSD010000128.1:0-2011 GCA_964595885.1 uncultured Sangeribacter sp.
CGACTTAATAAACGATTATAAACTGTTAGGGGGTCGGCCGTTACAGATACAATCATAGAAGGACTTATTGACTCTATTATATCTCTACCAACAAACACATATTCATTCTTAGTATCTAAGATACATAAATGGCCATCCAAAATAATAAAAGAATGTTGCTGTTTCAGTTCCTGTATCATAGCTGTCAGCACCGTTTGATTCGCTGTCACGTTACTCACATTTTTGTGAGGGCTATTCCAGGATAATAGTTTACTCGCAGAAGTGCAGTACGATTCAGGAAATTCTTTCTGAAGCTTATGAATCAGCAAACTCTTACCGACTCCGTGTATTCCCACGACAAGCACCAATATATTATCATTCTGTTTAATAGTCTCAAGATCTTTCAATCCAGACATAATTCTGAGGAGCTCTCTGTAATCCATATTCTGACAACGGTCTACCACTTTCATATTTTGACACCTCTCCTATTTTAACTGCATAACCCTTTTCTTTATCATTGAAATATTCCTCAAATTGTTTTTTGCTAATTCCACCTTCTTTAGAGGTCTGTTTCCATAACTCTGCAATATCTGTATATAAAATATCCAATACTTCTAATTCTCCGACAGCGAGCCCGCAGCCCCGAGATTCGTATACAATTATTTTGTCAATGAAAATACTTGGAAAAGATCTTCTATATTCATATTTTTTACTACCGTTAAAAATATGCTCACTATGTTCTTTCTGTATAGGCAATAGTATGATATTCATAGATCTAAGAAATATTAACTTTCATTGGTGCTTAAAATTAATTGAAAATAGCATATCTTTCCATGCATAGCTGCTATTATTGACATACACAGCCTCTTCAACATTATGAGAAAACTTTTTCCCAAAATAAAAGAACCCCCATTTTTCCAAAAAATTTACTATGCTTTCTTTAGCTTCACTATTTATGGCCACCGTCCCGTATATTTCAGCCACATTATGTTGTATCGCTTCGTTAAAGATTATTTGCATGAAATAGGATCCTAAGCCAAGAGCAAGTGAACTGTCAACCTTTAGAGAACAAATTTTAAGTCGTTTTTTAGGCTGCATATCGGGAGTGATGTCTCCATAATCTTCGTTAATGTTTTCTATCTTTAACTTTAAAAAGCCGAGTATTAAAAACTGATCCTTTACAATATAGACGGTATCGTTTCTTTTTCTTTTCCACCACTCTGTAAAATAAGGATCATACGCTTCCCTGAAAACATCGAAAAAAGGAGAATAAAAGTCCACATTCCCTAAGATATCCTCAGAGACTACAGGACTCAGGCTATTATAGAACATTCGACTCTCCACAATAATGTAGGCTTTTATTTCCTATAACACATTTTTCCCATAAATTATTGCCAATTAATTAATTTTATTTTTATTTTCTCTTTTAATCAAATCTGAAAACCACTTTAAAAAGTATTCGTATATGCTTGATTATCCAGTGGATGACTATCCACCCCAAAAGGATTATTAAGATATAAGTTTTCAGATTCCAATCCCAACCTATTCCTGACTGACCATCATCAGCTGACGCATCCGGGGGCAAGAAATCCGCCAGCCAACTTCCTAAAGCTCCAAGAAGCACAATAATGGCAAAATAGGCTATGAGAGTGGCATACACAACTTTAGGATACTTTGCTGTAAAAAAGAGATTGACATTATAGAGTGGTTTAGCATTATTGGACTTACTATCTTTAGGAGAAAGTTCGGAATTATCTTCTGATTTACATTTATTTATAAATTTCCAATGGTGAGCTATTGTGCAGCCCTCATAATATTTTGAGGGTTGATAATCCTTCCATATATTAGGTTCAATTATTCTGCTGTCATACTTGACCGTACTTCCATTTCTTACTGAAGTTTTAGGACTGGATATATAAAACACATGAACCTTGCAGAAAACCGGATAGTGATAATAATCCTTTTGAATCCTCTCCTTGATCTTTTTTCCCAAATTTCTATGATCATTAATCCGAAGGTCATACATGTCTAA
>CAZQSD010000128.1:2111-9538 GCA_964595885.1 uncultured Sangeribacter sp.
GTTTTTAAAGGAAGTCTTGATTCCAAAGTCAATATAATATCTTATTGGGATTTGTGACCAACCGCTACGTATCTTCCAAAGATTGATGTGCAGCTCCATCACATCTTTTTCAGCATTCTCTTGTGAGACATGACCTGACTCAGAATTATTTTTTTGCTTGAATGCAATTGCGATACTATTCATAACAAAGCTGCTAATTACCTATTGAAAACAAAATATTATAGTAGAGGTCACACTTAAGTTATTGCTATAGTCTACACTCACCGGTAAAACTACTAACAAACCTTAATGATTGCCACGCACAAAATTATAAAAAATTTTTCATAAATCAAAAAAAATAAGAAAGGCAATGTCCTGGGAAGATGATGCGGTTCTGAGCAAGAGAGAGTATTAGCTTTTCTGATTCAGCAGCCTATTGCTGGTTGCTGACAACCTGAGCATGGCACTACTTAGGAATAGCCCCTAAAATCAAGGGCAAGATGATCATCATGCCCTTTTATCTCATCAAATCTCTTTGATGGATCAAGGAAACCTGACTCAAGATTAAAGGCACCCTCTATCCAACTGATTTTTCTGAAACAGTCATATCAAGCTATAGTTAACCAAGCGAATAATCTACTTATTACTCTAACGCTATTAACCTTTCAACTATTGCCATAATATTCGAATAAGCCGATGATTCTATTTACCTAATGTATGTGCCTCTACCTCCCATTTACACATCTTCGAGGAGATGATTTATCATTTAATTGAAAAATATTATACCACCCCCCCAAGAATATCCAACACCGAAGCCACAAATGAGGACTGGGCCTTTCAATATCCCTTCCACCCTTGCCTGAGCGAGAGCAATAGGAATACTGTTACTTACCGTATTTCCTATGTCGGACATGTTAATATAGAATTTTTCCGGCGCGATTTTTATCTTCTTTCTGAGGAAATTCAGCATGTAGCTGTTGGCCTGATGAAAAACAAACATGCTTATTTCGTCCTGAGAAAGGTGATTGTTCTCCAACGTCTGCCTTACCACGACAGGCACATTCCTCTGTGTGAAAGAGAAGATCTCCGCTCCGTTCATGAATAGATGATCAGAGGAATGCGGATTACCATTCTCATCAAAATTGAGATCGTTGGCTTTCCCAGGATTTCTTGCACATCCAGTCCTGACAATCAGGTTTTCTGCACCATTACCATCGGTACCTAATGCAAAGTTTCCAATCTCCGCAAAACCATCCGCTGAGATAATTGTTGCTGTGGCCGCATCCCCGAATATTGTCCGGTTTCCCTTGTCACGCATATGAAGATACTTGCTGTATGTCTCTGCCGTTAAAAGCAACACGTTCTTTGCGATCCCTGCCAATACCAGTCCCTTGGCGATGGCAAGACCATATATATAACCTGAGCAACCCAAGTTAAAATCAAACGCACCACACATAGTGGACAGTCCAAGCTTGTTCTGTACAATACAGGCGGAAGAGGGCAGGAAGTAGTCAGGACTCTGGGTGCACAGAATCACGAAGTCAATACTTTCCCTTGTTATCTCCAGGTAGTCCCTAAACAGATTCTCAGCCGCTTTAACAGCCATATCCACAGATGTCTCTCCATCAGATGCCACATGACGCTGTCTGACACCGACCTTATTGGCAATCTTATCTACAGTCCATTCAGGAAACTCTGCAACCAGTTCCTCATTGGTTACCACCCGTTCCGGCAGATAATAAGATAGAGCTTTTATATATGTCTTCATCATCACGATTTTAAAGTGAATTCGCCCCCCCGGTAATGTCAATGCAACTGCCCGTCATCCAACTGCTCGCATCTGACAGGAGATAGACTGCCAGGTTTGCCACATCCTCTGGTTGCCCATAGCGTCTCAGGGGATACTTTAGTTCCTCTTCATGATAGTCAACCCCTGTCAACTCGGCATCTCTCCTGACCAACTCGGTCCAGACCATAGCCGGACATATGCAGTTTACCCTTATAAGCTGGTTGGCGACCTCCAGCCCAAGAACCTTTGCATATGCAATCAGTGCACCTTTCGAGGCAGCGTAGATCCCATTGCCAACTGTCGGGGCAAATGGGGCGCGTGAGGCAACAAAGACTATTGAGGATGAGGAAAGAAGCCTTTTCTTTTTCAAGAGTGCCTTTTGAAGTAATACCGGAGATTCAAAATTAGTACGCATCACATTGCTGATATCCTGCTCGCGTACCATTTTAAGGAGTGATCTGTCCCCGATACCCGCACAATGGACTACCCCGTGTAACTGTGGCAACTGTGACACCAACCCCTCTATCTGGACTGTCTCGTTGAGATCCCCGATGATCTGACTATTGCCTTCCCCTGCCAGCTGTCTGAAAGTCTCCTCAAGCCTTTCCTTATTACGGCCAGTCACTATCACGTCGGCCCCCATCCTGGAGCAGACTATTGCGGTTGTCCTTCCTATGCCTGAGGATGCCCCTGTCACAAGGATTGTCTTTCCCTTAAGGGAGAATGGGTTAAACTGCTCGATCATATCTCTGTCAGTTTCGGTACTACTATTCTATCGGTCTCAAAATATACACTTCCCCATGACAATCCAACTCCAAATCCACAGGCTACATGGGCTAATTTACCTGTAGTAAGTTTTTCCCTCTCACGGGTGACCAGTGTAAGTGGGATGGATGCGCAGGAGGTGTTGCCAAACTCGTCCAGACAATATGGCACCTTGTCACCGGGTAGTTTGAGTTTCTTCCGGATCATCTCGTTCATCATACGGTTTGCCTGATGAAAGGTGAAAAGATCCACATTCCCCGTGTCAATGCCAAAATGCACGCAGAGTTCCTTCACTGACTTAGGGGCCTTTGTTATGCCGAAAGAGAACACATCCATCCCGTCAAGCTCAAGGTCAGTTCCCCGCCGCCTTATTCCATCTCCATGAGCCCTTACTTTGAGCGAGTCTCCGGTAACAGGAGCCCGGAAGCCACCTTCACGGCAGATTATTGTCTCGTAGCCATTCCCATCATTGTTAAACACAAATTTCAGTCCTGATGAGTGTGGATCATGTTCAAGGGCGGTGGCAGTGCCTGCGTCTCCGAAGAGCGGGAACGTGCTTTTGTCCCCGGGAGAGCACAACTTGGTGACTGTATCACCTGCCAGCAGGAGGCCTTTGCGGATTGTGCCGTTCTGCATGAGTGCACTTATCACACTGAGGGCATAGACCCACCCCGAACATCCGAGGGAAATGTCAAGGGCATAGCAGTCCTTTGACAGACCGAGGTTCCGCTGTACCACACATGAAGTGGCCGGGAGGATATAATCCGGAGTCTGGGAGACAAACACCACTGCGTCAATCCCTGACTTTTCCCATCCGAGCTGTGCGATCAGTTCCTCTGCAGCAGCCACGCACAGATCCGCTGCCGTAACCGAGTCGGCGGCGCGTCTACGCGAGGCGATGCCTGTTGATCCGATAAAGGTGTCAGCACCATCCCATCTGTAGATTTCCTGTATGCTTTCAGCGTGGGACGGCACACAGGCGGATATACCCCGGACGGAGACATCTCTTATATCAAGGAATGCCATGCGGATTATCTGACAGTGATTATGTCGTAGAGTTCCTGAATAGTGTTAGCCTTACGCATATCACTTCCGGAAAGTTCCACTCCAAATTCCTCGTCTGCCAATGCTATAACGCCAAGTGCACTTAACGATGACCATTCGTCAAGCTCACGGAAGTTGGTGTCAGGAGTGAGGGCTGACATGTCTGTGTCGTCGAATATCTCGGCGAATTTCTCAATGAATTCTTCGATCTTCATATTTAATTATTCAGAAATTGTTAATACTGTATTCTCTTTGCCGGGTTCCCTACATAGGTAAAACCATTCTTTGTATCACGCACCACCACACTCGATGCGCCAATTACTGTGTTATCTCCAATAGTCTTGTATTGGAGTATCACGGAATTGACCCCTAAGAAGTTTTCACACCCAATTCTTACACCTCCTGAAATCTTAACGGCAGGCATGACCGAATTGTATGATCCGATGATTGTATCATGCCCTACCGTCACATAACCATTGAAGGTGTTGAAATCCCCGATTTCCACATTACAGGAGAACAGGCAACGGGAACATATGATATTTCCCTGCCCCATTCTCACATTATCCCTGTCAAGAAACAACGTGTCAGGAGATATAATATTAGGAAAGTAAACTTTACAGTTGTTTACCTTGGAATGGACTGAGTTTACTATCTTTGGAGAGCCAATGGCAAAGACCACTGCCAAAGGCCTGTCCCAATTATTGAGCACTTCTATATTACCCAGCACTTCCCCGTATTCATTTTTTTCTCCCTCCTCAATCCCATCGTCAAAGAATCCGATTAGCCTCCAGGTCGGTTCTGTCTCATCATTTATTCTTTTAAGCAGGCATGCAATTTCTCTGCCAAATCCGCCTGCGCCATATATAGCTATATCCTTCATGTCAGTTGTTTCCATTAAATGCTTCCATAGTGGCTTGACCCTCAGCGGAGATCCCGTCACGTTTCAGCACCTTTTGTATGGTTGTCAATATGACCTTGCAGTCGGTGAGAAAAGAAATGTTATCGACATACCAGACATCAAGTTCGAATTTTCTTGACCATGAGATGGCATTACGTCCATGACATTGTGCCCAGCCTGTAATGCCGGGGCGCACTTCGTGACGACGGGCTTGTTCAGGAGAATAAAGAGGGAGATATTGGACTAAAAGAGGGCGTGGCCCTATTAATGACATATCTCCTTTAAACACATTCCATAGCTGCGGCAACTCATCAATGGAGGTGGAGCGCACAAACTTTCCTACCTTAGTCAGCCTTTGCGCATCCGGCAACAAATTTCCCTCGGCATCACGCTCGTCTGTCATGGTCTTGAACTTCACCACCTTGAAAATCCTACCATTCTTCCCGGGACGTTCTTGGAAGAAGAAAGCACCGGCCCCTTTATTGGCAAAATGCAACCAAAGAGTTACGGCAGCCAATGGCACCGACAATACTAACAAAGCCCCGCCGGAAGCAGCAATATCAATTGCGCGTTTAAAGAAATCACGATAAAATTTCATTTTAGGTAATCTGAAGAACTAAAAAGTTATTATCCCAAAATCTTTTCTGCGATCTGATCCACAGTATAGGTTGCCAACAAGAATTTATTGCCTTTCTGACCCATAAGTTTTATTTCCTGAGGATCCTTAGCCAATCTATCCATATTTTTCATGAATAGATTTAATTCCCCATTCTTACACCAAAAGCCAAAACCTACTGTATGTGCTATATCACCCATATCGGTATTCGCATCCGTAGCAAGCAATACAGGCATTGAGTTTTCGAGATAGCTCAGTAGGCGCGATGGAAAGTTTGGTATAGTGAATCGAGGATCAAGAAATATAAGACCAACCTGACATGCACGGACAAGTTTATCATAGTCTGCCTTTGGAAGTGCAGACAGCAGTTTTGAGTTCTTATGATTATTTTTTTCAAACCAATTGGCAATTTTAGGATATTCCGTGCCACTCCCCACAATCACTATGAAGCTATTGCTTCTTTCCTCATTTGCCTCCACCACTTTTAACAGAAAATCCAATCCTTGTGGTTTGCCGAGATTGCCACCATATATAAATAGGATTTTGTCATTGGGGATGCCAAACTGAGAGAGGAGCCGGTCACGTTCGTCAGAAGCTAACTCAGGAACTTCAACCGGCATGATCGCATTTGGACAAAGTTCCACTTTTGCAGGATCTAGATCAGAATTATGTCTAATCACGTACTCGCAGTTAGCAGGGGACATGCAGCCAATCCTGTCGGAAATCTCATAGAGACGCTTCTCCTTTCTGCGGAACATCTTATGTAAAAGACCTCCCTCTTTCATCATATCTAAGTCAACTGCATTCTGGGGAAAAATGTCTTTCAGCATCAGATAACTACGACTACCGCAACGGTTCTTAACTCGTTCAATCACTCTATTAAAAGTAATAGGAGGTGTGGCGTATAAAACTAAATCAAATTTTACCTCACCCCAATATTTTTGGATGGCTTTATCAAACTGCCGCTCAAGAAGCAAAGTACCTATCCCTTTCTCTACCACATTGGTTTTCTGAATATTAAGAGTTTTAATTTTCAGAATATGGCAATTGTCAGATTCAATAAGATGGGTTGGTTTACCAAAGCGACGTTCTGTAGGAGATGCTATATAAACAGAATGACCTTTGTTTATGAACTCGCGCATAAGATCGGAGTAGATATCCCTGGCATTAATATCGTCAAACCTTGATAAAGAAAGAAACAAAATATTCATGTCTTATTGGTCTTTCCTCCACACCATCTTGTTAACGACGGTGACGTATGACTGAATGATTTTGACTACAATCGTCGATACGTTTTCTCCGATGTATACATCCACAGGGGTGCCGTCATCGTGGTTGCGGTTCATCTCTATTGCTGTCTCCACCGCCTGCAGAAGTGACTTCTCATCAATACCCGCGAGAATGAAGCCGGCGTTGTCAAGAGACTCAGGCCGCTCCGTTGAGGTGCGTATGCAGACTGCGGGGAAGGGATGACCGACTGAGGTAAAGAAGCTCGACTCCTCCGGCAGAGTGCCTGAGTCGGAGATCACAGCGGCCGCGTTCATCTGCAAGCAGTTGTAGTCATGTAAACCGAGGGGCTCATGCTGTATGACCCTTTTGTCAAGCTTGAACCCTGACCGCTCAAGGCGCTTGCGGCTGCGTGGGTGACAGCTATAGAGGATCGGCATATCATATCTCTCCGCAATGGCGTTGATGGCATTGAACAGTGACAGGAAGTTCTTTTCTGTATCGATGTTCTCCTCACGGTGTGCCGAGAGGAGAATATATTTCCCTTTCTCCAACCCAAGCCGCTCGTGGATGTCGCTTGATTCTATCTCTTTCAGATTGGCATGGAGCACCTCTGCCATAGGTGAACCGGTCACGTAGGTGCGTTCCTTCGGTAATCCGTTGTCAGCAAGATAACGGCGTGCATGCTCAGAGTAGCAGAGATTCACATCTGAGATGATGTCTACAATCCTGCGGTTTGTCTCCTCCGGGAGGCATTCATCCTTGCAGCGGTTGCCAGCCTCCATGTGGAAAATGGGTATGTGGAGACGCTTTGCAGCGATGGCTGAAAGGCATGAGTTGGTGTCACCGAGGATCAGCAGTGCGTCAGGCTTTGTATCAACCATCAGCTTATATGAACAGTTGATGATGTTGCCGACTGTGGCACCGAGGTCATCGCCCACTGCATCCATGTAGACCTCCGGATCAGCCAACTTCAGATCCCTGAAGAATATGCCGTTGAGGTTGTAGTCGTAGTTCTGGCCGGTGTGTGCCAATATGGTGTCGAAATATTGCCGGCACTTGTTGATGGTCGCGGCAAGCCTGATGATTTCCGGGCGTGTGCCGACAAT
>CAZQSD010000129.1:0-8911 GCA_964595885.1 uncultured Sangeribacter sp.
GCCACCACCCATCGGGAGAGTAGTAAGGGCATTCTTGAAAGTCTGCTCGAAACCGAGGAACTTAAGGATTGAAAGGTTTACTGAAGCGTGGAAACGGATGCCGCCCTTGTAGGGACCGATGGCATTATTGAATTGTACGCGATAACCGATGTTGTTCTGAACCTCACCCTTGTCATCTACCCAAGTCACACGGAATGTGAAGATGCGATCAGGCTCTACCATACGCTCGATAATACGAGCTTTCTCGAATTCAGGATGCTGGTTGTAAACTTCCTCTACAGAAAGGAGCACCTCTTTCACAGCCTGGAGATATTCTTTCTCACCGGGGTGTTTGGCCTCAAGATTGGCCATAATCTCTGAAATGTTCATGTCTTTTCAGTTTAGATTTATTGGTTAGTGTTATTTATCGTTGTTCTATTGCAAAAAGTCGCAATCATGAGCCTACTGTAAGCATAGTGAAAGCTATCACTTATGAGATTCATGGTTTATCGGCTATTTCTGTTGCAAAAGTACAATGATATTTTGAATCTACCAAAGTTTTTTTGAAAAAATTTAAAAAAATTTTCAATATTTCCTTAAAATGCCAAATAATATGCAGAAGGACCTCAACTCTCTTTATCTACTCCTTAATTATATAAACAAATTACATAAACACAAACTACATACACAAAAGATTTTTATTCCTCCCATTCTCCTTCAATATCCTGTAATCACACGTGAATTGACAAAGGATTGCTGACATGACGAGAGTCGTAAAACACCTATCTATAGATTTGACTGACAATTAATTTTGATATTTCCATCTTTTTAACTAATTTCGCACTTGAATGTATCGAAAAGTTTCGATTCAGGATCATAAAAAGATTCATGAAAGCGTCGTCAAGATACACCATCATTGTTGAAAATGAATCCCGCCTTGAGAATGTGGTGCGGATAAAGATGTCAAGACTAAGATTAGTATTGACATCCGTTGTCATATTCATCCTCCTCCTTGCTCTGGGTGCTCTCCTACTTGTTGTCACTCCAGCTCATAATATATTACCGGGTTATCTTAAAGATTCCGAACGTGCAGAAACGGAGGAACACCACATGCGCCTTGATTCCCTCCAACTTGCTCATCAACATAATGAGGCTTTTATGGCAAATATTATGAATGTAATTGATACTGACAGAGAAAATGCAACATTCTCTCCAGCAGATGTTAAGAACACTGTAGATGCCATCTCAGATTCAATTATGCCGACCTCTCAGGAAGAAATGAGTTTCGCCACAATGATGAGAGCTCGTGATAAATACAATATTTCTGTAATCGCCCCGCTTGCATCAGAGAGCTTGATGTTTACCCCTGTAAATGAGGAAAGTATCATTACAGATGACTCAAAGAAATCAACTAAGGCAAAAGTAATTTTATCACGGCAAACGCCCGTGTCGGCCATAGCTGATGGGACAGTGATAAGTATTTCCCAGTCAATACGTGAGGGAGGTGGCATTGCAGTCATAATTCAACATCCTAAAGGATTCCTGAGCAGGTGCAGCCGTTTGGGCACAGTATTGATTGAGCCTGGCGACAAAGTGTCTGGCGGTCAGATAATAGCCTTGACGGGTTCAGGCAACGCCAGAAAAAACGAATTGATTAACATAGAGATGTGGCATAATGGCACTCCCTTAGTACCATATGAATATCTTGGTGATTCCAATTCAACAGCTCCACGTTATCCCCTGATTAACACGAATAATAATAATGGGAGCAGGCTGTGAGTTTTAACTTTAGCATTTTGTAAATACACAAATACATTCAAAAGTGAATAAAGAATTTAAAAACATCGCTGTTCTTGGGAGCACCGGCAGCATCGGGACTCAGACTCTCGATATTATAAATGAGTATCCCGAAAAATTCCATGCCAGTGTCCTGACAGCACGACATAATTGGCAACTTCTTGCTGAACAGGCAAAAAAATATTTACCGGAAAAAGTTGTGATCTCCGACTCTTATTTCTATCCGCAGCTTAAGGAAGCTCTCTCCGGATTCCCTATAGAAGTCGCGTCCGGTGATATGGAGATTGCCTCAGCAGGTTCCCTTCCCCAAGTAGATATTGTTGTCACAGCTATGGTAGGCTACAGCGGTTTGATTCCGACTATTTCTGCAATCAAAGCGGGCAAGACAATCGCTCTCGCAAATAAGGAAACCCTGGTGGTAGCCGGGGAACTTATCACTAACATGCTCAATGAGTCAGATTCCGAGATTATTCCTGTTGATAGCGAACATTCTGCCATATTCCAATGCCTTGTAGGCGAGGATTACAAGCATGCAGATAAAATATTGTTGACTGCAAGCGGAGGCCCGTTCAGAAAGCTTTCTAAGCAACAACTTGAAAACGTTACTGTAAAAGATGCATTACGTCATCCCAATTGGAATATGGGAGCAAAAGTCACTATTGATTCCGCTTCTATGATGAATAAAGGTTTTGAGATGATAGAAGCACGTTGGCTCTTTGGTTGTCCTCCCTCAAAAATACAGATTTTAGTCCATCCGCAAAGTATAGTTCATTCAATGGTGGAATTTGTAGACGGTTCAATCAAAGCCCAGTTGGGAGTGCCTGATATGCGCCTCCCTATCAGATATGCTCTCGGCTATCCTGAGCGTCTTCCATCAGAAAAACAGAGATTATCTTTATCACAATTCTCGACTCTAACGTTTGAGGAACCTGACTATGATAAATTCCCTCTCCTTTCCTATGCATTCAAAGCCATCGAAAAAGGAGGAAACATGCCCTGTATTCTCAACGCGGCCAACGAGCGGGCAGTAGCCGCTTTCCTTAATGAAAGGATCAGGTTTACAGATATGCCAAAATTGGCATTATATGTGATGGATCATGCCTCTTTCATCCCCTCCCCTACTTTGGACGACCTGATAGCAACCAACACGGAGGCTCTGAAGATAGCTGACGAGTGGCTTAGCAAAATATGATCTAAACAGCGACGACAACTAAATAAATACGACGACATATAAAATGGACACATTTCTTATAAAAGCTACGCAACTCATAATGGCATTTGCCATTTTGGTAATAATACATGAGTTCGGGCATTTCCTATTTGCACGTATTTTCGGTGTAAAAGTAGAAAAATTCTATATTTTTTTCGACCCATGGACTGAACTATTTAAATGGAAACCTAAAAAATATATAGGTGGACTTGGTAAGAAAAAAATTCTCAATGCTGAAGAGCAAGACCATGCCAAATCAGAGACAGAAATAAAGAATGAAGGTGTCGATAATGAAGGAAAGAAAACAGATTCCTTTTGGGGCGACACAGAATATGGCATCGGATGGCTACCACTGGGGGGTTATTGTAAGATTGCAGGCATGATTGATGAGTCAATGGACAAGGAACAAATGAAACTTCCCCCAAAAGAATGGGAATTCCGTTCAAAACCGGCATGGCAACGCCTTCTTATCATGATTGCCGGTGTCCTGTTTAATTTTCTACTCGCCATCATCATTTATGCCGGGATCGTATATGCCACCGGTGAAAAATATGTTCCTTTCTCCGAGGCCAAGATGGGCATGGCGTATTCCGGAGAAGCTCAGAAAATTGGATTTCATGACGGCGACATACCATTATATGCTGATGGAGAAGAACTTGACGTGCCCGGAGAGGCGCGCATGAAGATGATTCAGGCAGACAATGTGACCGTCCTGCGTAATGGAACTGACACAGTCAACATTGCCATCCCTAAAGATTTCATCTTTGCTCTTGACAAAGAGGCAAAAAGCGACACTGCCAAGATCAATTTCCTGACTTATCGTATTCCGACTGAAGTGACTCAGATTGCCCCCGGAGAAGCTGCTGCAAAAGCGGGCGTATCTGTTGGCGATAGGATTATCGCTATTGATTCTATCCCCACTGAATCACTTGACCAGTTCCTGACGACTCTCAAAGGACATGAAAACTCCAAAGTAGATCTTACAATTCTAAGGAAAACCGAAGCAAAGACAGATACCCTTATCCTGCCCGTAACTCTTAATGAGTCGTCAAAAATGGGAATAGGTCTTCAGTTGGATCCCTCTGAATTCTTCAAAGCGAAAGAAATAAACTACACTTTGCTGCAGTCTGTGCCACGCGGCATAGAAATGGGTACTGACAAACTTACTTCCTATGCCCAGTCGATGAAACTGGTTTTCACAAAAGAGGGTGCCAAAAGTGTAGGCGGATTTGGAGCTATCGGATCAATATTTCCGGAGAAATGGGATTGGATAGCTTTCTGGAACATAGCAGCCTTTCTTTCGGTGGCGCTGGCGTTTATGAATATCCTTCCTATCCCGGCTCTCGATGGAGGCCATGTGCTGTTTCTACTTTACGAAGTGATTACCCGGAGAAAACCTTCTGAGAAATTCCTTGAATATGCTCAGATGATTGGCATGGGTTTGCTCATTCTCCTTTTAATCTATGCAAATGGCATGGATATCATACGTCTTTTCAAATAATGTAAGCATCCAACATACTCTCCTGAAAAATCAAAGATATTAAATGAAATCAATAATTCTTAAACCGAAAAAGGAAGAGTCGATTCTGCGTCATCATCCTTGGGTATTCTCCGGGGCAATAGCCTCGTTACCCAATAATCTTGAGGAAGGTGAATTGGTTAGGGTCATATCTTCTGACAATCGGATTTTAGGCATCGGCCATTTCCAGATTGGAAGTATTGCTGTTAGATTGCTTCAGTTTGGAGATGCCGACCTCCCGGAGGATTTCTTCCGGCAAAGGCTTGAGTCTGCCTTCCGCCTCAGGAAGACTTTGGGACTGATCCGTGCTGACAACAATTGTTTCCGACTTGTGCATGGTGAGGGTGACTTCCTGCCAGGTCTGGTAATCGACATCTACGGCGACACCGCAGTAGTACAGGCACATTCTCCCGGCATGCACTTTGAAAGAATGAAAATTGCAGATGCTCTGACTCAGCTCCATGAAGCAAGGATAAGAAACGTTTATTATAAAAGTGAAACCACTTTACCATTCAAAGCCCGTCTTGACCCCCAGAATGACTATCTGATAGGACGTTTTGACGGTAATATTTCAATTGAGAACGGGCTTAAATTCAATATTGATTGGTTACGTGGCCAGAAAACCGGTTTCTTTGTTGATCAAAGAGAAAACCGTTCGCTCCTTGAAAAATATGCTCCCGGCAGAACTGTCCTCAACATGTTCTGCTATACAGGAGGATTCTCAGTCTATGCACTGAGAGGAGGAGCCAAAACTGTTGATTCGGTCGACTCCTCGGCAAAGGCAGCCGCCTTGACTGATGCAAATGTGGAATTGAATTTCCCTGATGACAATCGTCATCATACTTATGCAACCGATGCATTCAAATATCTTGCCGAAATGGAAAATGATAAATATGATCTAATTATCCTTGATCCACCGGCATTTGCCAAACACCGGTCTGCATTGAAAAACGGACTCATCGGTTATCGCAAGCTGAATGCAAAGGCTTTTGAAAAAATCAAAAGCGGTGGCATCTTGTTTACCTTCTCTTGCTCTCAGGTGGTCACACGCGAAATGTTCCGGTTGGCCGTTTTTACGGCGGCCTCACAGTCAGGAAGAAAAGTAAGGATTCTCCATCAGCTTACTCAGCCTGCCGATCATCCTATCGATATATCTCACCCTGAGGGAGAATATCTGAAAGGTCTGGTGCTGTATGTTGAATAAATCGCAGAACATTATAGTTAAACCTATCATCTAACCATATAATAAAACAATGAACAAACAATTAGCAACTCTCATGTTCGCTTCAATGATGGCGTTTCAGGCAAATGCGGTGGTAGACAAGAATTTTGACTACCATGTTGACCGTTTTGCCGATATTGAGGTGCTTCGTTACGAAGTGCCGGAGTTTGATCGTCTTTCACTCAACCAGAAAAAGATGGTCTATTATCTGTCGCAGGCTGCTCAATCCGGACGCGACATAATTTGGGATCAGAACGGCAGGTATAATCTCCAGATCAGAAAACTTCTGGAGAATATCTATACTAACTATAAAGGAGATAAGAATTCTCCGGAATTCAAGGCCTTTGAAAAGTATCTCAAGCAAGTGTGGTTTGGCAACGGCATTCATCACCACTACTCCACCGATAAATTCACTCCCGAATTTTCAGAAGTATTCTTCAAAGAGCAAGTAAATGCCCTACCTGATAACCTTCTCCCTTTAAATCCCGGGGAGACACGTCAGCAACTTATAGCTACGCTCACCCCAGTGATTTTCGATCCCACAGTCATGGCAAAAAGAGTATTCCAGGATGGTTCTGCCGATGTGGTTGCCAACTCTGCTTCAAATCTCTATGGCGATGGAGTGACTCAAGCTGAAGTTGAGGCCTATTATGCCGCGATCAAAGATCCCAATGACCAGACTCCCATATCTTATGGTCTTAACGCTAAAGTGGTTAAAGAAGACGGTAAAATCAAAGAAGAACACTACCATCTCAACGGACTGTATGGTGATGCCATTGCAAAAATCATCTATTGGCTTGACATGGCAAAAGGTGTGGCTGAGAATGAGGCACAGAAGGAATATATCACCAAACTTATTGACTATTACGTTACAGGTGATCTACGTCTTTTCGACGAGTATTCAATCCTTTGGGCTGAAGACACTGCATCTGATGTAGATTTCGTCAATGGGTTCATTGAGAGCTATGGCGACCCACTCGGAATGACTGGTTCTTATGAATCATACGTCAATTTCAAGAATGGCAAATCATCTGCCCGCACGGAAACCATTTCGAGCAATGCCCAGTGGTTTGAAGACCACTCTCCTGTTGATCCCCGTTTCCGTAAACCCACCGTAAAAGGTGTGTCTGCAAAAGTCATCACTGCAGCCATGCTTGCCGGGGATGCTTTCCCCTCTACTGCAATTGGCATTAATCTTCCTAATGCCAACTGGATTCGTGCGGCTCATGGTTCTAAATCTGTAACTCTTGAAAACATTACAGAAGCTTATGATATGGCCTCTCATGGCAATGGCTTCACTGAAGAGTTTGTCATTGATGAGCCTACACGCAAGAATATGGAGGAATACCTCTATATAACCGATATGCTTCACACTGACCTCCACGAGTGTCTCGGCCATGCTTCAGGTCAGCTTCTTCCCGGTGTGGATCCGGATGCCCTTAAAGAAAATGGGTCTGCGCTCGAAGAAGCCCGTGCTGACCTCTTTGCCCTCTATTATCTCGCTGATCCGAAACTTCTCGAACTCGGCGTACTTGATAACCCGAATGCTTATCAAGCGGAATATTATAAGTATATGCTCAATGGCCTTATGACCCAGCTTAACCGTATAGAACCGGGTAAAGACATTGAAGAGGCTCACATGCGCAACCGTCAGTTGATTGCTGCATGGATTCTTGAGAAGGGCAAGAAAGACAAAGTTGTTGAATTGGTCAAAAAGAATGGTAAGACCTATGTGAAGATCAATGACTATAGGAAGATGCGTGATCTTATCGGACAATTGCTTGGAGAGATTCAGCGTATAAAGAGTGAAGGCGACTATGCTGCGGGAGCGGCTCTCATCAATAAATATGCGGTGAAAGTTGATCCTAAACTCCACAAGGAGGTGCTCGAACGTTATTCTACCCTCGACATTCCTCCCTATCGTGGATTCATCAATCCTCAATATGTGCCTCTCTACGACAATAACGGCAACATTACCGATGTAAAGCTGAAATATGGTGAAGACTACACTCAGCAAATGCTCCGTCTAAGTCAAGATTACACGACTCTCGGCTTTTGAATAAGTATTAAAAAGTACGAGATTATAAGGAGATAGGTTGGCTTTTTAGTCCCTATCTCCTGCTTATATTTAATTTTATATAAATCACCCTTCGGGGTGATAGCGAGTAAATTTTAATTCAGATTAACGATTATTTGAGTATGTCTAAATCTCAACTAAAAAAATACATTAAGGATCTTAACAGGGAGCAGCTTGAAGAGTTTATTCTTGATATTTACTCAGATGTAAAGCCTGCTAAGGAGTATCTTGATTTTTTTCTTAATCCGGATGTCACGAAACTAATCGATAAAACTCAATCATCTTTATATTCCAAGTTCTATCGGCCAAGCGGTGAACCAACCTTTAATCTTAAATTCTCAAAGGTCAATGATATCATGAAAGATTTCACCACTAAAATACACGATCCATTTATTGTGGCCGATATGATGGTTTATCTTATCAAGCTTATTTGTGAGTATGGCCGGAACTACAGTTATTCCGAATCTTTTGTTAGATCTATTATTTCCAACTTCAGAAAATTTTCAAATTGGCTCGTAACTAACGGTATTGAAAAAGAATATCATCAAAAAATGACTCAATTGATCAGTATGACCTATTCAATAGGCTGGAGTTGCAGTGATGGAGTATACGATGCAATTGATCCATGTTTTATTGACAATTACTCATCAGTCCATCCGCAAATATAGTGAGAAAATAGCTAAGATACAAATAGAAAAAGAGGTTATAGTAGTGATCAGATTGGTTTCTTTGAGCTTGATGGATAAGGTTAAGTCTTTCTAAACACTAATTCTCAACTATAATGTGGGGATTGAGGATAAGCAATGCGTCTACAAAAGATTTTCTGTTTTCTGGAGCAAAATATCATGGCATAATACTTTTCAGATATTTTTTATCAAAATATATCTCTAACTGATACCTGGCATTAGGAGGATACTCTTTCCATTCAGTTCCTGTGTCGATGTAACGTATTTCCGTAATCTTGTCAATGGGGTAGCGTTTCTTCTTTGAGCCATATAGACAAACAATTATTTCGGAATCAGTTATCTCATAATGGCTTTTTTGATATATTGCCCAGCAAAACCATACCATTGCGACGGTCAATAGAATTATTCCTAACCCTAAATA
>CAZQSD010000130.1:0-8592 GCA_964595885.1 uncultured Sangeribacter sp.
GACTTATCGAGATTCAGGCTCCGGAGGTGATTCTCCGCAATGAGAAGCGCCTCCTTCAGGAAGCCGTTGACTCTCTGCTTGACAACAGCCGCAAGGCTTCTGCCGTGAAGAGCGATGTCAACCGGCCTCTTAAGTCACTTTCCGATAGTCTCAAGGGTAAGCAGGGACGCTTCCGTCAGAATCTTCTCGGTAAGCGTGTTGACTATTCGGCACGTTCTGTGATCGTGGTTGGTCCTGAGCTTAAGATGCACGAATGCGGTATTCCCAAACTTATGGCCGCCGAGCTTTACAAGCCGTTCATTATACGTAAGCTCATAGAGCGCGGCATCGTGAAGACTGTAAAGAGCGCGAAGAAAATTGTTGACCGCAAGGAGCCTGTTGTATGGGATATCCTTGAATATGTCATGAAGGGTCATCCGGTGCTTCTTAACCGTGCCCCGACGCTTCACCGACTTGGTATCCAGGCGTTCCAGCCCAAGATGATCGAAGGAAAGGCAATCCAGCTCCATCCGTTGGCTTGTACGGCATTCAACGCCGACTTCGATGGCGACCAGATGGCAGTGCATCTCCCGCTTGGCAACGAGGCTATCCTTGAAGCCCAGATGCTGATGCTTGGTGCGCATAACATTCTTAATCCTGCCAATGGCGCGCCTATCACAGTGCCCTCGCAGGACATGGTACTGGGTCTTTACTACATTACCAAGCTCCGCAAAGGCGATAAGGGTGAAGGCTCCAAGTTCTATGGGCCTGAAGAGGCTGAGATTGCTTACAATGAAGGCAAGGTGACTCTGCATGCTCCCGTCAGCGTGCTTGTGGACGACATTGATGAGAATGGCAACAAGGTGAAGGTCTTGAAAGAGAATACTTCTGTGGGTCGTGTCCTGTTTAACCAGTATGTGCCCAAGGAGATTGGTTATGTGAATGAAATCATCTCCAAGAAGTCTCTCCGTTCAATCATCAGCCGTGTGATCAAGGCATGTGGTGTGACCCGTTCAGCCCAGTTCCTTGACGACATCAAGAACTTGGGTTACAAGATGGCCTTCCGTGGAGGTCTTTCATTCAACCTCGGCGACGTGATTATTCCGAAAGAGAAAGAAGAATACGTTGCTGAAGGTGATGCTCAGGTAGAAGAGGTACGCGCCAATTTCAATATGGGTCTTATAGGTGACAATGACCGCTACAATCAGGTGATCGATATCTGGACACATGTTAATGCGCGTCTTGCCAACACCCTGATGAAGCAGATGGAGGAAGACCAACAGGGATTCAACTCTGTCTACATGATGCTTGACTCCGGAGCTCGTGGTTCTAAAGACCAGATTCGTCAGCTATCGGGCATGCGTGGTCTTATGGCGAAACCACAGAAAGCAGGCGCTGAAGGCGGTCAGATCATCGAGAACCCGATTCTCGCGAACTTCAAGGAAGGATTGTCAGTGCTTGAGTACTTTATCTCTACTCATGGTGCCCGTAAGGGTCTTGCCGACACCGCTCTTAAGACTGCCGATGCCGGTTATCTTACCCGTCGTCTTGTTGACGTGGCTCATGACGTGATTATCACTGAAGAGGACTGCGGCACATTGCGAGGGCTTGAATGTCGGGAGATTAAAAATAATGAGGAGGTCGTGGCCTCTCTTAGCGAAAGAATACTTGGCCGAGTATCCGTACATGACATTATTGACCCCTACACTAATGAGGTCATTGTGGCTGCCGGTGAGGAAATCAATGATGCCGCCGCCGAGCGCATAGAGAAATCTCCCATCGAGACTGTCGAGATCCGTTCAGTGCTCACATGTGAGGCTAAAAAAGGTGTGTGTGCGAAATGCTACGGGCGAAATCTTTCTAACCACCGGATGGTGCAGAAGGGTGAGGCTGTAGGTGTGATTGCTGCACAGTCAATCGGCGAGCCCGGTACTCAGCTTACTCTCCGTACGTTCCACGTCGGTGGTGTGGCAAGCAACGTTGCCGCTGTGAAAGATGTTACATCACGTTACGATGGGCGTCTTGAGATTGATGAGCTCCGCACCGTCAAAGATAAGAATGATGTTGATATCGTTGTAGGACGTATGGCTGAGATGCGTATTGTTGAGCCCAAGTCCGGAATGGTGTTAACCACTGCCAACATTCCTTATGGTTCTAAATTGTATTACAAAGATGGTGCTGAGGTAAAGGTTGGCGACATGATCTGTGAGTGGGACCCCTTCAATGCAGTGATTGTGTCAGAAGAAGGTGGTAAGGTACGCTTTGAAAACATGGAAGAAGGCGTTACTTTCCGCACAGAAAATGATGAGGGCACTAACCTCAGTGAGAAAATCATCATTGAGTCTAAAGACCGTACAAAGGCTCCGGCTGCCGAGTTCTATGACAAGGAAGGAAACCTTGTGCGTACATATTCACTCCCTGTGGGTGCTCACCTCCTTATTAATGAGGGCGACGAGCTTACTCCCGGCGAGGTGTTTGTGAAGATTCCGCGTTCTGCAGGTAATGCAGGTGACATCACCGGTGGTTTGCCGCGTGTGACCGAGCTTTTTGAGGCCCGTAATCCGAGCAATCCTGCAGTGGTAAGTGAGATTGACGGCGAGGTGAAGTTTGGCAAGATCAAACGCGGTAACAGAGAGATTTCAGTCACCTCCAAACTTGGCGAGGAGAAGAAATATCTTGTTCCGCTGTCAAAACAGATTCTTGTGCAGGAAAACGACTTTGTACGTGCCGGCACCCCGCTTTCTGATGGTCATATCACTCCGGCCGACATCCTCAATATCAAGGGACCGACTGCGGTGCAGGATTACATTGTTAATGAGGTGCAGGATGTTTACCGCATGCAGGGTGTGAAGATCAATGACAAGCATTTCGAGGTGATTGTTCGCCAGATGATGCGCAAGGTGAATATCCTTGATCCGGGTGACACTAAGTTCCTTGAGCAGCAGGTGGTAGATAAACTTGAATTCATGGAGGAGAACGACAACATCTGGGGTAAGAAGGTGATTACCGATGCCGGTGATTCCACCACTTATCTTGCCGGTCAGATCATCACTGTCCGTAAGCTCCGCGACGAAAATTCAGCTCTTAAGCGTAAGGACCTCAAGATTATGCAGGTGCGTGACGCTGTTCCAGCCACTTCCGAGCAGATTCTTCAGGGTATTACCCGTGCGGCTCTCCAAACCTCCAGCTTCATGTCGGCTGCTTCCTTCCAGGAGACAACCAAGGTGCTTAATGAGGCTGCCATCAATGGTAAGACTGACCACCTTGAGGGCATGAAGGAGAACGTGATTTGCGGTCACCTTATCCCTGCCGGTACAGGTCTGCGTGAATACAACCGCTTGGTTGTTGCCAACAAAGACGAATATGCTGCTCTCCAGCTCACCGATAATCCGGAAGAAATCGCTTTGAATTGAAGTCTTTAGCTTCTTAAAGATATATCCTATATTTGAAACGCATCCCAAAAGTTAAATACAAAACTTTTGGGATGCGTTTCATTTAACCATTTTTTTAAGAAAGCGACAAAATGCGTCGTTTTTGTAAGCTAACTTTGCGCTTGAAAAAGCCTTTTATAGATTCGATAAGGTTGGTTCATCAGGAAAACCAGATCATAAGAATCTTCAACATTAAAAAGCGCGTTAGCTATGGATACAAAAAAAGCGATCATTGATACTGAAAATGCATTTGCACACAACTGGGGAGCAATAGCATTGGGAACTTTCCTATGGAGTTTGTGTGCAGGACTGTTTATGTTGATAGGCAGTATGCTCTTGGGTTTCCTGCTTGGATGTTTGGGAGTATCAGAAAATCATGCGGCATATATGATATGGACAGGAGTAGTGTTGATTGAGTTGGCTGCCATCGGTCCGTTTACAGCCGGTTATGTCAAATTCCTGCTCGAAGTAATCAGAAATAAAAGATGTCACTATGATCTTTTGTGGTCAGGATTCCGTAATTTTAGCCAAACCTTCCTGATAGGATTTTATATCTGGGGAATAATGGTGGGAGGCGCCATACTCTGTTTGCTATTCTATATGTTTATGATGGTGGTATTCCCGGGCGGGAGTGAAAATATCATCCTTAGATATGTCTGTGTGATAGCTGCCTCAATATTTCTTATCCGGCTGGCACTGAGAATACAGTTCGTTCCCTATTTCATATATGAAGAATCTGACCGCACAAAGTCAGCTCTTTCATCAGTAAAAGAATGCTGGACACAGATGGCCGGGAAAGAAGGAAGTCTGTTTATGCTTTTGTTGCGGTTTACAGTATTAGATATATTGGCTGTGTTGACTTTGGGAATTTTCTGGTGTTGGGTTTATCCATACACTATGGGCAGTATATACTTCTTTTATCGTAATTCTTTAACAAAATATCATGGAGATACGTATAAAGAACCGAGATGGTCTGTTGAAAAAGCATTTACAATAGGGTTTATAATAATCTTCTGGGGATGTTTTATTGGATTGGCGCTCTCCTAAAGTAGAAGGTCACTTATATCGTGTCTCATCCATCAGTTGTAAGAACTTTTAGGAGTGAATTTAAGAAGGTTACTCTGAATTTTGAATTGTATTATATAGATTATTCATTGATTGTTACCATCATTGCAATATTTTTATTATTTTTGCCATCAAAAATAGAACGACAATGGATCTTCAACGGATTAACCAACATAAATCCCTCTTTGATAATATCCAGCAATATATTTTAGGGGAGGATGGTAATGAGCAGATTGAAGTTTGGTTTGCTCGTGAGTTACAAGAATTATTAGGATACGCAAGGTGGGAAAACTTTACAGTTGCGATTAGTAGAGCAGTTGAATCATGTAAATCTCAAGGAATCAATGTTGATGACCATTTTCGTGAAGTCACGAAAATGGTCACGTTGGGAAGTGGTGCAAAGCGGGAGATTAAGGATTTCATGCTTACTAGGTATGCCTGTTATCTCATTGCGCAAAATGGTGATCCAAAGAAGGAGGAGATTGCTTTCGCACAGGGATACTTTGCTATTCAGACTCGAAAAGCTGAGCTTATTGCTGATCATATTGATCAATTATCACGCCTTGAAACCCGAGATAGGTTGAAAGCGTCGGAAAAACAATTGTCAAGAAATATATTTGAAAGAGGTGTTGACGATAAAGGTTTTGGTCGTATCAGATCAAAAGGGGATACTGCCTTATTCGGAGGTTACACTACCGAAGATATGAAGATCAGACTCGGAGTCAAATCATCTCGGCCACTTGCTGATTTCCTTCCAACTTTGACAATCGCTGCTAAAAATCTTGCAACAGAGATGACCAATTACAATGTCGAACAAAAAGATTTGCAAGGTGAGACACCGATTACTCGTGAACATATACAAAACAATAAGAGTGTACGTCAGATGCTTGGACAACGCGGCATACGCCCTGAAGATCTGCCTGCAGCAGAGGATATTAAAAGAGTTGAAAGAAGGGTAGCAAGTAACGAAAAAAAGATTGAGAAGACCACAAAGAAACTCCCTAAATCTAAATCTTAATCATTGTTCTAATTTGAATGAAACAGAGTAGTTATGTAAAGAATCTAACAATGATTGCATAATGATTGGTAAGATTCATTTAAATATGACAGAAAAGGAATTTGATAATGCTAAATCATTATTTTTGAAAGAATATTCTTCTTTAGCAGCTATAAAAATTGCTAATATGCAAGGGTATTTTATAATAATAAATTAGTAAGAGTAGTAATTACCAGTGAGCCTCACCTTAATTGGTATGGAGGTTATGGAGATGACCATAAATGCTCAGCATGGACAGATCTTTATAAGAGTAAGTACAGAGAATATAATGGCTGTGGGAGTTATACAGAGACTTTTGGAGTAACAACTCTTATTAAAGGACAATGTTTGATTTTTGTTACTGATGAGGATTTGATCAATGACTTGCCCACTGCATGGGATAAGGATTTATATCTTGAGGAGTTCGGTTCCAATCCATTGTTAAAAAAGAGACTAGAAATAGTACAGAAAGAAACCAACGCGTCATTAAATCGTACTCTTGGGACAAGATTTTCCGAAAGACGGTTTTCACGAATTGATGTAATTGATAAAGTATTTTACATAAATACTCTAAACGAAAGAAATAGATTATTGAGACAAAAGAAAGTTGATAAAGAAAAAAAAGAGTTTGATTTGATTTAAAGTTTTAAGCTATATTTTTACGGCCTTTAACGTGGAAGTTTACACTCTCTCCGGCCAACGTGTTGAAAACCGAAATCTTCCTGCCGGACTTTACATTGCACGCAGTTCAGACAGCGTGGCCAAGCTTATGGTGAAATAATGTGGTAAGGATTGATGCCTGATATGATAACAATAAAATAGAATTGAGTAATTAATTAAATGTAAAAGAGCAGGGACATTTGACCGTCCCTGCTCTTTTGTATCATCTATTTATAGAGTTTAGTCTTTAAGATAGTAAACGATGGTGGAGACTACGCGCACATTCTTGATGTAGGGGGTGTATTGGTCGCGGTCTTCGATTGAGAACTGGCCTTGTGAAGCAGTCTTGATTTTACCAAGTTTACTGTCGGAATCGGCAGCAAACTTATTGGCGGCTTCGCGCGCATTCTTAGTAGCATCAGCAATCATGTCAGGCTTGATGCTGTTGAGGTCGGTGTATTCGTAAGTGGTTTGATACTGGTAATCACCCGCTACAATGGCAATCCCTTGCTTCAGAAGCTCGGTTTGTTTTTCAATAAGTTGGCGCACCTTGTCAACCTGTGATGAAGTAACCACCACCACATTAGTCACATTATATCGGAAAGGGACATTCTGTGAGTTATAGCGGTCAGCCTGAAGATCAAGCACCTGCGGCGCATTGACTGAAATCTCGCTGTCAGTGATGCCGTTGTCTTTGAGAAACTTAAGAATGGCAGCGTTGGTGCTCTCTGTGTTGGCATATATTGACGGGAGATCATTGCCCACTTCTTTGCTCACAATAGGCCATGTCACCTTGTTTGCCTTTACCTCCTTTTCTGCGAGCCCGCGTACAGTCACAACGCGTTGGTTGCTTGAAATGGAACTAAGCCCACTCTTAATCTGAATGCCAAGGAGAAGCAATCCGATAGCCACGCATATACCACAAACGATTGCAGCCGGACTTGAATTTGATAGATTTTTCATATTCTTTTTACTGTAGCATAGTTGAATAATTATATTGTAATAACACGTCTTTTGGCAACTTATTGCATATACTTCATGCTTATTTTTGCCAAAAAATAGAAGAGAAAGGAATTTTTTTGAAGAAAGCGACACAGTACGTCGTTTTTGAGAACTAACTTTGCAGTCTAAAACTCAATCGCCTTAATTGATAGGCATCAAACATAATCTTAAATTATCATGAAAGCTGTTAGTGAAACAATAAGAAGACAGATGCTTCTTGTCAACAAATTGAAACGCGCGGGGATTCCCTTATCGGCAGATGAGATATTTGATTATCTTGAAAAGGAAGGTAGCATTCATTTCTCATATCCCGTTGGGAGAAAAGCGCGTATGAAGCAGCTTCAGCGTGATATTAGTGATATTGCCGAACTGTTTGGTATTGTGATTGAAAGGATCGGGAAATCATCATATAAGATTACATCCACTGTGCGATCAATCGTAGATTATGAGCGCCTTTTTGCTGATTTTGATGTGCTTACGGCATTAAACTCAGACTCATATATTAATCGTTACGTGATTCCGGAACGCAGTAGAAACAGAGGGACGCAATATCTTTATGATATTTTGATAGCAATTAAAAAAAAGACCATTATTGAGTTTGACTACGTAAACTACCGCGCAGGTTGCTCTGAGCGTCATCATAAGATTGCTCCACACTATCTGAAAGAAGATCAGGGGTTGTGGTACGTGATAGGAATAGAGAATGGCAAGTCTCTACTGTTTGCGCTCGACAGGATTAAGAATTTTGTGGTTACTGACGAGGGGTTTCAGTGTGATGAGACGCTTGATATTGAAGACCGGTTTAAGGATTGCTATGGCGTGTGGGCTGATCCTGAAAAGCCCGTAGAGGAAATTGAACTGCGCTATGATGCGCTTGACGGAAGTTTCCTGAAAGCTAGACCTCTTCACCCGTCGCAAAAAGTGATTGTTGACAATAGTGAGGAATTTAGAATCACAGTCAATCTAAAGATTACCAATGATTTTGTGATGGCGCTTCTTTCACGCAGCCGTTCTCTGGAAGTAATCCGACCGCTTCATCTCCGCGAACGAATCCGCGACACCCTCTCTGCCGCTCTCGCCCGCAATACATAGACAACTTTAACTGATACTTCAGGTCATACTGACAATATCCCCACATGATATTTTGTGGTTCAATATTTTTGTTGTAAATTTGCAACATTGGTAGAGACCATAAAATTTTTGATAGACAAGGACATCATGTCCTTGTCTTATAAGATGAAAGTGAGTTCGTCCTTCGTCAGAAAGTCTGGTAAATTTTCATACGAATGTAGGGATGGCATAAACTCTCATCACTTGTAGTATAATGCTTTTTGAGATAATCAAGGAGATATGCTTCAAGTGTGGGGATATTGTCAATATACATTCAGGTTTACCAGAGCCTCTGACGATAAAGACAAC
>CAZQSD010000131.1:0-8324 GCA_964595885.1 uncultured Sangeribacter sp.
AAATTGGTAAGAGGAGGAGTGGGTAATACCTATTGGGCGTGATTGATTTTCGGCTGAGTATGTCGTAATTTTGCAATGTGAAAAAGCAGAGCAGAATATGGATTTCAACAGTATATTGAAGGCTAACTCAGGAGCGGCTGCCCCGTTGGTGATAGCAGGGCCATGCAGCGCGGAATCAGAACAGCAGATGATGCAGACGGCTATGGAACTGGCTGCCAATGGCATCGGCATACTCCGTGCCGGGCTATGGAAACCACGCACCCGTCCCGGAAATTTTGAGGGCGTCGGGGAGAAAGGTCTGGAATGGATGAGTCATATCCGCGAAGTGACCGGAATGGCTATGGCTACGGAGGTGGCCACGCCTCATCATGTTGAGGCATGTATGAGGGCCGGAGTTGAGATTCTGTGGATTGGTACCCGCACTTCGGGTAACCCTTTCTCAATGGCTGAACTTGCCGCTGCTTTAAGGGATGCACCAGCTGATCAGATAGTGCTGATAAAGAATCCGCTATGTCCGGGTATTGAGACATGGCTCGGTGCGATTGAACGTGTGCAGGGTTCCGGACTTAAAAACATTGGTGTGATTCATCGTGGGTTTGCCGATTTTTCCGATTCAGTTTATCGTAATCCACCCCACTGGGAAGTGGCGCGTAAACTGAGGGCTGAGTTGCCGGGAATGCCTATGATAATCGACCCTTCCCACATGGCGGGGAAACGTGCATTGATACCGGGATTGATGCGTCAGGCAGTTGACTTGGGTTTCAATGCCTTCATGATAGAGAGTCATACCGATCCCACCCGTGCCCTTACAGATGCAAAACAGCAACTTACTCCTTCCGATCTCAAATCCCTTCTCTCCACCATCTTCCCCCTTGTCAAAAAAACAACTTTCGCCACCGCCTGACGACTGATATTTTTGACTTTGTTATGGCAGGCGGTCTTCTTCCTATTGTATTAAAGTTTGGACTTTTTAATTACATAGTGTGCTATTTGCCGCATGTTATAACCACCATAAAAATGAAGGGGTGATGTGGTTGCCCACACCGCCCCTTAGGATTAACCGTAGAGAGGAATCACGCTATCTACGGGTTACTTTTGATACTTTCACAGTGCCATCATCAAGGAGTGTGCGTCTGATGAAGATGCCGTTCGACGGATTTGCGATCCTTCTGCCCGATAGATCATAATATGTGTCGCTGACAATGTTACCTGTCTTAACCTCGTTGATGCCGGTCACTTCTCCGTCGATCACTTCAATCTCAACAATGTCGCTCTCATAAGTCACACCATCATAAACGTTGACGAGCCTTATGCCGATATTATCAAAGCCCTGGGTATGGAAAATCATCTCGTGGGTTGTGCTTAATTTCTGGGCTACAATAGCTTGCTTAGAGAAATTATAGGGCACGTTTTCAGTGGTCTCCGGAAGTCCATACTCACTTGCCTCCATCTCAACAATCTCGCCGTCAATGTAGATATTATAATACATGTTTTCGCGGTCGAGCAGTATGCCGTCTGTTGAAATTATAGGAAGGTTGACATCAAACACACCATAGCCTAAACGGTCATATGTCTTGGCATTGAAAACGAGATTCCAAGGATTACGTGGAGTGCCGGCAGCAGTCGGTTGATAAATAAAGGTAGGGTTCTCTACCATTGTGAGATAATAGATCTGGTCAGGGAGGGCATTGATAAACATCACCACTTCAGGAGTGGCAGTTGTAAACACCTTATTCTCCTCGTCATAATTAAACACAAACTGTGTATCGGCAGGGAGAAGTGAGAAACCACCGTAAGCCTCTTCATCACGTTTGCCAAACATCAGGGAGACATTGTAGATGGAGAGTGTGCCCATCTTCTGGTTATTGTCTACGATAACCCGGTCTCCTTCACGACGACCTTTAAACCACCAGCTCGTATCATCAAGACAAAGACCGGTGAAATAGACATCGTCGCCGTCGAAAGCCACATTGACCTTATAACCGAAGTCGGGTTCTCCAAGTCCGACGCATCCATAGCCATAGGTAAAATAGGAATAAGGTGTATTCTCAAGGTCAGCAGGGTTTACGCCTCCTGTCTGTTTCGGCACAAAAGACATCTCGTATTCGGCAAATCCCATCCACATATTGCCGTTGCCTTCATCAATTGCAATGCCAATGGCATGCATCTCATCCATAGGATCCATAGTAATTGTGCCGTCTTCTGCCACAGTGAAGGTAATGTCGCCGGGTTCGTCAGAAGGCCAGAAGTCAATATAATACCTATCCTCAGAATCAATGTCAAGGCGGTCAAGGATAGATAATGTAACCACGCTTTGGATCAGTTCATCGCCGTATTCATAATCCTCTACATATAGGGCCTGAGGCAGCGATACAGTGATTTTATTGTTGTCGAGAGTTCCTTTAACGTAAGTGCCGAAGGGCATCATCGAGATGAGATCACGAAAATAAACCTCATTATCGTCACCCCATACGATCTGTGCGTCTACTTCCTGATTGTCAACGTGTTCCATTTGCGTGTAGACATACCATCCACTGTAGGTCTTGGTATATTCCTGCATCTTTCCCTGGACTTCATAGATGGGACTTCCCACCTCTTCTTCAGAGATATAGCTGACTGCTCCTCTAATATTCGAGGGCATTTCAAGCTGTGCTGAGAGTGGAAGCGTGAAAAGTGCGCATCCGAATACTGCTGTAAAAATTTTTTTCATAAGCTATAATATATGTTATTATTTATGGATGGTGCAAATTTACATAAAAATCTCATAAACTGAAAATTAAATATAACATTTATCTAAGCATTCAATAAGGGAAGAGGATAGATAAGGATAGGGGCTGTCAGTAAATGAGACCTCCTTCAAGTTTTTTCTCGTGTGATGTGGTGAAAAAACCTACAATTCCGGAAGGTAGCGAGAGATACAGGGAGCATCTCAGACACTATTTTCACTTCTTGAAGCGATATACCGCGAATGTTTTTGCCGGGAGAGTGACATTCCAGTTAGAGTCATGTGTAAGGTTTACGGTTGTCTCTACCGGCTTAACGATTTCCTGATTGTCAAGGGTGTTCTCGGCGTCAGGATTGTCATTGTGGAGTGTATTGACAGTCACAGAAGCATATCCTTGGTTTTTCTTCAAGCCTTTGAAATTCATGTCGAGTTCTTGAGGTGTGTCGCCGGTATTGGCCACCTTCAGGATAAGGTCACCTGTAGAATTTTCCTTGACGGCAGAGGCGAAAAGCCCATTTTGATCCTCATTCCCGGCCACGGGCTTACCGTTCATTTTCAGCGGGACCGTCTGCTCTCCTTTGTTGAGGGAGTAAAGCTGCTGCACATAGTAGCTCGCTGTCGGCATAGATCGGAGATTGTCAAACCATATCATGTCGGGACGCCACTGCCAACCCTCCACGTGAGCGAAGAGCGGGGCATAGGTGGCCATCTCCACCACATCGGCATTGCGTTCGATTCCTGTCATAAAGGCTGCCTCCATAAGGGCGGCATTGAAGTGGTTGTATTTCTTCCCTTTCCCATGACATGCATATTCGCCGGCAAACACTTTCGGCCCTTTGCGGCTATAGTTGTCATAGCGGTTGCCTTCTGCCAAAAACCAGTTTTCGGGACGATAGAAATGTTCGTCAACAAGGTCCGCCTTCAGTCGTGTCATCTCCGGCCATAGATAGTCGAAATCCTCGCCCTCGGAATTGGGGCCGGCAGAGCCGATAATCTTGATGTCGGGATATTTTGCACGGATAGCCCTGATAAATGGTTCAAGCCGCTCTGTGTACTCCGGTCCCCACTGCTCATTCCCGATGGCTATATATTTGAGGTCGAAAGGTTCGGGATGTCCCATCTCAGCGCGTAGGCTGCCCCATTGGGAGTCAACGGGCCCGTTGGCAAACTCGATAAGGTCAAGGGCATCGTCAATGAATGGCTGTAGTTTGTCTATCGGCACATGGGAATCAAGATCCCGGTTCTGGTATTGGCAAATCAGCCCGACATTGAGCACCGGCAGCGGTTCGGCACCTATTTCTTCGCTTAGAAGGAAGTATTCATAAAATCCGAGTCCATAGCTTTGATAGTAATCCGGGAAGAGGCGCCAACGGAAAGTGTAGTGCCAGCGGTTTTCGTTGACGGGACGGTTTTCTACCGGTCCTACTGTGTTTTTCCATTTGTAGCGCGTGTCCATATCGGTGCCTTCCACGATGCAGCCACCCGGAAAGCGGAACACCCCCGGCTTTAGGTCGGCAAGTTTCTGCACGAGATCTTTACGCAGACCATTCTCACGTCCTTTCCATGTGTCGGTAGGGAAAAGGGAGAGATGTTCGAGATCAACAGTGTTTTCCGGCTTACACAGGAATACCCGCAACTTACCTTTATAGACTGTTTCCGATGGTTTCAGCATTGCTGAATATTTCTTCCATTCGCTGCCCTCCACCTCAAATTCCTGAGCGCAGTTATCCTGCCCTTCATTCATTGAAGATGGATCCTCAAGCTCAACGCGCACCCTTGCCTTACCGCCATCAGGCACACGTGCCCAGACAGAGAAGCGGTATTCTTTGTCTTTCTCAAAGCTAACGCCGAAGAAACCTTCGTTGTCGAGGCCGGTCCATTTGTCGGAATGGCCGGCAGGGGAGAGGCGCACGTAGTTAGGGTTGTTGTCGAAGGGCCCGTCGTTTCTCACCTCTACTTTCCCGAATGCTGTCCACCCGGTGAGAGGATATGTGAAGTCGAAAGAGCGGTTTTTGATTTTCTCGGCATATAATCCGCCGTCGGCACCATAGTTGATGTCTTCAAAGAAGAGTCCGTAGAGGGTCTTGGGAATGGCTATGCCTTTCCCGTTTGGTTCAATCACAAGTTTGTTGACTTCTGCGGAAGCTGATGCCGCACAGCCTAAGGCCAACAGCGAGGCGATGAATTTTAGTTTCATGGTTGGGAGTTGTTGGTTGTTGATTTGGGGGAGCATTTCTTCTCCGGGAAGTTAAAATAACTTCAACTGCAAAGTTAATATAATATGGGCAATTATGGGTTTAAAATCTGTTCAAAAAAGGGTATCAGTAATTCACACTCTCTATTCGGCGAATCCTATGGAGATGAAGTGAAGGATTGGTGCCAGACCTGTCACCCAATAATACCAACTGTGGACTCCGCTGCGCATTCTGTAGTCGATGGGTATTCCTTTTTCTTTCATTGCAAGGAAGAAGGCGATGTTGCCTTGGTAGAAGAAATCGTTATCGCCGCAGTCGGTATACCATCTTATGTTTTTCAGTTTGTCGATTACTTCAGGCGTGGCATTATTTACAAATTCTGTTGGATTGTTGGCAATCAGTGAATCGGCATAGTCTTTGTCGGTCTGGGCCATATGACTTTGCTCGGGATGACCTACGATGCCACTTATGGCGCAAGAGGCTCCGTAGAAGTCGGGGTGCTTCTGGGCATATGCGATTGATGCCTCACCACCCATTGATACGCCTGTTATGGCACGGTGTTTCTTATCGGCTATCGTGCGGTAGTTTGAATCAATCAGGGGAATCAGCTCGTTGTGGAAATATGACTCGTAATCCCATCCGGGCACTGAGAAGAATCCCAAGTGCTTGCCAAGATGGTATTCACCTTCTCCGCTTGCGTCGGGAATCACGATTATCATTGGCAGCATCATGCCGGAGCGTATGGCGTCATCGGCAATCTGCGGCAGTTGTCCCATGCTTATCCACATCTCGTGGGTGCCTCCGGCAGGGTGTAGTAGATACACCACCGGATAGCGCTGATCGCTATCTTCGTATCCGTTAGGAAGGTAAACAGAGAAATCTTTATTGACCCCTAACACGTCGCTGCTCATTGAGCAATGTTCTATTGACCCGCTGTCGGGCAGTTTCCCGAAATGACTTACTGCTTTGCGCCTCTCCAGCAATTTTCCCATATTTCAAAGTAAATTAAGATAAGTTTTTAAATTAGATCCATATATCTAACATCATTTGATAGATAATAGTTGGCATGCTTAGGGCTAATTAAGGGTTTAAAGGGGAGGGAGAGGCTGGATAGTGATGAATTTTTATTAATTTTGTAGGTGAAACTTGTATAGTAAAATTTTGGTGTAAGGTTAAAATGCTGTAATAAGTTATGAATGAGGTTACTAAGAATAAAGTTAATGAGAAAGTAGATAAGAAGGAGAAGCTTTGGAACGGTGGATATTGCCGGGCAATGGTAGGTAATTTCATGCTGTTTTTCTCTTTCTATATCCTTACCCCCTTGCTTCCCATTTATCTTGACGCGGAGTTTGCCGCTGATAAGGACGTGATGGGGCTGGTGTTGTCAGGGTATGTGATTGCCGCACTTTTGGTCAGGCCCTTCAGTGGCTTTATCGTCGATACGTTTGACCGTAAAAAGGTGCTTGCCCTGTGTTTTTTCTTTTTCTTTATACTCTTTACAGGCTACATAGGAGCCGGTACGCTATTGCTGTTCGCGATAGTCCGCACCTTGCACGGCTTGCCGTTTGGCGCGGTCACGGTGGCTAACTCCACAGTAGCCATTGACACACTCCCTTCTTCGCGGCGCAATGAGGGAATAGGCTTCTACGGACTGAGTAATAATCTTGCGATGGCGTTTGCCCCTTCAGTGGGTATCTGGATATATCATGCCACCGATAATTTTGAATTGCTTTTCTGGATAGCCTTGGTGATTGCATTCGTTGGGTTGGTGACGGTTTCCACCATAAAGTTGCCCAAAAGAGAGAAGGTAAAGGAGAAAAAGCCGATAAGTCTTGACCGTTTCTTCCTGACGCGGGGATGGCTGTTGGCAGTCAATATCCTTTGTTTCGGTCTTTGCTGGGGCATTATGTCAAACTATGTGGCGATCTATGGCAGCGAGGTGCTTAATATCACAGATGGCACCGGCCTTTTCTTCATGATCCTGTCATTCGGACTTTTTGCATCGCGCATTCAAGGCTCAAAGGCATTGGCAAAAGGTAAGATTGTGGAAAACGCGGCAATGGGTGTGATCCTGTCGTTGGGTGGCTACATATTATTTGCCACCGTGCAGCAAAGTTGGGCCTATTATACCTCTGCCGCGATGATCGGTCTGGGAAACGGCCACATGTATCCGGCCTTCCTGAATATGTTTATAAAACTTGCTCGCAATGACCAGAGGGGCACAGCCAACTCGTCGATACTGACAGCCTGGGACATAGGCATGGGATTGGGTATTGTGTCGGGAGGTTTTCTTCTGGAATATATCTCCTACGCGGCGGCATTTTGGGGAGCGGCTGTTATGCAGGGAGTGGGCACGCTGATTTTCTTCCTCTTCACCCGAGGATTTTTCACACGTCGTCGCCTTGACCGGGAGGAGCTGCGTTAAATTTAGTTTAAATAAATATGAATGCATATGTCTTTTTATTAACGAGCCTGCTGCTATATGCTCCCTCTGAAATGGATAGCCTTTCACAAGAGAGATATTACTGGATAATATCAATCATATTGGGGCTGATATGTTTTGGCACGATCATTCTTGATCTGAGAGGGGCGATGGCTAAGTTGCGAAAGAAAATGAATAACCGGATTAGAGCAGTGATACGGTTACGTGGAATAGTGGAGGAGGATAAAGAAAAGATAAACTGTCTTGAGTCGAATGTAGGTTATCTTTTCACTCTTCACACTGAGATGGTGGAGAAACTTTTTTTGCTATATTATAATAAGCCCGATGTCTCCGAGGATCAGAGTGGTGCTGTGTCAAGCCTCTATCCAATAGTGGAGAATATTGTGGCTGATGGAAGATTCAGGGAGAGCCTGGAATACGGCATTAATCTGAAACATGATGATATAATGGTAAAATTTAGGGAGGATTTTCCGAGACTCAATGAGTGGGAATATGATTTGCTTTTGTATTACATGGCAGGTTTTACGGCACGTACAATCGGTCTTTTGATGAAGGTGGAGCCTCCGACAGTGCATAAAAGAAAAGCCAATCTGAAACGAAAGATCTTGGAATCGGGGAAAACTAATAAGGAAAAATACCTCAAATGGGTATGAAAATTAATGGTTTTGTGGGGTGAATCTGCCTGACCATAGATTTAATCATTGATTTGCACCCTATTAGCCTATGGCAGACAGATAGAGAATATGCCTATTGTAATATATTGATTATAAATAATATAAATATTATCGGGCAGGTGATAATTTTTAGAAAAACATTTGGATTTGATTGATATAGTTCCTAATTTTGCCACCAAGTTAAACGCGTTTGATAGAGAGTTAAAACTATAAGTCTAACTACTAAATTTAAAGGAGTATGATTAATCCCGTATTAGCTAAAGTGATATTGTTCCTTCTCTTTATAA
>CAZQSD010000132.1:0-8271 GCA_964595885.1 uncultured Sangeribacter sp.
CCTTGTCTCTTGGTATAAATAAAAATGGTGAATATATCAATGATAATAATGGTGGCGCCCTTCATTGTATTTCTTGGGAGGTAAAAAGTTAAAGAATGATACTAAAAATCAAGATAAATTCGTTATATTTGCAGATGGCAAGTGAGAGAACTTATGGGCAATGAAAAGAGTGAACTGCACCCCAAAAGTTAGACACAAAACTTTTGGAGTGCAGTTTCAGTAGGTATCAGCCCTTATTTTAGATATCACCAAAAAGTTTTTATCGGACAGCAATATAATTTAATCTTTTATTTGTAGAGTTCTACTATTCTCTTTACTGTAGCGTAAGTGTTTGACAATGCCTCAATAATACTGTCTGTGTTTTCAGGAGTGAGAACAGTCACATGTAAGAACACACGGCTGCCGTCGCAAGCATCATAATCAATATGACTCTCAGGGAAAGCCTCTTTCAAATCCTGTTCGTATGTGAAGAAGTGACTCTTTTTCCATACAGTAATGTTGATGGTAAACATTCCAAGAGGATTGTCTAACGTACCGTCTTTGAAAAAACATTCGATACCGATTCTATCCTTCTTGTCATTGAATGAGATGCCTAAATCCCAACCTTGATAAATCCACCAATTAGCCTGGGTGCGAGAGCAAATTAAAGATTTGTAAGAGGCAATCTTTTCTTTACGCATCTGATGAATTTCGTTTTTGAAATTATCATAATGCCAAATAAGCCTATTTATTTCAGAGCGATTATCATAAAAGAATTTTTTTAGTTCCATATTTCTGTTGAAGTATCGGTTTTCAATAGTCCGGATAAAATCAAGGAGGAAAGTCATATATGCTTGGTCGGCATCAAGGGCAAATGAGCCGAGATTGCCCTTGATTGCAGTAAATAAGTTAGAATAATTGATATATAAATATCCATTATCCCGCATTTTATGCAGTTCCGCAGGGTCAGTAATGCGTTTGACAGAAAGAACCACAAAAAGCTTATCTGCTTTATCAGAATAGTTACTATTTATGTATCTGACATAACTGTCAAGAGGATTATACAGATTTGCTCCAATTTTATTTTCTATTGCAATGACCATAGAATCTGACACCACAGTAATATCGATATATTTTCCGTCTTCAGTCATTTCCTCCGTTAAGACTTTTGTACAAGACTGAGAGAAATGTATATCAGTTTTCTGCATTGTTTCCAAAAGCGATTTGAGAAGGAGCGACTTGAGGTTATGCGGACCATTAGGGTCAAGATAAAATCTTAGTATTTGGCTGCATCGTTCTTCAAAACGATCACCTCCCAACTGACATATATCCATAAATGTCGGATTAGTATTGATTTTCGGGAGAGAATCAAATTCTGCAAGTATTTGTTTGAACTTAGCGATATCCTCCATATCAATCAAAATTGTTAAGGCTATATTTCGTTTACAATGTCTCCCCTAAGATCCGGCAAAGCCACCTTTTGCCTTCTTGGGCTCACACTGATCAGGTTGTCTATTGAGTTACTCTCGTGCCAAGGGATTAATGTAAATCAGATGTTTAAACCGAAATTTGGATAGCCACATCATCAATGATTCTTTGGCTACCCATGTTAGAGTGACGGGTACGGTAAGCTGTGGGAGACATGCCGGTATGTTTCTTAAAGAATTTA
The DNA here is from genome assembly GCA_964595885.1 of uncultured Sangeribacter sp. Classification (GTDB taxonomy): domain Bacteria; phylum Bacteroidota; class Bacteroidia; order Bacteroidales; family Muribaculaceae; genus Lepagella. The sequence goes on from CAZQSD010000132.1 coordinate 1,649, forward strand.
CAAAAAGATGACATTTCTGAGAAATGTAGTTCGGAGGAAATGTCTTGGATAGATTTTTTGGAGGTTTTACCAAATCGGCTCCTCACCACCTTTGACAAATGCTTTGAAGATATGCATAGCTTCAAAGCATAGAAATCAACATTATGTTCCAACTTGTAGTATCTCCATACCAACTTCAGGAAACTGCGCAATATAGCATCTTGACGACTTTCCACTATGTCTGCTTTCTCCATTGCTTTCTTCTTATGTTGAACAAGGTTGCCGGCCTCGAGCATAAAACTACGGAAACCCTGCATTCCCGGACTGACTTGACATAAAGGTGAGACATCAAAGATGGAGTGATGAGCAATACACGCTCAGGAATTGAATTTTCTTTCGGAAAGATTGATATTAGTTCTGATTGAGTCATGTCATACATATAAGAATACTACTGCAAAGATAGCGTAAAATGCGCTGTCTGGAAAAAATTTCGCACTAAAATTTGAGTATACAGATTCCGAGACTGGTAAAACCATAAATTATAATCTATTCACTCCTAAGAATATGGAGGCGTCAAATGAATATCCTTTGGTGCTCTTTATGGCTGATGCAAGCACTCCGGGCACTGATGTCACGCGTCCGTTGACCCAAGGATATTGCGCTTTGGTATGGGCTACAGCTGAATCGCAGGCGAAGAATCCATGCTATGTGCTTGTGCCACAATACTCAGGGGTAGCGGTTAATGATGCGTATGAACATACCGACGAAGTTGATATGGTGATACGCCTTCTCAAAAGTATCGTAGCTGAGAAAAATATTGATTCCAATCGTCTCTACACCACGGGCCAATCTATGGGAGGAATGATTTCGATGTATTACAACATCACCTACCCTGACGTGTTTGCTGCATCGTTGTTTGTTGATTGTCATTGGGATACTACCAAGTTTGGAGAACTTGTAAAGCACAAATTCACTTATGTGACAGCCGGTAAAGAGGGAAGTTCGTTCGGGAGATTCTCTTGCTCAAGCAATGTTGGCAAAAGGTGCGCCGGTCAATATCATCAACTTCACCCCGAAATCAGTGTTGCCTGATGACGGTAAAGGGAGGGAACACATGTACTCGTTTGATTATGCCTACAAGTTAACTCCGGTAAGAGATTGGCTCTTCCTACAAAGGAAATAAAGACGCTTGCTTGACATGATCAAGTGGTTAAAAATAAAGATTTAACCAGATATACATTTTTCTGCAAAATTAAATGTTTTTCCATTAATAAACAATACGTTTCCTGAATGTCAGTAACTGAGTCCTGATTCAGTATTATTGATTGTCAAAAACATATAAGACACCGGCTTAAGTTTTCAGTAAACGGCTTTACCCCGTGCCGTAAGAACCGTCAAATATCCGCTTTGCGGGGAAAATATAAATATAACGCATGTGAATTCGGGAAAAATTTCTTACTTTTGTATAGCTAATAACCAATCCGTAATGAAAATCTTGTTTGAACAGAAAAAGCCGGGGCGCACACGGCAGACCGTGCAGCCGACGGCAATGGAAATCGAAGGAGATCCCAAGACTGTGAAAGAACTCATAGAAGCCACTGTGCGCGTATGTGTCGCCGCTTTCAACCTCAAGGCGATGGATGCTCCTGAAAGAGATAATCCGGATGCCGACACCACACATAAGCTGTTGAGCCCGTCAGATATTGCTGATCTTGCCGAGACAGGACGAGTGGCCTTCGGCATTGTCTACAACGGCAACACGGAAGACCCCGACAAGGCAGTCGCAAATGCTGTTCAGTGTTATGAAGACGGACTCTATAGAATGTTTCTCAACGGGCACCTCCTGGGCGACATCAACACAAAAATAGAACTGACCGAAGGAGACTGCCTGACAGTGGTAAGACTTACCCTGCTTGCAGGAAGACTTTGGTAATCAACCATATCTATGATAATTAACCATATTTTTTCGGTAATCAAACACTTTAAGCCATGAAATTATCCTGGAATGCCACCCTCAACAAGCTCTGCAAAGGTTATCTAAACGAGTTGGAGAATAAATTAAAAAAGACTCGCCATCTCTCCGACGATATGCAGGCCTTGATCAAAAGTTTCTTAAGTTATGTTGACTATGATGGTGCAAAGACTGACTTCACATCTGAGCTAATAGACTTTGCGAACCAACATGAGATAAAGGATGTGGCAAAACTCTTTGACGGTGAATTGAAAGCCCTCCCCCTATTCCTTTTAGGAGAGGAATGGACCGAGCTGTGGCTGCTATACATGCAGGCAGAGGCTGAATCGCCATATACAGTCGGCTATGGGCGTAGATCCATGCGTTCAAAAAGAGTAGATCTCCACAGCAACAACATACAAAGCAACCTGAAGGCTTTCCTCTCGCTGAAAGCCACCGGCTTTACCCCTATCCAGATTCTGAGGGGCGGACGCACTCCCGAGGAAATAAAGGAACTCTATACAGTGTTTGACCGGACTGCATGGCTGACTGCCATGATAAAAAATGGTGACCGCGAGTGCATAGCCTATCTCGAAGAAGCCATGACCTCCGAAAACAACGCCAACCGTCTCAGCTACGAATATTTCCGTGCCATAGCCAAAAGCAATCACGACGGATTGCTTGAACTGGAAGGCAAGCTGCTTTTGGCAGCACGTCTTCAGGAAGGGTTGCGACAGTCAATAGTTGAGACTATGGATGAGGGCACACCTCACAGCTACATCTACCTGCTCAATGTGATCAGAGAGAATAACCTACAGCGTTTTGCGGCTGTGAAGCGTTCATTAGCCGTCACTACAGGCCTCGGAGAGACAGATGCCCCTGAAAGAATCGATGACAAGTTCATCCGTCTTGTCTATACCTATGTCACCAATCGGGAAGAGAGAGAGAAAGCTGTCATGAGTAATGACGCTATGGAGATCTATTTGGCTCTTTGGGCAATGGCCTTCTATAATGTGGAAGACGTAACCACCCCGATAAAGGAACTTATCGCCTCTGCCCCGGCCTATCGCGTAGAGGCTGCCATGCTGGTGCTCACGGCCATACAGTATCCCGAACTTTACACCACACTTGTCTCAGACGCTCTCCATCTCAGAAACAATGATCACGGCATAATTGCCGGTGCCCTTCCGCTATACCTCAATTCATACCGATTCCGCCTCAGCTGGTATGGCGACCCGGATCCGGTGCCCCCGCTCAAAGAGTTTTTCAAATCACGTGAGGAAGCTCTCCGTGACTTCCACATTCTCGTCGGCCTACTGGAGTCAATGAAGGGAACCGAAACTTTTGACCCATACGTGTTTCCTTGGATAGCAGTGAAATTATCGCGTGGAGAAGTGGCCATGAGGATAGCCAAGATTGCTTTGCTTTTGGGCGATCAGGAATACATTGACCGTGCACTCGAATATTTAGGATTCATGGAGGCGTATGAGCGGGCGGGAGCAATAAAGTATCTGTTGCGACAACCCGCCACCCCCCGGCAGATTGCCTTCGCACTGAGTGGACTGGCCGACCGGGGCACTGAAGCACGTGAGGCAAGCTGTAAGATTGTGGAGCAGCTTCATAAAGCCGGAAAACTTTCCTCCGAGGATTATCGCACTATGGAAAGCCACCTGCGCCTGAAGGCCTCCAATATGCGCATCGCAATAATCTCCATCCTCTCCTCACTCCCTGATGGCGAGGCTTTGGAATCAGTGCGAAGGCTGCTTAATGACAAAACTGCTGATCGCCGCCTCGCCGGGCTGGACATAATAAAAAACTGGATTGACAAAGGGGAGAGACCCGAGCTTGTAAAAGCCCTTGTGCCTGCCGTGGAGGAAATCATGCGGCCTACTTCAAAGGAGAAGGTGCTGATCGAGAATATCCTTGAGTCAGCCAATGCCGCCACGTCTGTCTACAATGCCGCCAACGGCTTCGGTCTCTATAACCCCCAGGATGAGCTTCACCTGCGTCTCCATTGTCCCAAGGGTTTTGACATAGAAAAATCCCTAACTTTCAGCGATCCCCGGCGTGCCAAAGACATCATGCTCAAACTCATGAAACTTATTGAGGAGAACGCCGACTACGAGTTCACAAACTCCTGGGGTGAAACAGTGCGCTTGGGCAACACTCCCAAGAAAGAGAAATATGGCGACGGTCTGAAATCACTTGCCAAGCCAGAGATGTGGAAAGAGTTTTATGAGCGTGAGATCAACTCACCTTCCGACATGCTGCGTCTTGATATTGCCATAGGCAACTATGAAGGTTATGACTCCCCCTTCTTCCCCTTGTTTAAGCACCTGCTCGGAAAAGCGTTTCATCCAGATGGAACCCTGAATGACATTAAAAACCTCCCCTACTACAAGCAGGCACGCGAAGTATGCAAATGTCTTGTCTATGACTATGAGGCTGCCCCGGAAAACTGGAAGACATGCACCGACATTCTTTCGGTGGCAGTCTCCACTGTAAGTCCGGAGGAGATGGTTCGCTCATATAATGCAAGCTATTCTCGCTATGGAAGAGAGGAAGCCCACTCCCTTTTGGGCGTGTGGCCTTTTGAAAAATTCCGCCGAATGCTTGAGGCAAGCTGGCCTGTAAGTGATGATGACCTCTTCGTTGACTCCTTCAGGGTAAGATATGACTATTACCGCAAGTTGGGCTACCTGAGTGCCTTTAACCCCATCGACCCTATTGAGTATCTGCGCATGTGGGATATGGGCCAGATCACCGACAATGAGTTCTGGCATGAGATGATGGGACGCGAAGCCTCCCCCCGCATGGTCGACGCGCTGACACAGCGTCTTCCCCTCGCTCTCAAACGCTACAGATGGCAGAAGGATACACCCGTACTCAATCAGATCCAATGCTACCTTGTCAATAAAGCTGTTGACCGGATCCTTGAGATAGAGCTTCAGCGCGGCGACACCCCTACGGTGGTCACGAAGCTGGCAGGCAAGATAAACGTGGTCAGCGGAATTGATTATCTGCTCAAGATTATCGTCGGACTTGGAAAGGAGAAACCGAAATGCAGCTTCTGGGGACTTGGCGACAATAAACGCGACACCTTCTCATGGCTGCTCCATGTAAGCTGTCCGGCAGAAGGCGACACGGCCTCCGAACTGAGACAGAAGGCGACAGAAGCGGGAGTGTCTGACGAAAGGCTTGTCGAGGCCGCCATGTATTCCCCGCGCTGGTTGGAATTGGTGGAGGAAGCCACAGGCTGGAAAGGCCTTGAGAGCGCCACTTACTATTTCCTTGCCCACACAGGCGAAAGACTGGAGGAGAATGTGAAGTCACACATCACACGCTACACCTCGGTCACTCCGGAAGATTTTGCCGACGGCGCCTTCGACCCTGCATGGTTCCGGGAAGTCTACAAGATGCTTGGCAAGAAACGTTTTGAAGTGGTGTATGAGGCTGCCAAATATATATCGGAAGGAAACCGCCACACCCGTGCCCGCAAACTTTCCGATGCCGCCCTCGGCATCCTGAAATCAAAGGAGGTGCAGAAAGAGATAGAGTCAAAACGCAACAAAGACCTTGTGGTGGCTTACGGGCTGATTCCCCTGGGGCGCAACCGCATGAAGGATCTGCGCCAGCGTTATGCCGCGCTCAACAAATTCCTGAAGGAGACCAAACAATTTGGCGCGCAGCGTCAGGCAAGCGAAGGGAGGGCGGTCAAACTCGCTCTTGACAACCTCGCGCGCACCGCAGGGTTCGGCGACTCCACACGTCTCACATGGAGCATGGAAGCCGATCTTGTGAAGGAAGCGTCTGAATATCTTATGCCGAAGGAGATCGGCGGGGTGACAGCATATATAGAGATAGGCGAAGGCACCCCGGAATTAATCATGGAGAGCAAGGGGAAACGTCTGCAAAGTCTGCCTGCACGGCTTAAGAAAGACAAGTATATCGAAGGTATGCGCGAGACCTACCGCCGGTTTAAGGAGCAGCATGTGCGTGGCCGCGCCCTGCTGGAGACCTCGATGGTAGATAGTTCTGAATTTACCGGCGATGAGATAGCACAGCTGCGTGAGAACCCGATCATATGGACCATGTTCTCCCGTCTGGTCCTCGTGAAAGATGGCAATGTATGCGGTTTTCCCGGAGAGGATGGTAAAACTTTGGTCTCAGCTGCCGGGGTGGTGGTGGAAATCTCTCCCGATGACCGGCTCCGCATTGCCCACCCCTATGACCTGATGCAGGCCGGAGTGTGGAGCGACTACCAGTCGGCCCTCTTCCAAAGGCAGTGGAGGCAGCCCTTCAAACAAGTGTTCCGCGAACTGTATGTGCCTACGGCCGAGGAAAAGGAGACATCACAGTCCATGCGCTATGCCGGCAACCAGATCATGCCAGCCCGCACTGTCGGTGTGCTTAAGAAACGTCAGTGGGTGGTTGATTACGAGAACGGTCTGCAGAAGGTGTGCTTCAACGGCAATGTCACGGCAGTCATGTATGCTATGGCCGACTGGTTCTCACCCGCCGACATAGAGGCACCAACCCTCGAATATGTGGCTTTCTATGACCGGAGAAGCTTCAAGGCCAAGAAAATTGAGGATGTCCAGCCGATTGTGTTCTCGGAGATAATGCGCGACGTGGATCTGGCGGTGAGTGTGGCCCACGCCGGAGGAGTCGATCCGGAGGCAAGCCATTCCAC
>CAZQSD010000133.1:0-8105 GCA_964595885.1 uncultured Sangeribacter sp.
TGGAAATGGTCGAAGACGAGCTTTCCTTTTGCTTTGCCGATGCAGGCTTCAAGGTCTTCAAGCGATGCCTCGCGGATCCGTTTCACGCTTTTGAATTCCTTCATGAGTGCCTTTGCAGTGGCTTCCCCTACCCCTTTTATTGAGTCGAGTTCACTTACCACCTGACCTTTTGACCGACGCAAACGATGATGGGTGATGCCGAAACGGTGAGCCTCGTCACGCAATGCCTGCACCACCTGCAGACTCCGACTTTTCTTGTCAATGTAGAGTGGAAGTTGGTCGCCGGGGAAGTAGATTTCCTCAAGTCTTTTCGCGATGCCGACAAGAGCAACCTCTCCCCTAATCCCCATTTCATCGAAAGCCTCAACTGCCGCGCTTAGCTGTCCTTTGCCGCCATCGACCACCACCAACTGAGGCAGTGGCTCCCCTTCGGCTATCATTCGGGAGTAGCGACGATGGAGCACTTCCTTCATCGAAGCGAAGTCGTCAGCACCCACCACTGTCTTTATTATGAAATGGCGGTAATCTTTCTTTGAGGGTTTGCCGTTGCGAAACACAACGCAACTTGCCACAGGATTTGTACCCTGTATATTTGAGTTATCAAAACATTCTATATGGCGTGGCTGCACGTTCAGACGGAAGTCTTTTTTCATCTGTTCCATCAGCTTCTCCACTCCTTTTTCAGGATCAAGTTTCTCTGCCATCTTCTCCTTATCGGTTATGTATTGCCTTACATTCTTCATACCCATATCAAGGATTTTCTTCTTGTCTCCCTTCTTCGGGATCATGAACGTGATGCCCTCAAACTCCACATCGGGAAGGAACGGAACAATCACTGAAGTAAATTTCCTCTCAAAACGACGTGAAACCTCCCCTATTGCCATTGACAGAATCTCCTCCGGAGTCTCTGCCAATTTGCGTCGGAACTCCATATTCAGACTCTGCACGACCGCTCCGTGATGCAGGTGCATGAAGTTGACAAAAGCAGAATCTCCGCTTTCATCGTAGGCAAACATATCGGCATCTTCCTCGGCACCTCCTACTACAGTCTTCGCGTTATAGCTTTTGACAATCTCATATTTCTCTTTGATTAGTTGCGCCTCCTCAAATTTCCAATCCTCGCTGAGGCGTGCCATCTCATCTTTCAGATATTTCTCCAGTATCACCGTCTCGCCGTTCAAAATCTGACGTACCTGTGAAACATATTTTGCATAGTCTTCCGGATTGATTAGTCCCCGGCATGCCCCGCCACATTTTTTTATATGGTAGTCAAGACAGAGATGATACTTTCCACGTGCGATGTTTTTTTCTTCGAGTGCGTGTTTGCAGCTTCTCAGAGGATAGACGTCACGTATAAGCTGGAGCACCACTTTTGCCGCCTGAACGTTGCTGTAAGGACCATAATATTTCCCGTCAATGTCTTTCTCACGGGTCATGAACACACGCGGATAAAGTTCTTTTGTCACTACTATCCAGGGGTAGGATTTATCATCTTTAAGCAGCACGTTATAGTGGGGCTGATAAGCCTTTATCATCGCGCTTTCCAAATGAAGGGCATCCTCTTCCGTTGCCACAACAATAAAGCGCATGTCAACGATATTGCGCACGAGAAGGTTTGTGCGCACTGAATCATGGCGGCGGTTGAAGTAAGATGATACGCGTCTTTTAAGGCGTTTTGCCTTCCCGACGTATATAACTTTCCCGTGTTTATCGAGATACATGTAGACTCCAGGTGCTTCCGGCAGTCCAAGAATTTTTTCGCGCAGATGTGCTCCGGGGCGATTATTGAAAATATCGTCACGCGTCCTGTCTGGAGTGATCTCTATTTCAAATGCCCCTTCCCTATTGATATCCCTGCCGGTGTCTGCAAGCAGTTCGTCAATGGCGCTTTTCACCTCCTCGGGCTTTGCCACGAGCACTGCCTCCCCGGGTTTAGGAACTTGCAGCATCGGGATAAACGCACTGTTTTTCTCCTGTTGATTGTCTGTATTTTCTTCCATCATATCTATCCTCAGAAATATTCGTATTTTTCTTTCTACATGTCACGGCAGGCTCTAAAAAATGCCTGCCCATAATTATAACGCAAAAACCTTGCCAATATGGCGACGCCGCACAAAATAAGCTGCGATATTTCCGTTCCGGATATCGCAGCTTATTTTGTGCGGCGTCTTAAAGTTAGTATTTCAAAAGTGCCGTGACCCCACAATCATCCGGAAGATTATCCCTACCCTTCAAAGCGGTCAATTCCACAATAAAATTAATGTATATTTTCTTCGGGTTCATACTCTTCACGAGATCATAACAAGCTCGCATAGTTCCACCGGTAGCCAGAAGATCATCATGAAGCACCACCACATCATCCGAAGTAATCGAATCACGGTGCATCTCTATAGTGTCAACACCATATTCCTTCGCATAAGTTTTTTTAATGGTTTCCGCAGGAAGTTTACCAGGTTTTCTCGCAGGCACAAAACCTGCTCCAAGTTCATATGCAAGGATACTGCCTCCGATGAAACCGCGAGATTCTATACCCACAACCTTAGTCACGCCTTTACCTCTATACAGCTCAGCAAGATCTTTACTCATCACGCGGAGCGCCTCCCCGTCTTTAAGCATGGTTGTAAGATCACGAAACATGATGCCAGCCGATGGAAAATCGGGCACATCACGAATAAGCATTTTGAGTTCCTCAAGTTCCATAATCAATATATTTTTTACTTTTACTATGTCTTTATTTAGAAAAGCACATTGTTAGCCAATCCCTCTTGGAGATATTTAATTGTTCCACGTGGAACAATTTTTAGCTATCTGCTTAATCCTGTATAAATTATCAACGATGAAGCAAAACAAGCAAGATATTTATATCTGCAGGTGACACACCCGGAATACGCGACGCCTGCCCTATCGTAGCAGGACGAATAACCGCAAGTTTCTGCCGGGCTTCCGTTGAAAGGGCATGCATGGAATGATAATCTATACTGTCAGGCAACTTGACATATTCAAGTCTCTTTGACTTCTCAGCAAGTTCCTTCTCCCGGGTGATATACCCGTCATACTTGATAAGAATCTCGGCTGCCTCCACAATTTCATCGCGACGCGTATCCTCAATCTCCATGACACGTTTCCTGAGCCTATCAATTAGCGGAATCAAATTGGCAAAATTCAACTGAGGACGCTTCAACAATTCAGACAGACGCACAGAAGATGTAAGAGGCGATGTGCCTAAAGCTGCCAATTCAGCATTGATCTTCTCCCCCATCTTCACTGTAAAGGAACAACACCATTCAATAAGGGCATCACGCTGTTCACGCTTCCGAAGCATAGCCCCATAGCGTTCCTCCGTAACCAGACCTATACGGCGACCGATTGGAGTCAAACGCATGTCAGCATCATCTTGACGAAGCAGAATACGATATTCCGCACGGGATGTAAACATACGATAAGGCTCATCCACCCCTTTGGTGACAAGATCGTCAATCAGCACCCCGATATATGCCTCATCCCTTCCAAGCACAAGAGGATCTTCCCCCCTCAGACTGAGAACAGCATTTATACCTGCCATCAGTCCCTGGGCAGCCGCTTCCTCATATCCAGTAGTACCATTTATCTGTCCAGCGAAATACAATCCGGCCACCAGTTTAGTCTGCATATCATGAGTAAGCTGCGTAGGATCAAAATAATCATACTCTATAGCATAGCCGGGGCGATAAAAATGCACGTTTCGCAAAGCCGGAACCTGCTGTAATGACTTTAACTGAACTTCCCAGGGCAATGAACTGGAGAAACCGTTAATATAATACTCACTACTACTCTCACCCTCCGGCTCCAAGAAAAGTTGATGACTGTCTTTATCCGCAAAAGTAACAATCTTAGTCTCTATACTTGGACAATAACGCGGGCCGATACTTTTGATCTGCCCATTGTAAAGAGGTGAAAACTCCAGATTGTCATGCAAGATCTGATGTGCTTCAGGATTCGTATGGACTATATAACAACTGCGCGGTTTAAGCGAACGACCCACTCCCGGCATAAATGAGAACTTATGGAAATCACGCTCTATCAGATCTACTTTTGTTTCCATCGTGGCATCTTCGGAAACAACTGCCTCTACCCTGTCATCACCGTCCTGGCGCTCTGCAAGTAAAAAGTCGATTGAGCGTCCATCTATACGCGCCGGAGTGCCCGTCTTCATTCTCAGCACCTCAAATCCTATACTCTTCAGCCGCTCTGACAATCCTTTTGACGCAGGCTCGGCTATTCGTCCACCAGGCACCTGAGTGGCACCAAAATGCATCAGACCGTTAAGGAACGTTCCGGCTGTGAGAATAACTTTCTTAGCCGAAAACCGGAAACCCAGAGCTGTCGTTACACCGGTTATCTGCCTTGGATTGTCATTGTCGTCAAACTCAAAGTCAACAACCATATCCTGAAAGAGCGACAAGTTAGGGGTTGTCTCAAGCACATGACGCCATTCGCTGATAAATTTCTCACGGTCAGACTGCACACGCGGCGACCACACAGCCGGGCCTTTCGAGCGATTAAGCATTCTGAACTGAATGGCTGTTTTGTCAGCTATAATCCCCATTTGTCCACCAAGTGCATCTATCTCCCTTACAATCTGTCCTTTGGCGATACCACCCACAGCAGGATTGCATGACATTTGCGCCACGCGGTTAAGATCGGAAGTGACCAGCAGAGTCTTGCCACCGAGATTAGCGGCAGCCACCGCTGCCTCACATCCGGCATGACCCGCGCCAATCACTATTATATCATAACTGAATTCCATCTCCAATCAATTAAACCGTCGATTTCCAAAGGGAAAGAGCGGCATTTTCATTTTCTTCCATTATCTCACGTTCTCCCGGTCCTTTATCATCAATTCCGCACAGATGCAAAACGCCATGAGCTATCACACGCAACAGTTCTTGCTCATAAGCCACTTTCAGATCATCAGCATTACTCCTGACCGTGTCAAGAGAGATAAATATGTCGCCTCCTATCCTGTCGCGATGAGAATAATCAAAGGTTATTATATCCGTAAAATAATCATGATGAAGAAACTCACGATTGACACGCAGTATCTCTTCATCGTCACAAAAAAGATAATTCACGTTGCCCACACGCCGATCATGGTCGGCAGCCACTTCTCCAAGCCACCTCCCCACACGCTCCAGATCGAGCGATGGCATCGCCACATTCTTCACATCAAATTCTATCATTCTAAAAAATATTTCAAGCAACCGAAAAAACATGAAAACCCAAAACCATAGTTTCAGTTTTCATCTGTCGGCTGAAGTTGCTTGCAAAAATACTAAAAAAAACGGCACCACCAAATTATTGCCTATCAAAACTTAAAAACAATCGAAACAGACATTTTCAGCAGTTTTTCCGCCATTTAAAAACCATAAATAATTTTATAAGGTAATATATTGACTAACAATATATTACCTTATAATTTGATCAATTTAACCCTTATGAGAATCAAAAAATTAAAAACTTCCCGTCCCCTCCCAAAGAAAAATTAAAAACAGAGGCTTAAAACGAGATATTTCTATATCCCATTGCGGTCGGTTATTTCTTTGCTTTACGGGCCGGTTTCTTGGGAGCCGCATCCTGAGCCTCCATCAGTTTCTTCGCCTCCTCGAAAGTGAGTGAGGCCGCATCAGTAGTCTTCGGTATTTTATAGTTCACAGCCTTCTTGGCGCCCTCCGGCTTGTAAGCCAGATAAGGGCCATATCTCCCGTTGAGCACCTCCAGCCCCGGCATCTCATCAAACGTCTTTATAAGTTTGTTAGCCTCTGCCTCGCGTTTAGCGTTGATAAGCTCGATAGCCTCGTCAAGAGTGATTCCCTGCGGAGTCAAGGTCTTGGGAATAGACACAAACATCTTGCCAAACTTAACATAAGGACCGAAACGCCCGATTGCTGCAGAGACAGTCTCGCCTTCATATTCTCCCAGATCGCGCGGAAGCTCAAACAGCTTCAGTGCCTCCTCAAGGGTGATGGTAGCCACACTCTGCCCCGCAAGCAGGCTTGCAAACAGCGGCTTTTCCTCATCGGCAGCATCCCCCACCTGCACCACCGGCCCGAACCGGCCTATCTTTACCGACACCGGCTTGCCGCTCTCAGGATGATTGCCCAGAAGCCTCTCCCCCACCTTGCGCTCCATGCGCATTGAGTTGATCTTCTCAATCTCCGGGTGGAAGCCTCCATAAAAATCGGAAATCTCATTGCTCCAGCCAAGCTTGCCCTCGGCAATGTCGTCAAACTTCTCCTCCACTTTGGCTGTGAAGTTGTAATCAAGTATATCGGGAAAGAAATCAGTCAGAAACTGATTGACAACCATGCCCACGTCGGTAGGCACAAGACGTCCTTTCTCGCTTCCTGTATGCTCGGATTGTGTCTTCTTCGTAATCTTCCCCTTTTTCAAGACCAAAACCTCGAAATCACGCTTCACGCCCTCTTTTTCGCCACGCCTCACGTAGTCGCGCGCCTGAATAGTTGAGATGGTCGGGGCATAGGTTGACGGGCGTCCTATCCCCAGGTCTTCCATCTTCTTCACAAGTGTAGCCTCCGTATATCGTGCCGGAGCCTGTGAAAAGCGCTCGGTGGCCGAAATCTCATCAGCCGCAAGCACATCGCCCACACTCATCGGCGGCAACTCCGTAAACTCCTTGTCAAGGGCATTCTCCGTCTTCCAGACGCTCAGGAATCCGTCAAACTTCACCACTTCTCCCTCAGCCTTGAAAATCTCGTCGGTTCCGCTCACGGAAATCTCCACATTGGTCTTCTCGATCTCTGCGTCGGCCATCTGCGACGCCACAGTGCGCCGCCAGATCAGATCATAGAGCTTCTGCTCCTGCGGTGTGCCGTCGATGGTGCGGTTGGTGATATATGTCGGGCGGATGGCCTCGTGGGCCTCCTGGGCTCCTTTGGAATTGGTGTGGTAATGGCGCACTTTCAGGTAGCGGTCGCCAAGCAGGGCGGTGACTCTGCCGGCTATGTCGCGCAAGGCAAGGTCGGAAAGATTGGTGGAGTCGGTTCGCATGTATGTAATCTTACCATCCTCATAAAGCTTCTGTGCCACCATCATGGTCTGGTTGACTGAGAATCCTAATTTACGCGATGCCTCCTGCTGTAGCGTAGATGTCGTGAAGGGCGGAAACGGGGAGCGTTTCAGTGGCTTCACGGCCACATCGGCAACCTTAAATTCCGCTTTCGCACATGCCTTCAGGAAGCTCCGGGCCTCCTCCGCATCCTTCAGTCTGCGTGAAAGCTCCGCCTTCACGGGCTGGGCAGCCTCAGGGAGTGAAAACAGCCCGTTGACCCGGAAATATCGCTCCGCCACAAAATCCATGATCTCCTTCTCCCGCTCGCAGATAAGCCTTACGGCTACGCTCTGCACTCGGCCGGCCGACAGCGACGGCTTGATCTTCTTCCAGAGCACCGGACTCAGCTCGAAACCCACAATACGGTCGAGCACACGGCGTGCCTGCTGAGCGTTGACGCGGTCAATGTCAATGGTGCGTGGGTTTTCGATGGCATTGAGAATTGCAGGCTTCGTTATCTCATGAAACACGATTCGCCTGGTTGTGGCAAGGTCAAGGCCAAGCACTTCCGCGAGGTGCCAGGCGATGGCTTCTCCCTCGCGGTCTTCATCGGATGCAAGCCAGACGGCGTCAGCCTCCTTGGCAGCCTTTTTCAATTTTTTGACAAGCTCCTTCTTGTCGTCCGGAATTTCATATTCCGGCTGGAATCCGTTTTCTATGTCGATGCTGAGGCCATGCTTCTGAAGATCGCGTATATGGCCGTAGCTCGACATGACGGAGAAATCCTTACCAAGGAATTTCTCTATGGTCTTCGCTTTTGCGGGTGATTCGACAATTACCAGATTTTTCATCTTGATTGGAATTTAAGTGCGCCGGACGCCACAACTCATTGCCGGGGAAACAACCGGTCGGCAGTACCGGAATTTTAACTTGGGCGCAAAATTAACACTTTTTTTCTTTAACACATAATTAAGGTGAATGGTTTTATGGCCAATGCAGCTTTAAATGTAGATTCAAGAACGAAGTGCAAAAATCTTGAAGCTCTTCCTTGATCCTC
>CAZQSD010000134.1:0-8091 GCA_964595885.1 uncultured Sangeribacter sp.
TAAGTTTAGAAGAGATATTAGCTTCGTTTTTATTCTCTTAACAGAATATATATTGGATGTAAGTTTAAGGTAAATTTTATCTAAATATATAACCTTTTGCCATAACAACGGTAGAAAAGTATATAGACAAAACATAACATAAGATATTTTTATGACATTTTATAATCAAAATGCCATACATCTTTATTTACTTTGCAACATTAATTTTAAACCATAGAATATGAGATCAACCTTACTCATTATCGCGTGTCTGGCATCAGGATTAATTGTCAAGGCGCAACAAACATTTTTAGATTGTGGTTTTTCCGAAGGATTTCCGGAAGGCACCTGTTTCTTCGATATTGATGGTAATGAACCTTCATTCGATATGAAGAATATTGGATTTGAGATTGGCACTCCTTGGATTATCACCCAGGAAAAAGACGGCAATTATGCCGCATGCAGTACCTCCTGGTATAAGACACCGGGTACATCTAATGATTGGATGATTATGCCGCCAATTGATATACTTCCCGGCACAGTGCTACGGTGGAGCGGCAAAGCAGGAGATACAGAGTATCGAGACGGTTATTCAGTGTATATTTCTGAGACGGGAAATGATTTGGAATCATTTAATATGACTCAATCAGTATATAGCATAAAGTCGGAAAAAGCTGATTGGACTTTTCATGAGTTGGCACTTGAAGAATACGCCGGAAAAACTATTTATGTGGCATTTGTAAATGATTCAAAAGACAAGGCAACCCTCCTTATTGATAATATCTTTGTGGGCATTCCCTCCTGTCTTGAAGTAGAATCAACTATATCGAGAGTGATTGAACAGCCTGGAAAGATAACGGTCACAGGGGACGTATTCAATACATCTGAAAATGATATACAAGGGTTTACTGTAAAGTATAAGTTTACTGACGGAGAAATATATTCTCAAGAGGTCAATAAGGTGGTAAAAGCAGGTGGCAGAAACTCATTCCGTATAGAATCTGATCAGGAAATATTAAAAAACGAGACTCTTGATTACACACTTTGGGTAGAATGTAACGGAGATGTTGCAAGTGTTTCCGGCAAGGTATCTGCCTATAGGAGAACTATTGTTGCTGAAGAGGTAACGGGTACATGGTGTGGCTATTGCGTAAGGGGCATAGCTGCCATGAGTGATATGAATGGCATTTATGGTGATTCATTTCTGGGGATAGCAGTGCATGGCAGCTCAGTAAACTGGGCAGATCCTATGGAGATGCCGGAATATACTGATTGGTTGTTTAATAAGTTTAATATGTCAGGCTATCCTCATGCAACAGTCAATCGTTCATTGACCACTACCGGTGATCCGGGAAATATTCACTCATATTACCGAATGTATGCTAAAGATGATAATTTTACCGGTTTATCTCTATCTGTAGATGTTGATGTGGAAAAAAGGTCGGTTAGTGCCACAACTACAGTCTATACCTCACAAGATTTTGATGAAGTTGATTTCAGACTTGCATACGTTGTTGTTGAGAATAATGTGCATGGAGAAGGAATGGAATGGGCACAAAATAATTATTATGCTGATAACGCTATGGGAGAAATGGGAGGCTTTGAAAGCCTCCCGGCAATAATTATGGGAAATGACATATATTATCAAGATGTGGCAAGATATATCTCTGATTTCGATGGTATAAAAGATAGTCTGCCAAGCGTTATCACAGAGGGTGAGCCAGTGACCCACCACTATGATTTGATGCTTCCCGAAACTATTCAGAATGATGCTAATGCAGAACTTGCTGTTCTTTTGATTAACGGTAAAAACGGCACCATACTGAATGCAGAGGTATTGCCATTGAAAGATGTGTTCATAGAAAATGGCATTGAAGCGATGGAGTGTCCTTCTGGCTTGTCGATTAAAAGAGTGGGTTCAGTGCTTGATTTTTATTCTGCTGATCGGATTGATAGGGTAGATATAATGACTGTCGATGGAGGTAAGGTTTACTCTCGGACTATAGGTAGTCACGCTACTCAAATTGAGATGCCTGTTATGGACGGAATCCTTATAGTCAGAGTGATTCTTGAAAATGGCAGAAGTGTAGTTAAAAAAATAATAAGATAAATAGTAACCTAACAAAAGTATTATGGCTAAATTAAAAGATTGGATTTTTTCCGGTACAGCTGCCTTTTGCCTTGGACTGTCGTCTATGGCGTATGGTGCTACGGATAATTCCAAGCAAGTGTGGTCTCTGCTTACGGGCCAATTGGACAATAGTGATGCTGTGACGGGCATTGTGAACTATTCCATTGATGCTCCGGAAACCTACAAGATGGTTCATGAAATTTCCAGCGGAAACTCTCTCGGCGCGGGAGTTATGGTGGATGGTAAATTTTATTGGTTTGAGTATCTTCAGCAGGATTACGGGTACGACTCGGTTGGTCTTTATGCCTATGACACTGATGATGGCTCTGTAACTCTTGTGAAGAGTTATGGAAATACAAAAGATGGGGTATGCTTTTCTTCTCCTACATATGACTATCAGACCAAGACGGTATATGCATTATCCGGTTTGATGGGAGGAAGCAATCTGGTGTCGGTGGATCTTGAGACAGGAAATGTAAACAACCTCATGCCCTTTACTGGTATGATAAAGAATGAGGAGTATAATTCCGCTGATGATATGAAAGCTATCGCTATTAATTATGACGGCGATATGTATGGAGTGTCTTATTGGGGGAGACTGTATAAGATTAATACTGTCAGCGGGGAATGTACTCTCATAGCCGATCTTGATTTTAATCCTGAGAAGGCTATCATGTATTCTACCAATTTGGCATTTGATAATGATACGAATGAGCTTTACTGGCATGTCTATACATGGGTAAACCTTTATGAAGAAGTTAGAAAAATAAATCTGCAAGATGGCACAACTACTCAGGTAGGCATATTTGGTGATGACAGACTTTTAGGAGATTTCTATATTCCTTTTACAGTGGCAGCTGCAAGTGCACCGGCAAAGGTCAGTGATTTAAAGGTTATTCCAGATGTGGAAGGTGGATTAGGTGCAACTCTGTCGTGGACTAATCCGACACGCACTTATGGAAGAGGAGGAACCTTAGAATCCCTTCAGAAAATTGAGATTTACCGAAATAATGAATTGGTCGCTACATTAGATAATCCGGACATCGGGGCAGAAATGACTTGGCATGATGACAATGTGCCGGCGAGTGATCTTTATGCCTATAAAGTAGTGCCATTTAATGAGGGTGGACAAGGCGACCGCACAGCCGTTACTATGTTTGTAGGTCAAGGTATACCTATGCCTGTCACAGATCTTACGTTGACATCTGTGGGAAAAGATGCACTTCTTGAGTGGACTGCTCCTGACCACGGAAAATTTGATGCCTATCTTGACTTAGCGTCACTGCGTTATGAGATCACAAGATCTGATGGCGTAACTGTTGCCACAGAGTGTGAGGATACAAGATATTTAGATACTACCGTTGAGAATCTTGCCCGTTACACTTATTATGTAAAAGCAAAGAATATTGGAGGTGAGTCTGCTGAGATTTTCTCTGAAGCTGTAGTGTGTGGACCGGCTGTTGAAATTCCCACTACATTTGCATTCGAGTCTGTTGATGCATTTAACGTATGGACAACGATAGATGGAAATGGTGATGAATCTTCATGGTATCATACGTCATGGCCCATGTATGGTGCAAAATCAGATTACAGTTATTTTTATGGCTACCCAGCCCATGAATATCTGATTTCACCCAAAGTGGCAATGAAGGCTAACCGGCACTATAAGATTACATTTGATGCTCTACCGTCAAATAAGAATGTGACTGAGATAGTAGCTGTAAGTTTTGGATCTGAGGCTACTCCGGAACGTCAGGACAGCGTGACACAGTATGAGTTTAGAAGTGCAACCACAAAAAGATTAAGGGCATCCTTACCTGTGGTAGCGGCTGACGGCACATATTATTTTGGATTTGTGCACCGTTCCTATGAACCCCAGTTTGGACTTACTGTTGGCAATATTGTGATTGAAGAAGATCATGATGGTAATGTAGAAGGAAAAGTGACATGTCAAGGAGCCTCGGTTGCCAATGCCACTGTTTCAACAGAAGATGGTCTTTACATCACTACTACTTCTTCCGACGGAAGTTATAAACTTGAATATCTTCCTGCAGGTGCAAATAAATTGGTTATTTCAGCATTAGGTTATGAAGAGAGTAGTGTGATTGCCAATGTTGAAGAATTGACGAGCGTGACATATGACATTGATCTTCAGGCATTGCCACAGTATGCTGTAAAAGGTGTAGTCATTGATGCCGTAGGAGAGCCTGTTGAAGGAGCGGCTGTGATGATTGGTGGTTACAATACCTATGAAGCTACGACCGATGCCGCAGGTGCTTTCGAGGTTCCGAAAGTATATACACATTCCGGCTATAGCGTTGTTATCGAGAAGAATAATCTTTTGGGCTATAGTGCCACTATAGATGTTGACAAAGATGTGGATTTTGGTGACATCATTCTTAAGGATAATCTGAAATCTCCGTATAAAGTCTCAGTAGAGGAGGAAGGTGCCAATGCGTTGGTAACATGGCAAGCTCCTTTGGGTGATTCAAAAGAGTGTAGATATGATGATGGAGTGTTTGAGCGTTCTCTTGGAATTTCATCAGGTAGCGGTCTGTCAGTATTTGGTCATATCAACAGGACACCTTCAGTGCTCTATGGGTGCTCATTCTATGTAATGTCAACGGTAGAAATTCCGGATCATTATAGCGTGCAGGTTCATGTGTTTGATCTTGATGAAGGAGGCAATCCTACAGGACTTCCAATTTATAGCAATACATATGTCCCCATTACAGATGATGCATGGAGTGAGTTCTCTTTCCCGGCACCAATAGATTGTCCTAACGGATATATGGTGGGTATAAGCTATTATGGTTTTGTTAGTCTTGCCATTGATGGGGGAGGTGATAAGGATCGCTGGCCTTTCATGCCAAATGTAAACTGTTTCTGTTCTGATTACACTACCGGAGAATGGGCTTATCTTGATGAGACAGACTTCAAGAGTAATTTCGCATTCAGATCAGTTGCTGCTCCCTATGGCGACAGTGATAGGTCTTCACGTTGGGTAAAGGCACCGTTGAAGCATAACGCTCCGGTAGTGATGCCTGAACTCTATACTGCTCCGGAGGGGTATAAACAAGGTGTAGAGAAAAAGCCTATGAAGGCAATTGAAGACCGAATCAGGTATAGTGTCTATCGTGGAGTAAACACTCGCGATGTAGATGCTACCGAATGGGAGGAACTGGCTTCCGGGATAAAGGGCAATAGCTATAATGACAGTCAGTGGGCTTCTCTTCCGCAAGGTGTCTACAGATATGGCGTACGAGCCGTATATGCCAATGATGAGTTATCGCCGGTGACTACTTGTGATAGTATTGGCAAGAACATGACAACCGCATTGAAGTTAATTGTAAAAACCGATACTCCTGAAAATGAGTCTGAGGGAGCAGTACTGGCGATGTTTTCTAATGACGGCGTATTCAACTACTTTGAATTTGTTGATGAAAACGGTGAATGTAAAATAGATAATATCTGGAAAAACTCATATAAAGTAATTCTTTCCAAGAAAGGTTACACCACTGTTGAAGATGTTGTCGACATGACTTCAGAAAATCTGTATGAGTTTTCTTATTCTCTGATTGAGGATCGTGTTGCTCCCTCAAATGTGAGAGCTTTATATGAGAATGATGATGATTCAAGTCCATTGATAATATGGAATTTCCCGGATCTTATCAGTGAGGATTTTGAGGGTCACGAAGACTTTGCAATTAACTCACCGGGTGAGATAGGCTGGCAATATATTGATGGTGATGAAGGTGAGACAGGAGGTTTTATGGGTTACGATTGGCCTGGAATATTTTCACCGATGGCTTATATGGTGTTCAATCCTTATGCCACTACGCCGGCTTGTACAGACCTTGGGATATATCCTTACCAGGGAAATAAGATGTTGACAGACTTCGCTGCTTACGATATTGCAAACGACGACTGGTTTATATCTCCAAAGCTCTATTTTGCAGATGACTTCAAGTTCAATTTCTTTGCATCAAGTTTCAACTATATGGCTCCTGAGGTTATTCAGGTTGGATATTCAGAGACAGGTTGCGAGCCTGAAGACTTTATCTGGCTTGATGAAAGGCTGACTATAGGAAATCCATACTGGATGGAGTTCTCATATGATGTTCCTAAATCTGCCAAGTATGTTGCAATCCATTGTATATCTAATCAGTGTTCAATCTTTATGTTGGACAATATACGTCTCGGGCTACCAGAGATGATCGGTGGTGGCTATTATGCACCTGCTAAGAAACCATGTCTGGATTCTCTGTATGAAGTATATCTTGATGACGAAAAGATTGCAGATACCAATGCAACTGAGTATCAGTTTAACGGTCTTTCAAGCGGTAAGCACACTGTAGGAGTACGTACTTCTTATACATCAGGCTACTCTAATATGTCAACTCTTGATATAGATGTGACCACAACAGGTGTTAAGGTTGTTACAGATCCCACTAAACCTGTTTCCGGTATTCAGGTGGAAGGTCGAGTAGTGAAAGTTAAGGGTGACTACGAGTCGATTGCTATATATACTATGGATGGCATTAAGGTTTTGAGTGAGACTAAACAATTGTCTCACGATATGACATCGTTTGAAAGTGGAGTATATGTAGTTTCGATTAATACAAAAGAAGGGGATAAGCAATATAAGCTTTATATTAAGTAACATAAGCTATTCCCATAAAAGTTAATTTACAAGAATAGGATGCTCTAATTTAGGGGCATCCTATTCTTGTAAATATCTGTTGTGATTAACTTGTTGATTCTTTGTTGTGATGTAATATTGCCCTCTTTCTGTGCCCATAAGAGTTTATATTTCTGAAAGATTTTCATAGGGATTTTAAGAAAGATTGTTTTTTTTCAGTACTTTTGTATTGTTTTATAACATCACTATAAGAATATATGGAAATAACTGATAGGATATTGCTTTGTCTTTGCCATATGAGTGGCAGAGAGATGGATTTTATAAAGGAGGCTTTTGAGGGGGAATGGGTAGTGCCGCTTGGCCCTCATGTCAACGGGTTTGAGAAAGATCTGGAGAGGTTTTTTCTTGACCGTGACAGCTTGAAGGATAAGAGGATAGTGGCTCTGTCGTCAGGCACAGCGGCTATTCACATGGCGTTGATTGCTCTTGGGGTTGGATCCGGTGACGAGGTGATGGTGCAGTCGTTTACGTTTAGCGCATCAGCCAATCCAGTGGCTTATGTTGGTGCCACTCCAGTGTTTGTAGATTCTGAGCCGGAAACATGGAACATGGATCCGCAGCTGCTTGATGGAGCCATTGCTGACCGTGTTAAAAAGACAGGGAAGAGGCCGAAGGCAATTATCCCGGTGTATCTTTATGGTATGCCAGCGAAGATTGACGAGCTACTTGCCGTGGCAAGGAAATGGGATATTCCGGTGTTGGAGGACGCGGCTGAGGCTTTCGGCAGTTGCTACAGGGGGCAAAAGTGTGGCACTTTCGGCCGCTTCGGTGTGCTTTCGTTTAATGGCAACAAGATGATAACGACATCGGGTGGGGGAGCATTGATCTGTCCTGATGAGAAATCGTATAAGTTGGTAATGAATTACGCCACTCAATCACGTGAGCCATATCCTTGGTATCAACATGAGCGGATAGGTTATAATTACCGTCTTAGTAATATTTCCGCTGCCATTGGGCAGGGACAGATGACAATTGCCGAAGAGCACATAGCCCATCACCGTCATGTGCAGGCCCTTTACCGGGAACTGTTTGCTGATGTGGCGGGGATTGAACTGCATGAGAATCCTGGACCGGAGTTTGACAGTAATTTCTGGCTCTGCACCATTACTTTTGGTCCTGATCTGAGGGTGAAAGGTGATGATGGCTGCGGTCGACCGGAGGCTATGCGACGCATACTTAACGAAGCCAACATAGAGAGTCGTCATCTTTGGAAACCTATGCATTTGCAGCCGGTGTTTGCTGAATGTCCTTCCTACGTCAACGGGGTTAGCGAAGATCT
>CAZQSD010000135.1:0-8071 GCA_964595885.1 uncultured Sangeribacter sp.
TTCGGCTATCAGAAAAATCATATGAGCGGATTTACTTTTCTTGCAAAAGGATTGTAAATCCGCTTTCTTTTATTAATTTTGCAACCTGAAATTACATATATTCTCAATCTGTCTCTGACATAACATCTATGATATGATTTCTTTGTCGAAATATTGTCGGCTTACCATAGTGATGATGTTGCTGGTTTTTAGTTTACTCATCGCCGCTTGCGACCGTAGTAAAGAGAAGCAGTATCGGATTGGGTTTGCGCAGTGTAGCGGGGATTACTGGCGCGAAAAGACCAATCTTGATCTTCAGCTTGAGTTGCTTAATCATCCTGATGTGCAACTCGACATACGCAATGCCGACAACAGTTCTGAAAGACAAATCAATGATGTCAAATATTTTATTGATAATGGCTATGATCTTATAATCCTTGCTCCTAATGAAGCGGAACCCCTTGTGGAGGTGGTTAATGAAGCGATGGCAAAAGGGATACCTGTGGTCACGTTTGACCGGCGCCTGGCCAGCGATAACTTTACGGCTCACATGGAAGTTGACAACTATGCCATTGGGCGTGGAGTGGTGCGTTACGCAAAGTCTTTAGGGAGACATCCGCTCAACATCATAGAAGTAAGGGGGCCTTCCTCAGCATCACCGGCAGAGCTGAGACACGAGGGTTTTACTGACGCAGTGGTCCGTGAGCCAGATATGCGAGTGCTCGCGAGCGTATTTGGCGACTGGGATAACCATAAGGCAGCAGTGTTGACCGATTCCCTTCTTGATGTGTATCCGGAGGTAAATATGATATATGCCCACACTGACCATATGGCTCTCGGTGCCTCTGATGTCTTGAAGAAGAGAGGAAGGGACGATGTATATGTGATCGGTATCGACGGTTTCCCTGATCAAGGATTGACCGGAGTTTCTGACGGACGGCTTACAGCCACCTTCCTCTATCCTACAGAAGGCCAGCGACTCTTGCAAATTGCTTTAGCGATACTGAATAATGAGCCTTATGACAAGATCACTACAGTTGCTCCTCTGTCGCCAGTTGACAGTTCCAATGCCGACATATTGCTTGCGCAGGATAAACTGCTTACCGAAGAAACTGACAAGATAAATATCCTTAACGATAAGATTGACCGACAGTTGGAGCGATACACATCTCAGAAGGTGCTCCTTTGGCTTTCTCTCTCAATCCTGCTTCTGCTCAGTGGGCTTCTCTTTGTCCTTCTCAAGAGCATAAATGCCAACCGTCGCCATCAGGCGGAACTGATGGAGAAAAACCGGCAGCTTGGTGAGGAGAAGGAAAGACAGGAAAAACTTTATGAGCAGCTCATTGAGGCAACCAAGTCGAAGCTTATGTTTTTTACTAACGTTTCCCATGATCTTCGCACGCCGCTCACCCTTATCGCGGGGCCGGTAGAGCAGGTGGCGGATGATCCATGTCTCACTCCTCAGTGCCGTTCCCTGATGCATCTCACCCGTAAAAATGTCAGTATCCTACGCCGGCTTATCGACCAAATTCTTGATTTCCGCAAATATGAAAACGGAAAAGCGGAACTGCATCTTTCTGAGGTAAATTTCCCGGCTCTTCTGAAAGACTGGACGGATGCCTTCCGTGAAGTGGCGCGTAAGCATGATATCCGGCTTTCCATAAATATCCCTTCGGATAATGGTGCAACGGTGGCAGTTGATGTCGAGAAAATGGAAAGGGTGTTTTTCAATCTTATGAGCAACGCTTTCAAGCACACCCCGGACAATGGCAGGATCACTGTCAGCTATTCGCAGTCTGAGCATGATGTTAGATATTCGGTCAAGGATACAGGTTCCGGCATTGATGCAGGTGAGGTTGAAAAGATTTTCGACAGGTTTTATCAAGTGGAGGGCACTAAGCCTAAAGGTTCCGGAATAGGGTTGGCTCTCACAAAGGCGTTCATTGAACTGCATGGAGGCGACATAAGCGTAAGCAGTGAGCCGGGGAAAGGGAGTGAGTTTACCGTTACTTTCCCGATTGTCCATACTGATGTCAGAACAGATAAGGTGGAGACAAAGATCTCTGCTGAAGATGTGGAAACTGAATTAGCTCCGGTAGAGGTTGACCGCAGTTCATTTGAAACCGACAAGCCGACTCTTCTTGTGATTGATGATAACCGCGACATTCAGATGCTCATATCCGGCCAATTGGGTAATGATTATAACATAATGACTGCCTCCGATGGTCAGCAGGGTTTGAAAATGGCTGTGAAATATGTGCCAGACATCATTCTTTGTGATGTGATGATGCCTGTCATGGACGGAATGGAATGTGTGAGAAGACTTAAGGAAGAGGTATCCACTTCCCATATTCCCGTTCTGATGCTGACCGCCTGTTCCCTCGACGAACAAAGAGTGGAGGGTTATGACAGAGGTGCGGATGCCTATCTCTCCAAGCCTTTCAATCTGGAGGTGCTGACTGCCCGCTGCCGGAATCTTCTTGCCAACCGGCGCCTGATTAAGGAAATCTATGGCAAGGGAGTGGAGCGCAAGAAGCCTATGGAGAAGAAAGGCGACATTCAGGTTGTGAAACATCATCGTCCTAATGATGTGGAGAGTGAATTCTATACCCGGTTTGTAGAGCACGTCTACAAGCGAATTGCCGACCCTGATTTGCAAGTGGCGGAGATAGCTTCCGAGATGGGGCTTGGCCAGTCGCAGTTTACCCGTAAGATAAAAGCCCTGACCAACTATACCCCGGTTGAGCTTATAAGAAACATACGTCTGCAAAAGGCGCGCACCCTTCTTGTCGGCACCGAGAAGACCGTCAGTGAGATTGCGTTTGCAGTTGGCTTCACTTCGCTGGCATATTTTTCCAAATGTTACCGGGAGGCGTTCGGGTTATCGCCTACCGACACCCGCGATGCCGGTAAGCAACGACCATGAAAATTGTTGCATCATATATGAAAATTGTTGTATAATAAAATTGCAATACGCTAATAATTAGCGTATTGCAATTTTATTATAGTCCTATCTCCAAAGCCATAGTAGAGATGATCTGCCACCGATTATTAAAAAATCAGCGATGGTTTTAACTTAATCGCCATTAGGTAAAATGTGATAATTGCGGCAACATGGTTGATATTATTCCTTATAGTTAGATACTAATTTTGCATCGGAATTTTTTAACCAAAACTAACAAACATGAAAAAAGGAATCCTAACAGCAATCATGTTCTTCCTCACGGCAGTCATGATTCATGCACAGGAAGTGACCGTTCGGGGAACGGTCTATTCCCAGGCAGACGACGAACCCCTTATCGGGGCAACCGTAAGATGCGAAGCCAACAACAGCGGCACTGCCACTGACATCGACGGCGGCTTCTCCTTATCAGTACCTCAGGGTGCCACCATCACTGTCTCCTATGTGGGCTATAAGACAGTTCAGGTTCCCTCTCAGCCCGAAATGACCATCTATCTTGAAGAAGACACAGGTCTGCTTGACGAGCTTGTGGTTGTAGGTTATCAGACAATGAAGAAAGCCGACCTCACCGGTTCCGTGTCTGTGGTCTCTACAAAGTCTCTTGAGACTTCTGCCGACACTGACCCGATGCGTGCCCTTCAGGGTAAAGTGCCGGGCATGACTGTAAGTGCTACCGGTTCACCGAGCGGCACAGGTTCTGTACGCATTCGTGGTATCGGTTCTTTCAATGCTTCTCAAGACCCTCTGTTTGTGATTGACGGTGTGCCCACAACCACATCACTCAATTCCCTTAATATGAACGACATTGAGAGCATGCAGGTGCTTAAGGACGCTGCCTCAGCTTCTATCTACGGTTCTCGTGCTGCTAATGGCGTCATCATTATTACTACTAAAAAAGGTAAGAAAGCAGAGAAGGTCAATGTCAGTTTCTCAGCCAACTTTACCACCCAGTTCTATTCCGGCCAGTCAAAGATGAAACTGCTCGACACTCCGGGATATGCCACAGCAATGGCTCAGGCTGCTCTCAATGACGGTATTGATCCTGTGAACTATGCTTCAAGCTATGGCCTTAACCTGAATGCTGCTTCCGGCTATCCTATCAGGGTTTACAACATCGCCACCGGAGAATATCAGAATTATACAGTCAATGGTATGTATGATGGCTATATCAATGCAAAGCGCACAATGCTTCTTTCCAATACCGATTGGCTTGAGACAATCTCTCGCACCGGTTTCACACAGCATTATGATGCATCTGTGTCAACTGCCACTGACAAAGGATCTGCTTTCTTCTCTTTAGGATATAAGAAGGCTGAGGGTATTCTGAAAGATACCAACTTCTCTAATATCGCTGCTCGTATGAACAGTTCTTATAACATCTCTCCGGTATTGACAGTTGGCGAGAACTTCACCCTTACCTACACTGAGCAAGTTGACTGGGCCCCTCTTGAAAATGCTCTCAAGATGCCTTCCGCAGTGCCAGTGTTTGAGACTGACGGCGTGACTTACGCCGGTCCGGTGGGAAGTATGCCTGACCGCCAGAACCCACTCCGCGAGCTTGCCTTCAACAAAGACAATGCACTTAAGATTTGGCGAGTGTTCGGTAACGCATACATCGACATCAAGCCTGTCAGTGGTCTTTTGCTCCGCTCAAATTTTGGTATTGACTATGACGGTGCATTCATTCACTCTTACAACTATACCTATCACAGTGACATTGTTAACAACGATACCAACTCGACCACCCTTAACCAGGCTAATGACTCAAAGTGGACATGGTCAAACACCGCCAACTATAACTTCAGCTTGAAGGATCAGCATAATTTCACTATTCTTGCCGGTATGGAGATGTTCCGTCAGAGCCGTGTCGATTTTTATGGCTATAACGAGAACTATGATATCGAAGATAAATACTATATGTATCCTGACGCAGCGTCAGGTGTGGGCCGCTCTTTTGGTAACAAGTATGCTTATGCCCTTGTGTCGTTCTTTGGCAAGGTTGACTACAACTGGAAAGAACTTCTTCTGGCTTCGTTCACAATCCGTCATGACGGTTCATCACGCTTCGGCTCCAACAACCGCTACGGTACATTCCCTGCCGCTACTCTCGGCTACCGTATATCAGAGCATATTCAGAAGCCTTGGCTTGACGAACTGAAGCTTCGCCTCTCTTGGGGTAAGACAGGTAACCAGGCTATCTCAAACACTGCCCGTTATGGTCTCTATAAAGCCGATTATGGTAGTGATCGTGTTATTTCTACTGCCTATGACCTTCTGCTTCAGGGAAGTGGTATCTTCCCCTCAGGATTTTATGCACAGCAAACAGAGAATCCTAATTTGAAATGGGAAACCACAATACAGTATAATGTCGGTGTTGACTTTGGTTTCTTCAAGAATCGCCTTACGGGTGGTGTAGATGCCTATATCAAAGATGTGAAAGACATGCTTATAAATCCTGCCTACATTGCCACAATGGGTGAGGGTGGTGCTGCATGGCTCAACGGCCCTTCTCTACGTAACTGGGGTATGGAATTTCAGTTCGGATGGCGTGACGAGCTCGCTTGCGGATTCGCTTACCGTGCTAATCTCAATTTTGACTTCTTCCGCAACCGTGTGACCTATCTTCCCTCCACTACTACCGGTTCTTATACACACACCACAACCCAAAACCTCGTTGAGGCACGTAGACCATATGGCTCAATCGTAGGTTACGTGTTCGATGGGCTCTTCCAAAATGAGGAGCAAGTGGCTGCATCAGGTCAGGACAATGCACGTGTCGGTGGCATGAGATATAAGGATATTACAGGTGATGGCAAAATAACCCCCGATGACCAGACCTGGATCTTCAGCCCCGTGCCCGATCTCTCTTATGGTCTCAATCTTGAGTGCTCTTACAAGAACTTCGACCTCCAGCTCTTCTTCCAGGGCGTATTCGGTCAGGATGTCTACAACAACCAGAAATTCCAGAATGACTTTTGGGGTGTGGTTGATGTTGGCAGCAATAAGGGTGTGCGTGTCCTTGACGCCTGGTTGCCTAATGTCAATACTAAATCAACTATCCCGATGCTGTCTACATTCAATAGAAGCGATGAGGGCAGAGCTTCTTCCTACTTCGTTGAAAACGGTTCCTATTGCAAGCTCCGCACATTCCAGATCGGTTACACTCTGCCTGAGAAGGTGCTTGAGAAGCTTCGTATGACCCGCGCAAGATTCTACGTCTCCGGTCAGAACCTCTTCACGATCAAGAGCAGCTCACTCACTTGCACTGACCCTGAGAATCCCAATTGGGCTTATCCTATCCCGACATCCTTCTCTTTCGGTCTGCAGGTTGATTTCTAAGCGTTATGCAAAGGCAATTATTAATTCATTAATTCCGATAATAATATGAAGTCATATAAATCAATAATTCTCTCCTCACTTGCGGCTTTGAGCCTCACTGCCTGCAACGACTTTATCGATATCCGACCCACCGGAGTGGTTGATGAGGAGTTGGCTTTTTCCGAGCCTGACAAAATGGTCAATGCAGCTTATGCATCCCTTGGTGACTGCTGGTACAACTATCCGTTCAACCTCTGGCCTTACGGTGACCTCGGTTCCGACGACTGCCTAAAGGGCGGCGGTGGCACCGGCGACACCGGTTATCACCCAATGGAAATCTGGAAGACTCTTACTTCCACGCCCGGTGAGCTTGACGAACTTTGGTATCGCCTCTACTGCAACATCTCACGCTGCAATCGTGCTCTCGTGGCTCTTCAGAAATATGGCGTTGATAAGCTGGGTGACAAGACTACCGCTCAGAGAGTGGGCGAGGTTCATTTCTTGCGTGGGCACAACTATTTCAAGCTGCTCACCATGTTCCGCCAGATTCCTTGGATTGATGAGGAGGTCTATAAGAACAACGCACAGGAGAAGACTCGTAATGACCAATTTACCTATGATGAGCTTTGGCAGAAGGTCATCGGTGAGTTTGAGATGGCTTATGATGCTCTTCCTGAAGTAGTGGAAGACGGCGGCGGTCGTGCTAATAAAGTTGCAGCGGCAGCTTACCTTGCAAAATGCTACCTAACTATTGCATGGGGCGATGGCTATGAGTCAGGCACAGGAATCAGTCATATTAATAAGGAGTATATGCAAAAGGTAGTTGACTATACTGATGTTGTTACCCGCTCGCAATATGGCTATCTTGATGATTTCGGCGACATCTTCCTGCCAGAGTATAAAAACAGCGTGGAATCTGTGTTCGCAGTCCAGACCTCTCAATATACTGAAGACAACACACGTTTCGGTCGTGCAAACTGGTCGAACATGCTTAACGGTTGCTGGGGATTTTGGTCATGCGGTTGGGACTTCCATAAGCCCTCGCAGAACCTCGTCAATGCCTATAAGACACGCAACGGTCTCCCGATGTTTGACGATTATGACTCAACTAACGACTATCCTGTAAGCGGCGAGGCAGGTGCTCAGAAATGGGATCCACGTTTGTTCCACACTGTAGGCATGCCTACTTTCCCCTACAAGTATGAGGCCGACTACATGATGACCTATATGAATTCCCGTACTCCCGACACTTACGGTTTCTTTACATCTCTCAAGGATGTGCCGCAGCGTAGCCAGGGTGAGACCTTTGATGGTTCTTGGCAGGCTTTCGCAATGAATGACTACGTGTTCCGCTACACTGACGTTATGCTTATACGCGCTGAGGCTCTCATCGAGCTTGATCAGATTGAAGCTGCCCGCACGATCATCAACGACATCCGCCAGCGTGCTGCCAACTCTGTTGACAAACATATCGCTTATGCCAAGGATTTCTGTGATATTGCGCTCTATTCCGCTGCTGATTTCGGCAATAAAGATCATGCTCGTGAGTGCTTGCGTTGGGAGCGTCGTCTTGAGATGGCTATGGAGAGCAGCCGCTACTTCGACCTCCGTCGCTGGGGGATCGCTTCTACCGTGCTCAACAGCTATTTCGAGAAGGAGAAGAACTCTAAATACACATATGTAAGGATAGATGAGGATAAGCCTGAGGCAGAGCCTGAGACAATAACTGTTTCCTATGGCCAGTATTATAATGATGCCTATTACACAGCTGAGAAAAACGAATTCTATCCCGTGCCTTACAATCAGATGTAC
>CAZQSD010000136.1:0-7862 GCA_964595885.1 uncultured Sangeribacter sp.
TTTCCGGCTTAATATTATCAAGCACTTCGTTCAGGAATCTTTTAGCAACCCTTTTTGCCTCCGGGAGATCATTAAATGTATAGTTACCACAATCTTTAGCGGTGGCTCCGGGAATTTCACCAGCAAAATCTGCAATAAAAGAGAAAGCATCACGGAGCACAGGCAGAATATCCTCCGGAATAAGTTTTCCTTGCACAATTAGGTAGTTTCCGGTGCAGCACCCCATAGGTCCCCAATAGACAATTCTGTCTTTCCACTCAGGATTATTACGCAAATATGTGGCAGCCAAATGCTCCATTGTGTGCAATGCCTCCGGTCTTACCGCAGGTTCACGGTTTGGTTCGGTAAGGCGCACGTCGAAAGTAGTCAGTGGATCGCCGCCGGGAGTAGTGTCGCGACGCGATACATATACTCCTCTCAAAAGTCGGTTATGGTCAATTGTAAAACTTGCTATCTTTTCCATCATATATTTAGGTTATCTATTATCTTAACATTTTAATCAGGCTGATATTGTTTAACTATCCCAAATTTATTACCTTTGCAAAAAATAATCACATGAATCAAATCATAATAAACCGCGTGATTACGGCCGTCTGCAACATAAATTCAATATAATTATGAGAAAATTACCAAAATTATTCGGATTCTTTGCCCTGATGCTTCTGGCATCATGCGGAGGCAATCCGTCAAAAGCAACCGACACCGAGGTTGCCGAGGAATCAACAGTTGCTGAAAACGATGCGTTTTATGCAACTCAACCTGTGCATAGCGGTACGTATATCGCCAATACCTACGACATTACCGGCGACAAGGCACGCAAAGGCCACTATGATGGCAGAATCATCTTTACGCTTACCCCTGCCTCCACTTCCGCAATATATGTCTATGAGAACGGCAACCGCACCAAGATCAATTATAAAGTGATTCTTAAGCAGCCGTTTGAAAAAGGCGACAGCGGTATCTACAAGACTGTGGATATCAACGATCTGCCAGTGACCATCAACACTGACAGCACAGAATATTATCTCTCTTTCCAAAAGAAAGACGAAATGGTGAAGATCGGTTTCGATTCCAAGCCCAAAACCTCCACCAATGCTTTCGAAGCACTTGAAGACATGAACAAAGAGATACAAAAACGCTGATTCCCTCCCTATTCCGCAAACTAATGAAAGTCATGGCTTGTTTTATTTCTATAATTTTAAATAAAACAAGCCATGACTACATCATCCACTCATCCCGGCTTCGTGTCGAGGAAATTAATGCACTTCTTCCATGTAGTGTCTAACATCCGTCCTATCGTCTGGATAGGCATCTATGTAGGGATCACCCCTATTTTCGCACTTATCTATTGGTGGCTACCCGATTCACAATTCCGCATTCCTGATAATGCACCTACTGACTATGGCTCCTGGCTCTACTACAGTATCGTCACAATCACCACGTTGGGTTTCGGCGATTATACACCGGCCCATGGCTGGGCACAGGCTGTCACTGCCATTGAGGTGATGTGCGGATTGGTTTTCCTGGGATTCTTCCTTAACGCCGTAGGCTCAATGAAGTCTGAGATAGATGTCGAATCAGAGATTGAAAAGCAGCGCCTGGCACACGAACAGCTTGAGAAAGAAAAACTCATGAAATTTGTGCCTTCAGTTCTTCACAACCTCAATCTCTTCCTATCTTACTGCTACGCTGTCACCACCCCCCTTTCCAAGAGAGATAAGGAGACAATATCTTATGATCCCGATTTCTCTTTCAATGATTTGGCTGACCTCTTCCTACCCTCCGGCCTTCCCTCTGACCGCACCCATCTTCCGGCAGTGGTAAGGCTTATGCACATATCTCGCCAGACAAGTCTATATCTCGATTCCTTACAGTCGAAAGTTGATCTTTCAATATGGCCCGATGTGCTTGAAGATTGCTTCGGCTTCGTGGCAGGTTACGAGATGTTTGCTTCGGAAGAATTGATTCTTGAGAAACCGTCATCACTGACAAGCGTAGAGAATAAACCAGATGAAATTGATGCACAGAAAGCATTGTCGGAGAAGATTGCCGACTGGAAAGGTCCACTTGAGTTTAAGTCTCACTCTGACATGCAAGTAATAGGAGAGCTTTACAATTTCATAAAAGAGAACGCCGGATTCGCCACAAAACTTGAATCTGCCCTGACTAAAATAGCCAATTCCTGATTCCTTCTCTTATTCAATCCTACAGAAATAACATTCAATCATAAAAAAACTATGGCAAGCCGGCTTGTGACTGGCTTGCCATAGTTTTTATGATTCTTGCATTTTCAGATACTTGCACTTCCGGAGTCAGTCGGATTGCCTGTAGCGGCTGCATTACCTGCCTTGCTTGAGTTATCTGAAGCAACCGTTGCGTTTTTCTTTTCTTTTGGATCAGGAAACAGATTCGAGAGATACTTCTCATTTATCCGCTGCATGAACTCCCAGAAGTTAGGCACGAACAGCGTACCGATAACCGCATTCATAGCCATACCGAACACTACAGCCGTACCAAGTTCTATACGGCTGTTAGCGCCCGCACCGGTGGCAAACATCATTGGCATTACGCCGAATACGAATGCCAAGGCTGTCATCATGATAGGACGGAAACGGATCACACCCGCATCATGTGCCGATTTCTTTATATCCAGGCCCGTCTTACGGAAGTCCATTGCATATTCTACAATCAAAATCGCATTCTTTGCCGACATGCCTAATAGCAATATCAGACCAATCTGAGTATATATGCTGATGCTTTGGCCCATAAACATACACCCTAATACCGTGCCAAGCACCGCTATAGGCATACTGAGCACAACGGCAATCGGGTCAGTCCAGCTCTCATATTGTGCAGCAAGCACAAAAATAGTCATGATGATCGCAAATATGAACACAAAGCTAATCGTAGTGCCTGCCTGTGTCTCCTGATAAGCTATGCCGGTCCAAGCATAGGAATAGTTCTTTCCAAGAGCTTCTTTAACTATCTCTTCCATAGCCTGGATTCCTTCCGACGAGCTGACACCTTTTGCCGGAGTGGCAGTCAGTGAGGCTGTGGTATACATATTATATCTCGACACACTTGGCTCACCCATTACCGGCTGTATGGTGGAGAATGTGCTGAATGGCACCATCTCACCATGAGAATTTCTAACTGACAATTTGATTATGTCTTCCACATTTTTACGTGAAGCCGCCGCCCCTTCTACCGTAACCTGATAAGTACGGCCAAACTCCACGAAATCATTCACATACCCACTGCCGAGATAAGCTGACAATACATTGTAAACATCCTCAAGGTCTATTCCCTGAAGCTCGACACGGTCGCGGTCAATTTTCACCTCATATTGTGGCACAAGCCCCTGATACAGGGTGGTTACCTCCGCAATTCTCGGATCTGACTTAGCACGGTCCTGAACCTCTCCCAACGCCTTTACCAAAGCTGCTGTGCCAAGACTGTTGATATCAAGCAATTCCATCTGCAGACCTGACGACATACCGAGACCCGGAATAGCAGGCGGATTAACTGAGAAGACTATACCCTCCTGAATCTTTGAGGAGAGCTCATTTACCATCTTTATCACATTGTCAACGCTCCCCGCTTTTCCACGTTCTTTCCATGGCTTCAGGATGACGTTTAGCGAACCCATATTGGAAGATGCGCCTCCTCCCATCATGGAGAAGCCGGATATGGTCATGACATCTTTCACATATGGAATCTTCTGCACCTCCGCCGCCAGTCGGTCAACGACTTTCTCTGTCCTCTCAAGTGATGCCCCGGTAGGCAGCTGAATGGAAGTCATGAAATATCCCATATCCTCCTCAGGAATATAGCTGGTTGGCCACTTTACAAATCCATAGAACGCCGCTGCCGCAAGCACGAGGAAAACCAACATTGACACTCCCGGCCGGCCAAGCATTTTTGTAATGGCAAAATCATAACCTTTGAGCACTTTTTCATAACCCTTGTTAAACCACCTGTAAAGGAAAAATTTGGCCGGCTTGCGCGGAGTCAGGAAAAGCGCACACAAAGCCGGAGTAAGCGTAAGTGCGTTCAGTCCGGAGAAGGCTGTTGAAACAGCGATAGTCAATGCAAACTGCTTGTAGAGTTCACCTGTAATACCACTGACAAACGCCGTCGGGATAAACACAGACAGAAGCACAAGCACTTCTCCCACCACCGGACCCTGAAGTTCCTTCATGGCTTTCTCGGCCGCCTGACGCCTCGTGAGGATTCCCTTGTCAACGATTCGCGAGCAATCTTCCACCACCACAATCGCATCATCCACCACAATCGCAATGGCAAGCACAAGACCGAACAATGTGAGAGTGTTGAGGGAGAAACCCAACAGCTTCATCACGGCAAATGTGGCAATCAGCGAAACCGGGATGGTAAGCATCGGGATAATGACGGCGCGCCAGTTCTGAAGGAATATCAGTATCACAACCATCACGATCAGAGAGGTGATGACAAAGGTAGATATTACGTCGTCTATTGATTCCCTTACGTAATCAGTGGAGTTAAGCACCACCGTGTAATGCACCCCGTCAGGGAAATATTGCGACAGACGTTCAAGCTCCTTAATAGAGCCGTCGGCCACATCAAGCGCATTCGCCCCCGGAAGCTGCTCAATGCCGATAAGGGCTGTTTCCTTCCCGTTAACTTTTGAAACTGCCGTATAGCTGGAGCTACCCAGCTCCACAGTAGCCACGTCTTTCAGGCGCAGGATACCCCCGTCTGATGAGCGCAGGATTATATTACCGAATTCTTCAGGTGAACTCAGCTGTCCTTCAGCAACCAAAGTATACTCAAACTCATTACCACCGTTTTCAGGAGGATTACCCACTGATCCGGCAGACACCTCCATATTCTGCGACTGAATTTTTGCAATGACATCGGCAGGAGTCAGTCCGCGAACCCTCATGGCAAGCGGGTCAAGCCATATCCGCATACTGTATTCTCCGGAGCCGAATGCCTGCACACCGCCCACTCCCTTTACACGCGACAGAGGATCTGTCATGTGCAATTGGGCATAATTGGTGAGATATAGCGCGTCATACCTCTCAGAGTCATCGGCCTCAAGAGCTATGAAGAGCACATTATTACTACTCTGCTTGCTCACACTGACACCCTGTTCAGTAACAGCTGTAGGAAGTTGAGCTGAGGCTTCCTGAATACGGTTTTGCACCTCTACGGCTGCCTCGTCTATGTCAGTGCCATTTTCAAACGTGATAGTAAGGCTATAGCTACCGTCACTTCCGGAATTGGAACTCATATAAAGCATCCCTTCCACACCGTTCACCTGTTCTTCGATGGGCACACCGATTGCACGTGCCACAGTGGCGGCATTTGCTCCCGGATAAGTGGCTGACACCATAACTGTCGGGGGGGTGATGTCGGGATATTGCGCCACCGGCAACGTGCGTACTGTCAAGAGTCCTGCAAACACAAGGAGCAACGCAAGCACCGTAGCGAATATCGGTCGGTCTATAAAAAATTTTGAGAACATAGTTTTACTCCTTTAGTTATTTTGTCATTACCGGTTTAATCTTCTCCCCGGGACGCACCGTAAGCAATGCCTTCGTTACATATTTCGTACCCGGAGTTATACCCTTTGTCACCAATCTAAGTGAATCTTTATATACGTCGCCTACCTCTATCGGTGTGTAGACCACCTTATTTGAATCGTTGACCGTATAAAGGTATTTACCCAATTGATCGGTACCTATCGAAGCATCCTTTACCAAAAGAGCCCTCGGATTTTCGCCATAAGGTACGGATATGGTGACATACATTCCGTCTTTAAGCTCACCGTTTTTATTCTTGACAATTGCCTTAAGCTGAATGGTGCCGGTGTTTTGGACCACAGAGGGGGATTCATACATTATATCAGCATAATAATCATTCAGCACCGTGTCGCGGAAATGTAAGGGTATTGACCTATAGAGCTTATTATCAATTCCCCCGCTGCGTCCTACCATTGACTCAAACTGGGAATCTTCTATTTCAAATACAGCTTTAAAAACCTTATTCTCATAAATCCTCGCCATAGTCACCGGTGCTCCCGACCCGTTGACATAGTTACCTGTGCCTACGTAAGTGTCAGAAATATATCCTGAAAGGGGAGCCCGGACAGTGCAGTAGCCCAAGTTGGTCTGTGCAGTGTGGAGAGCAGCACGGCAATCTTTGATGTTTGCCTCCGCCTGTTCATATGCACTCTCTGCGTTAAGCACCTCCATTTTTGACACCGCATCTGCCTCAAGAGCTTTCTTTACGGCTGCGTAATGGCTTTGCGCATAGTCACGTGTACTGATAGCGGAAGCAAGTTGTGCCTCTGCCCGGCTAACGGCATCCCTATACAATGTGGGATCAACCGTATAAAGCACCTCGCCTTTATTGACAATCTGACCTCCCGAGAAAGTCTGGGTAAGTAACATTCCATCTACCTGACACACCACATCTGCCGAATTATCTGATGCCAGATAACCGGGATAAGTCTTATAAAGCACTACTGAATCAATGACGGCCTCCGCCACATCAATTGACGGAATCTCATCAATCTCTTGTTTTTCTTTGTGTTTGCAAGAGGTCAGTGGCAAAATGGCAGCTGACAGCAAAACGAGGGATATTAATGTTTTCATATGCTAACTGTTTTTATTCATTGATATTTAATATTGCCAGCCTCCGCCAAGAGCCTGATAAAGCGTGACAAGGGTTGAGAGAGCTTTGCCTTCCAGCTCAACAAGACTGTTCTGACTCTCAAGCCAGTTCATCTGCCCATCAACCACATTGGAGAATGCTGTCAGACCGCTCTTATATAGGTCTACGGAGAGATCAAGGCTCTTCTTACTCTCATTCACAACTTTCCTCTGCAGGTCTATTGCCTCCAGGGTAGCACTGTATTCCAGCAGCGCATTGTCTACCTCTTTCACGGCATTAAGCACGGTCAAGTTGTAGTCTTCAATAGCAGCCTCAAACTGTAGTTTTGCCTCTGCTGTGCGGTAATTACGTGCCAGTCCATCGAATATAGTCCATGAAAGCTGCGGAGCCACAGAATAGGTAAGACTGTGTTTCCCAAACAGTCCGTCAACATCGTGGGCTGCCGTGCCGATATTTCCTGTTAATGACAAGACTGGCAGGAAGTCTTTTTTGGCCACTCCTATATTGGCGGCATATTCCGCAAGCTGGAATTCCGCCTCAATGATGTCCGGCCGCCGACGCAACAGGTCAGAAGGCACGCCCGCTGCTACAGTCTGCCTATATTCTGGCATGGGTGATATTGTCTCAAGAGAAGTGACAAGTGAATCCGGATACTCTCCAAGTAATAATGAAATGGCGTTCATGAGTGTGCGTATCTGTGCATTCAATGCCGGCAGAGTTGACTGAGTGCCATAGAGCACTATTCGCGCCTGCGTTACGTCAAGCATATCTCCTAAGTCAGCTTCATAACGTGCCTCAGTGATGTTCATCACTCGTTTCTGCGATTCAATATGGGCTGTCGCCACAGAAAGCTGTTCCTGACAGGTGCGCAACTGAAGATAGGCAGTCGCCACATTGGCACATAAGCTGACCATCACTGCATCATAGTCAGCCCGGGCAACATTATAGGCAGCCTTTTTAGATTTTGCATTAGCCTTAACTCTTCCGAACACGTCTATCTCCCAATTCATGGTTGCCCCAAGAGAAAATGAGGAAGTCTGTGAGGTGCGCACCGCCGGCTTTACTGTAGCCCCACTCTGTCTGTCAAGATTCCAAGCTGCGGATGCCGATAAAGTAGGGAAATATGCTGCCTGCGCCTCCTTGATCGCCTTCCCGGCCATCTCTATACGCTTTATGGCAGCCGCCACATTATAATTGTTAGC
>CAZQSD010000137.1:0-7530 GCA_964595885.1 uncultured Sangeribacter sp.
TATTATGAAATATTCATTCAACTCTCCACCCATAATAATTATATTAAAATAAAAATAAATATGTAAAAAAATTTTGCAGATAACAAGAATTTGTTTAACTTTGCATATCAATTGTTAGCTAACAGATAACGCAACATAGGATTGTGATAATTATTTGTTGTTCTTTCTTAGGACAGGGTGTTGCGTATTTTTGTATAATAATGACTTTTCTGTCCGGTCATTTTAATCCATAATTTGATGAAAACACTACTAACATCAGTAGTCATGGCTTGTTGTGCTACTGCAGGAGCCGTGAACACACCCTCACCCAATGTGCCGGTGATCTATCTGGACGATGTCGATCCTATCCAACTCGCGGAGCGTGAATTGGCTCATCCGGGACTGAAACTAACCACCAATGTGTTCACCCCCCAGCGCAACATAAACAAAGCTCCCCAAAGAGAAGCAGGGGCAAACATCACTGTGAAAATCACTGTCAACGACTATGACATCAATCGTGACGGTCAGTTCACTCTTATTGATGCAATTCCGGCCAATTTAGAGTCAGGTCGCGGTTGGGGCTATGCCATCAGCGACAACGAGATTTTGCTCAATAATGTGATTGAAGATGAAGCCTTACGATTTGTCACTCTGTTCTGTAGGCACGAACTATTCCACTGTAATCTTCAGAGAAGGCATAGTCTTCAAAGAAGGTGAAGACATTGAGGTTTCAATCAATGAAGCAACCGACTACATTGAGATGCACGCCCTGAACCCTGATGGATCACTCACACTTCTTGAAAAAATAAAGGATGGTGTGATCGTGCAAGAGGGTTACTTTACCCACCAGTATATCCGCTCTTTCGTCCACAAAGACGCCGGTCAATTGGGAATATTCCTCGGGAATATTTTCCGCACCCTCGATGAAAATGGTGAAGTCACTGAGAATAACATCGCGCGTATCCGTTGTACTCCAACAGACAAAATGGCAGTTGCCCAGGTAGACTATCTCTATGACATCGAAACTGGTTGGACTACTATCTTTACAGCTGCTGAAGAACTGAAAAGCTGTGTCGTAAAGAGCAATCCTGCCGACTACTACACCATCTCTGACCGTTATAACAAATCTCTATACGAATACGTCAATCCCAATATTGGACTGTCTAACGAAAATGAGACAGCATTCGTCAACAGCACTGCACTGCAAGTATGCTACGTGCGCAATGGCAATCTCAATGTTACAGCCAATATGATGATGCACGGAGAAATTGACGAGGTGCTGAACGGAGACATCAGAATGTGTTTCCCTCCCGAAGGCATTGGTCCTCACACAGCTATGACAACTTCAATAAGGGTGGAAGACCCATATACAATGATGGGCAGCACCGGAGATATCATGGGGTGTGTGATGCCTATGGCGATGAACACTCCCGACGGCGTGCGCCGTTATCCTTTCCCTGCTCATCCTGATTGGAATGCATTGAATGATGAAGAGGGCTTTTCTGCAGTGCCTTTCAATGACGTTATCTCTTATGCCGATGATGCCAATATTGAATACGGTGAGGCTATGGCTCCCATTTTCGATTTCAGAATGTATGATTATGGATTTGCAAATCCAATGTTCCAGATGAGCTATAAAGGTCTTTATGGTGAAGACCGCAACATCGATTGTATGCCGGCCGAGATCCATTTCGTACGTGATGGAGAAGACCTTTGGAATTATTACAAAGATATTCAGGATTTCCGCTATAGCACTCTGAACATGGAAAACATACGTTCAAAAGTAGAAATGTCAGTAGTCAACCGTAACTTAAAGGTTGACGGCATGGATGCTTGCAACGAAACCATGCTCGTGTATGATGAATCACTGGATGATTTCACACCTCCTACATTGTCTCACCTTAGCTATCGTTCTGCAAAGACCGGTGCTATCACTAACCGTTTCGAGGCAGCTGAAGATGGAATACTCCAAATTTATGCGGGAGATTTCGTTCCCACTACCACCAATAACTACTATGGTACATATTATGCTGAAAAAGCACCTGCTTCTATCAAAGTTGAATATGCGCCTTATGGAAAAGACAATTGGGAACCTCTTGAAATGGTCAATGATGAAGATCTTACCCTCTTCCCCGGGTTTGGTCACTTTTACAGTGCCTCTCTTAAGAATGTCAGCAAAAATGAAAATAACCAGTGGTATGATTTGCGAGTAACTATGGCTGACGAAAACGGCAATAGCACCATGCAACGTATAAGCCCTTCATTCATGATTGGTGATGCCGCAGGCGTATCAGCTGTCATGGCCAATCAGGGTGTCTATGTAGTCGGCAAGTCTATCGTAGCTCCTGAAGGCTCAGTGGTCTACAACACTAATGGAGTTGCTGTGGGCAATACTGACCTTGCTTCTGGCATCTACGTAGTCCGCACAGGAAACAAGGTTGTAAAGGTAGTGGTGAAATAACCATTTTTGTTATCCAATTCTTAAGGAGTTATGAATAAAAATCTCATTTTAGGTGTATCGCTGCTCTTGGCCTCACCATGCGTAGCGTCCACACACCTCACTCCTGAACAAGCTCTGGAGGCTGCGCTTAATGCGCAGCCTTTCAAGGCTGCAAAAGTAAGGGGTATTAACCAGTATAAATTAGCTTTCGTCCCTGAAAATAAAGCTGCTTATGCATTCAACCACACTGATGGGGAAGGCTTCACAGTGGTGTCAGCCTATGCTGAAAGCAAGTTACCTATATTAGGGTATAGCAATACCGGAAGTATTGATGCTGAGAATCTACCGGAAGGGCTAAAGTGGTTCATGGAGACAGTCGGTGAGCAACCAGCCGTCTTGCGCTCACCGGATGCATCTGTATTGGAAGACATAGAGCCTTTGGTTACGGCACATTGGACCCAGGATGCTCCTTTTAATAATCTTTGCCCAATACAGAATGCCCGAAATACTTACGTAGGATGTATGGCTACTGCCATTTCGCAAGTGCTATATCATCCCTCCAACCGTCCTCAACCAACCGGAAGTTATACCTATGCATGGCCATCGACAGGCACAGACATAAGTTTTGACTACGATGCAAATCCCTTTGACTACTCACTTATGCTTGATGACTATTCAAGCGACTTTACATCTGAACAGGCACAGGCAGTAGCATCTTTCTGTTATGGAGTCGGAGTTGCCTGCAACATGAATTATGGCTGGATGCAATCAGGATGTAGCCAATATGATGCAGCCGATGCCATGAGGTTAAGACTTGGAGTGGATAATGGGCTTGGACTCGTGTTCCGCGATTTCTACGAGGCTCACGAATGGGCGGAATTAATACATAGACGCCTGATGGAGGATTGTCCGGTAATATATATCGGTGTCAGCACATCCGGTGGCCATGCTTTCATCGCCGACGGTTATCAAGGTGAAAATGGTGATTATTTCCACATCAATTGGGGGTGGGGAGGCATGTCAGATGGCTACTTCCTTCTTTCAGCCCTTTTGCCGGAACAGTTAGGCATTGGCGGAGGCGCCGATCATGATGGGTTTAACTCTAATCAGATGGCGTTCCTTGATATCCGTCCTGCCAGGGAAGGTTCTAAGTCTGCCCCCACACTCTACATGACAGGCGTATTCTGCGGAGAATTTACGGATGACACTGAGGAAATAATGGCTTTCAGCTGCCAGCATGGGCTGAGTGCAGGAGCCGGTATGTTCAGTTACGCCCTTGACACAGTATATGGTGCACTTGGTCTTAAACTTAAAGATACCGCTACCGGAGAGGATCTGTATGTTGGCGAGAGTGAAGAACTGGAATTTCTGGTTTATCACGGCTA
The DNA here is from genome assembly GCA_964595885.1 of uncultured Sangeribacter sp. Classification (GTDB taxonomy): domain Bacteria; phylum Bacteroidota; class Bacteroidia; order Bacteroidales; family Muribaculaceae; genus Lepagella. The sequence goes on from CAZQSD010000137.1 coordinate 3,805, forward strand.
TCTCGCTTTCTCTGTGCCCAGTGAGTTTTTCCCTGAAGATGGCGACTACATCGTCAGTCCCGTGTTTATTCGTGATGGAATCCACTATGACATAGTTCAGGACATTGAAACCCGGAATGAACTTCACCTTATTTGTGAAAACGGTAAAAGATCTTTCAATTCAGTAGACATTGGTCATCGTGTGGTTGCTGAAAATCTCCAGCTTGGAGACAAGGAAATAGTCAGGAGCAAAGACTTCTCAATTAAAGTTGATTTACGTGCACAGCATGTTGATTACTCCGGATCTGTCTATCCGGTACTGCTTGACAGCGATGGGTATGTTGCTGCAAAGATGTCACGTCAGCTGATTGATCTCAAAGATGGCGATAGCGTGACTCTTGAATGGAACGAACGCTTTGCTCCTCTCCTCGCTGAAGGTGAATATCGGTTTACACTGTTGAATGCTGAAGACGTAGTGTTGTCCGAACTGATGCCGATACCTGTTGTCAAAACTGCAGCTATTGATAGCTTTTCTCAGGACGAGGAGAAGTGTGAATATTACACAATCCAGGGTCTTAAGGTGACTTCTGAAAACAAGCCCGCAGGAATTTATCTGCAAAAATCAGCTAAAGGCACAAGGAAGATACTTGTTAAATAATAAGACTTTCAATCCGAGTCTTTCTTTCCATTGAAATAAAAACGACAACCATGACTTAAGGCATTCTATTATGCTTCATGGTTGTCGTTTTTATTCCTATCTCACAAATTCAAACCAAACTAACCTCTATTACGTTCTCGCCAATAGGCACTATAAACGCGATATAAAAAAATAGTAGCCAGGAGTGCGAATATTATGGCACATAACCCCACACATCCTCTAATTACATGCATAGCGTGCCACGACAATTGATCAAACCATATCAGCATAACCAATAGTAGCGTAACAGCCAGTATGCCAAAACCTATTGCAGCAATTTTTAAGCGTCTGTTGGCAGGAAGTTGAGAATATTTCTTAATAGCTTCCTCCATATCTCGCTTATTATCAAGATATCTTCCCATCCTATCAACCGGTTATCTCCTTTTATTATGGCGATTCTTTTTATAAATATGACCTCCTATGAAACCACCTATAACTCCTGCGAGAACCGGTAAATACGCGATAATAGACATATAGAAAAATATTTAATGGTAATTATCTGTCACAAAATTACAAAATTTCTTTGAAAAATCTCACCCCGAGCGTTAATAAAGTTAATTCTCCTAATGCGATTCATGGTTATGATAACGATTAATCCCGGTTCATATAATTATTGCTATCAGTAGCAGCATAACCCCTGTTATTATTATTGCCCAACAATAATTTCTATTCAGTCGCATAGAATCTTTTTTTTGCGAGAATTTATCCAATTCGCTTTTGGCTGCCAATCTTTTTGACGCTTGCCATGCAAGCGCCAACCAACCAATTACTGTCAAGGCAATTCCTACCCATATTAAAACATTTGTCATAGCATAATCTTTTCTATGGTAACAACAGAAACCAATATTAGGTTTGTGGTAGATGGGTGTGATAATCGGTTGCAGTAGTTAATTATATAATATCGCAAATGGATAAATAAGGTGCTTTTCTGAATTTCTCTATACCCACACATGGAAGGAAAACCTTTATTTGCGAAGCTCTTTCTTTAGGCATACCCCCAATGTCGTTATGAAATGGACAAGGCATAATGATTACAAGGCAATGAAGCCTTATATCCATATAGCCGATAGCATCAGTGTTAATAAGATCAAAATGTTAAAAACCAACATTAGTGTGGTTTGAATGTTGTATATTAGCAGTAAAAGCGTTATCTTTGTAAATTGTATTGAAATGAATATGAGTATAGGAATAAAGGCCAACAGAAAAAAGAATGGAGCATTATTAGCTTATATAGCTAATAAAGTTCCAGGCATCAATATGCGCAAGATACTTAAAATCGTATATTTGATAGATGAACGATTTGTGTTGATGCGTGGCTTCCCCCTTACATGGTTAGATTATTATGTTTGGGAGAAAGGACCTGTTGCGCCTGAGCTATACTCAATTAAGGATAAAGATAATTTCTTTTCTGATTTTGTCAAAGCAACCAAATCGGAGCAGGGCAAGCTTATTATCCATTCATTGATTCCAATCAATAATGATCCCAATGGTCCTTTTGGAGAACTAAGCGAATATGATTTGTCGATTATTGATGAAGAGTTATCAAAATATGGCGATAAAAGTGCTGATTGGCTGACTGATCAAACGCATTTGCCAGATGCCCTATGGACAAAGACCAAATTGGAAAACCATGTTCAGTTTCAGGATGGCAAGTCTGATTGTCGCGTAGACCTTAAGGATCTTATTAAAGATGATGAGGATTTATGCGAAGTGTATGAGGATGCCAAATGGAACATGGGCTTTCAAGCTCAACTTAATGGTCAAATATAAATTGACATCTTATGTTTGAGCCCCGAGAAGTTATATATGCTTTTGTGAAGAATATCCCTCCCCCAAAGTATAAATATTTTGTAACAATATATCAAGACGACAATTTGAGAATCGTCACTTGCTTTACTACAACAAAAAGCAGGGTTGGTATCCCATTAGATCAACTGACACATGGATACGTAAAGAAGGATAAGCATTTAGTGGGATATTTCTTCGATAAAGACATTGAAGTTGGATTAGATTTAGAAGGGATTCCGTTTAATTTCCCTCGAAATTGCGTCATTCCTTTCGACTACGGCATTCAAGTCGGAACCAAAGAGCAATTCCTGAATAATGTTGAGCAGGAAAGGGTTGTCTGCAAGCTGCATCCAAAAGAATATGAAAATTTGGTGTATGCGATGTATAAAAGTCCGCTTACTGATTCGAAATTCAAACCATATTTGGATAAAGTATTACAGCAGATTTGCCAATAAGCATTCTCAAAGGGTAGTTTCCTCTTTAACGAAATACTTCGAGTGCGAAAGCAACGATTTTAGAAACCGACAGTAGTCGATTGGAAAGAGTGAATTCGTCCGCTCTTTTTTCGTTTATACTTGCTTAAATCTTTCAGCTGGATTCCTTTTGATTCTGTACTTAACTTAAAGAAACTACCCAAGCGTGTACCGATTTTCTATGATACCAACACATTTGTATGGGGCGAGGTTTGGCCTACAATATGTATGGAATTTTGTATGTATATAAAATTAAATCCGCTGTAACCTTGTGGACTACAGCGGATTCGCTTTAATTATAAGCGGAGAGAGAGGGAATATAACCTATATAGTCACACATAATCACATCATATCAATATACCCTTATAATTAAACACTTACACAATATGACTAAAATAAAATATTTTGAAAAATCCTTCCATATCTCAAAATTGGGTATAATTTTGGGTGTAGAATCTAAAACACCCCAATATGAATCTGAAACGAAATATCACCTTTCAGCTTGAATCCCGTAAGAAGGACGGAAAGCCCATCATCGAAAACGTGCCTATAAGGATGAGGGTAGTCTTCGGAGGCAAACGAATTGAGTTTACTACTGGCTACCGGATAGATGTTGCCAAATGGGATAGCGATAAACAACGAGTGAAAAACTCATGCACTAATAAGCTCAAACAATCGGCAAGTGAAATAAATGCAGAACTTAATCGTCTTGATACGATTATTCAAGATATATTCAAACAATACTTCGTTAAAATTTAATTTATGCCGTTGAAAATAAATGAGTTAGTT